>CALDSN010000110.1 GCA_937924555.1 uncultured bacterium | reverse complement strand
AGATAAGGGTAAAAATCGTATAGCGTCTATATAGCTTTATGGTAGATGCGGAAGCGTTTATACACCTTTCCCCCGCCACGTTCCATCTCGCCCCGCACTTGCAGGTTGTCTTCAAGCTCATGATGGCTATCCCAATTGCGGATACCCGCTTTGGCACAGGACTCCAACAGAGCATAACCCATCAATAAATCCACTCCCTTACTGCGGTATGATTCTTTGATAGCACCCATATAGAGATCGAGTTGAGTGGATTTCTTCATGGCAGAGAGGATATGGATGAAGCCAAAGGGGAAGATGCGCCCACGGGCTTTAATGATACCCGGGGACATATTGGGGATAGCTACGATGAAGCCTACCAGTTCATCCTCGGGGGTTATCACCGCTTTGATGAAGCGAGGATCCACCACGGGGAGATACCTGTTGGCAAGATCTTGCATCTCATGTTCTTCGAAGGTGGAATAACCGTATAAGTGAATGAAGGTCTCATTCATGAGGCGGAAGATGGGCAGGATGTATTTCTTAAGCTGGCTCTTTTTGTTGAACTCCAATAGCTTTATCTCTTTGCTTTGGCTCTTACGCAGGAACATTTTGTGATACAACTCGGTCTTTGCTTCTGCCACCTGCACATTATATACCACATAGTCCACTTCCTTACTAAAGCCAAGCTGGTCCATATAGCGCGGCATGGATTCTCTATTCTGATATGAAGCCAAAGTTACCACTTCATTAAAGCCTTCGATGATGAAGCCTTCCGGGTCCTCTTCCGTGAAGCCCATGGGGCCTATCAGCTTGGTCATCCCTTTTGCTTTTGCCCATGCGATGACGTAGTCTATCAAAGCTTGGCAAACCAGTAAGTTATCTATGGAATCTATGTAACCGAAACGAGCATTAGAGCTACCCGACAATTGGTTGAAGCGTTTATTGATTATCCCGGCAATTCTTCCAACGATTTTGTTGCCATCGTATGCCAAGGCATAAATATGGTCGCAATAGGCATGGGATGGATTCTGTTTGGGATCAAAGCTCCGTTTATCATCCGCATAGAAGGGGGGAACCCAGTTTGGACGATCGGCGTTAAGCTTTTCCGGGAGATAGATGAATTGCTTCATTTCCTTGGGTGTTTGAACTTCTCTAACTACTATATTCATAATAGACCTCTCAGCAGTATCCGCCTTAAATGCGAAACCACGGGAACTTACCCGTGGTTTTCGCTATACTGTCAACAACAATCTGTGGGGAGATCGCTGTTAGGTGAGTGTTTTATCCACTAATCTCTCAAGGCAATCACTCTAAAGAACTTGCTTGCGGAGGCACTCTGGCTCCAGGAAAGTAAGCTTGTGGTGCCAACGCTTGTGTATATTCCATCGGGAGTATCGCAGCTTTCTATACGGTAGGACTCCGCATTGGGAATTTCTTCCCATGACAGGGTTATCAAACCGTCGCTAACATTTATCGTCACCACGGGAGTGTCCAAAGCTTGAGGAGCAGGGAGCAGGTCTATTTCCAGAGTTCCGCTACCCACCAGTCCGCTGACGCTAAGGCTGGTTTGATTAGCATCGGAGCTGAAAGCTCCAGCGCTATGCTCCACTCCATCAAAGCGGTAAAACACAGTTGCAGGGGTGAAGCCCAATCCGTTATGCGCAAGGATGTATGAGGCATTCAAAGCATCGGCATTGGAACTGCTAATGCTGTAGCGGATACCATCGGTGATGCTACTAACGGTGACAGCAAAATCATCACTGCTGCCAAGCGTAGGATCAATGGACACATCATTATTACTATAACCAATGAGGGCAGGGATAAGCACGGTGGTTTGAGCTCCGCTAATGCAGGTGTTAGCTCCGATACCTGTGTTTACGGTGGTTGTCTGCACTTCGATGGTATTCGAGTTAGCAGTAGTATAGCTGCTGTTGTAAGCACGTACACGGTAGGTAAATGAGGTCTCTGCTTCCAGATTGTTCACCCGCACCACATTGGTGCTAACGGCTAAGTCCTGGTATCCGGCAACTGGGGTTGCGGTTCCCCCGGTTGAATGCGAGCCAAGTCCATCAGCGGTGTCGATAGCAAAGCTATCCCATTCTGTACCAAGAGTTGGGAATCCGGGATCAATGGGATCAACACTTACACCAGACAAAACAGTGCTCTTTCGGCGCAGGGTTTGATTTGTGGCACTAATCGTACCACTACTCCAAGATGTGTTATCCCCAATATTACCAAAGATATCAACTAAGATATCGTCTGCGCCGACTGTCTTGGTCAGTGCGACAGTGTCGTTTCCATTAAAGTTTGTCGTGGTGCTAACTGTGGCATTTACTCCTTCGGGAAGGGTCAATACAGCTCCGCTATTCTTATAGAGCGCGCAGGCATTATTTGCCAAGACTCCGCTAAGGGTGCTGGTGTTGGTAACGGAACTAGCTCCATTAGAATATAACTTCAGCTTGTATATGGACAAATCTACATCTGCACCGGTGCCGTTATATATCTCAATATACTTGTTATTGCTGCTGCCTTCCACATATTCACTTATCAGCAAGTCTGTAGTCAACGCTCCGCCACTTCCGCTAAATACATCCAATCTGTATCCTTCTGCACCGGCAACGGCTTCCCAACGTGCGGTAAAGCCTTCGTGAGACACTGCGGTGGCATCAACTGCCAAAGGAGCATCGATGACGATGATGGCAGTGGTCTGGGTGGTAATAATATTGGAATAAACCCCGTAATTGGCATTATATACTGCTCTGATTCTGTAGTAATAGGTGCTTCCCTCGGTTAAGCCGCTAAGGGCAAGGCTTGTGGAGCTTACAGCGTAGTTCTGATAGGTTCCCACAAAACTGCCGAAGTTATAGTCTGTGGAAAGGTCAAACTGGTAATCAGTAATGCCAGAGGCAGCATCCCAGTTGGCAGTGAAGCCTGTATATCCGATATCAGATGCCGCTGTGGCAACCACAGTGGGGATATCATTTGCGGTAATGGTAAGGATGAAGCTACTGTTTGCTCCAATGGCAGCACTGCTTCCACCGCTAACATTCACCAGGGAGAACACCAGAGCTTCGCTATCTTCCAATAAGGCATCGTCTGTAATAGTGATGCTTGTGGTCTGATTTGCGCTGCTATTGGCAGGGAAAGTGATGGTACGGGTGCTATAGTTGCCCACATCTGTGGCAGAGCCGGAACTAAGCTGAACTTGAACGGATGTTGCAGTCGTGGCACTGGGGTTGCTGATTTGCACAGCGAGAGTGATGCTGCCATCTGCTTCGCTTACTGTGGCACTGGTTTCGCTAAACTGCACGCTGGTGGTGGGGGCAGCACCTCCCCAGATGGAGGCTACATATTCGGGGTGGTCAATGAAAGGATTTCTGTTACCCTGCAAGTTCTGGATGCGATTGTTTCGCAAAGCTTCCCAAGCATCAGGTGGATCGGCATTGTGCCAGGCAAGCAAAGTTGAGAGCTTACCATAGAACGGTTCGTTTGTGCCTTCATCACTATATACATGGTCAACCAACTCAAGATCATAAGAGGTGTCAACACCATCATAACGCACTGCCATATAGAATATCATTCGGGCAACATCGCCCTTATCTGCATCGCGTGGCTCAAAATCATCTGCGGTGCTATACTTGCATCCTGTTGCTCCAGTGTAACCAGAGGGAGGGGATGCATCGGTATATGAGGTGGTTCCGTTATCAAAATCCCGGTTGCTCTTAAAAGAGTTCACCGTGGCATCGCAGGGACGGAGGTGATGCAGGTCTGTTCCCGCAGGGGCAGTATCGCCAAAATCACCATGACTCTTGCTCCAGGTATGCTCTTTGTTCCAGTCGGTAACCCCACCGCCATAATTGGACTTTGGGACACTCCAGCCGGTATATATCTCAATCACATTATTGGAGTTATTGGGGTCTTCGTCAGTTATCTTCATCTGGGTTTCCAGATTACTATACGAATACTGGGTGGTATGCGTGCTATGCAAGATGGTATGTAAACCGTTTTTTAAAGTAGAGCCGGATAAGCCCGCAACGGAATTGTAATAACCGTTATAGGGATCACTTGCTAAGGTGCTGACGCTTATGGTGTTGGAGTTTGTGCTGGTGCCATTGGAGTTGTATGACCTTACCCTGTAATAGTATGGTGAGTTGGCGGATAAACCACTAACCACCTGGCTTGTGCCGTTAACGGTCAAGTTGTTATAGTTGGTCAACAGGGTGCCAAAGGTGTTGGAAGTGGAAACATCCAAGCGGTAGCTTGTAGCACCCGAAGCGGCATCCCAGTTTGCGGTGAATGAACTGGAACTAATGGCAGTAGCCGCGGTGGCAGTGGGTACTGCCGGGGGGGAAACGCCACTGGTGGTGAAGCTATACTCCTCGCCATAAGCGGTGCCCTGGCTATTGGTGGCGTATGCACGGTAGTAATACAATGTTGAAGCACTCAGGCTTGTGAGGCTGCTGACAAAACTGCCGGTGCCTGTTCCATCATTGGTGAGATAGTTACTTATGGTGGGGTTGGCTGAGCTGTTCCAGCAAACTCCTTTTGCAGTAACGGAAGAGCCGCCTTCGGAAGTAACATTTCCCCCGGATGAGGCAGCTGTTTGGGTAATAGCAGAGGCGATAACCGTACTAACTGCGGCTAATCCGCCGGAACTGCCTTGAGTGAGCAAGATGTTATCCAGATAGAATCGGTTACTGGCGGCAAGCTTGGCTTGGATTTTCAGCTTCGAGCTTGCAGTACCGCCAGTGATATTTACCGTAAAAGTGTTTACCGTAGCGGGGATTGTTATATCCGAGCCGACTTGGCTGAAGTTTGTTCCATCTGCAGCATGCATAACCTGCACAAGTTTGCCTGCATCGGTGCCATATTGGAGCAAGCTGAATGACAAGGTGGCTTCGCCGGAATTTGCCGATAAATCCACCGTGGGGGTGGTGATTGAACCCAAGCCGCTGGAGGAACCCATCTTTAATCTTCCGATGGACTTATATATCTTGGTTCCCGTAAAACCATCGGTGTCGGTATAACTGTTCAAGCTTGCGCTTATATCTGATGTCCCATCCCCGGATTCTCCATCCAGAGAGGCGAAACTCTCGTTTAGCAATGTCGTTTCAGCCCAGGCAAAGCTGAGGGCTATCAGGACAATTGCCAGCAGTAAAAATCGTTTCATTATCTCTTGCTCCTTTAGCATAATATCCATCTGTGTCCCTTGGTTAAGCTGCCCCAAGGGGGAATCAACCACATACAAGATACGTTCCAAATGTATAAATACATAATATAGTCTGTTTCTGCGCATTTACCACCTGTTCCCATAAACCTTGTTGTTAATGCGGGATTATCCGGGTAACAGCACTGGAACTTGAACCTTGAACCAAATACGTTCTCATCCTGTTCTATAACTATTAGGGGGACAAATCCGGAGGTTGGTGACAGAAATGAGTAAGAAAGTTAGAGATTAGCAGGTTAACAGGTTAATAATGTCATGGAGTCCAGGAATATACATTTGAACACAAAGAAGGGTAGAGCGAGGCAGAGAAAAGCTGAGGGGTGAGGGCGATGGCGTTAAGGTTAGATTGTTTTGCGATAAACGACTCATGTTCATTTCAAACATGGACTAACATTCGAGTCCCATTGTTACTCTATTTAAAGTCAAGAAAAATCTAGTTGACATAATGCCCAACTTTCAC
>CALDSN010000109.1 GCA_937924555.1 uncultured bacterium | reverse complement strand
CGGAGATGCTATCTATGTAGTACTCGGCTTGTGTAATGGTAGGCGTGGGATCTGCCTGGGTTTTATCCTGCACGATAAACATCTTACTCTGCGGGATGCCCCAAGTGCCATCGCTATTCTGGGTGCGCACATACAGCCTATGGGTGCCGTTACGCAGTCCGGTGGTAGGGATGCTTGCATCCAGTGAAGCTGTAATACCGGAACTGATTATAGCTGTATGCACCGGAGTGCCGGAGATACTATCTATGTAATACTCGGCTTGGGTAAGGGTAGGCGTGGGATCAGCCTGAGTTTTGTCCTGCACAATGAACATCTTGCTCTGGGGAATGCCCCAAGTGCCATCACTATTCTGGGTACGCACATACAGTCTGTGGGTGCCGTTACGCAATCCGGTGGTACTAACGCTGAAGTCCATACTGACATTCCATCCCCCGGTGATGGGGATGCTTTGTCCGTTGCCAAAGCCCGGATCCACATCTATAAAGTACTCTGCTGCACTTATTGGAGTGCCTGATCTTGAGATATTAGTTGCATGAACTGCCAACATTAGCAGCAGCAACAATAAGGTTGCGAGAACCTGCTTCATAATTGCCCCGATGTTTATCAGTGACGGGAACTGGCTTCTACGTGTATCTGTAAACCTTGGGAAGGGGATGTATAAAGAGTTCCGCTAATATCGGTAATGGTCGGAAGTGTTGTAAAACCATTATCATCAAATGGGCATGGTCCTCCGAAAGCACCAATATCATTTCGGCTGCCATCAAGATCATTATACTCAACTGCAGGGTCGCCTGCATCTATAGCAGGAGAACCCGGAATCGGACGATATTGAGAGTCAAACACACCACTCAAGGGTATGTTATTATAATTTGTTGTTCCGGATGGGAATAGAGCGGTTGAAGAAATGTTGTATGCTATCACAGGATCAGAAGGAGAAGTGCTGGTACCGCTTGTAAACCCCGTAGCACTTATATAGTTGCTGCGAAGACTTGGATTACTTCCGAGATTAGCAAATAGCGTATTTGTTGAGATAATGATAGTATTTATTACGGTTATGTTAGAAGAAGTACCATCCATCAACCACGCTGAACCTATAAAGACGCAATTAGAAATCAGTATACCTGTAGGTGTATATTGGTAGTCAAACCATCTACCTCTTGACCCTCCTCCGTTAAACATACAACTCATGAAGGTGTAATTACTTGAGTTTGCAGATATCCAACTGTAAGATGGGTTAAAACTAACAGATGACAATAAGCAATTCGCTATAAGTATGTTACCTGAAACACCATTCATCCATATTCCAAAGCCATTATCAAAACCATAAAGCTCGGAATACTCGGAACCTGATTCGAAAACCACTGTACCATTAATCATGGATTTTCTGATGTTTGCTGTTGTTCCTTGCCACCCTACACCATAAATCTTCAATCTTTTGTTCACGTTGAATCCTGCATATGCAGTGTTACTTGGGTACACATAAATGATATCATCATTGCTTGCAGCACTAATAGCAGCAGAAATAGTTGTATATTGCCCTGCTGAGGGATTGTTGTTATCCACGGTGCGGATAACGGCTAACAAGCTGAAACTGACAAGAGTAAGTAAAACGCAAATCATGTACTTCATGATTCCTCCTATATTCTAGTACTTTTGTAAACACCTACTTGTGTGTTAGGTGCAGGCTAACTATCCTTGAGATGTTTGTCAAGGCATAATTTCTTGTTTATTATCAGTGTGGTTGATATTGTATTTATCTTCCTAACTCTATGCATGGTTCTTTCCCTTGTTGGCATATCCATCATTCTCCAACCATTCTTTTTACGTCTTTAGAGGGCACAGAGATTATCACATCCCGGTCTTTCAAGTATTTCTTCGCCACTCGTTGTACATCATTGGGTGTAACTTTGCGTAATTCCTGGATCTCTTTAGACCGGTTATCATATCCTAGTCCTTTGAATTGGAGTGCCTGATCTTGAGATATTAGTTGCATGAACTGCCGTTAATAGCAGCAGCAACAATAAGGTTGCGAGAACCTGCTTCATAACTGCCCCGATGATTATCAGTGTTTAGAACTGGCTTCTACGTGTATCTGCAAACCCTGAGAAGGGGATGTATAGAGTGTTCCGCTTATGTCAGTAATAGTCGGGAGAGTAGTATAGCCATTATCATCATATGGATAGGGACCTCCAAAGACACCAATATCGTTGCGGCTTCCGTCCAGATCGTTGAAATCAGCAACAGGATCACCTGCATTGATTGCCGTAGAGCTATCTATAGGTGTCCAAGTCCCAGTAGTTGCGTAATTGTACACACTTGATACAGGCAAAGCATTCAGATTATTATACCCAGCATTGAATAAGTTGCCCGACCCGATATTGTACATGATTAACGAACTCGAGGGAAAAGAAACACTTGCCTCTCCTGCTGCTGAATATCCTGCTGCGTCGATATAGTTGTTCCGCATGGTTGGGATGCCATTGCTACTGTTAGACGTGGCAAATACTCTCTCTGTCCCCGACCTGAGGATAGAATTTACGACGGTAATGTTTGATGAAGCATTCGTGAAAATCTTTCTAGCATTAGTTGCACCCTGGTTGAAAATGCAATTGAAAATACTAATACCATTTGCAATACTAGTATTCGATATGTATGGATAATTGCCTGCATAACTACCACTGAAATATGTGTCTTTGATTATTATTCCATAAGATGTGTCGCTAGTAGATCCATTGGACTGGTTAAAGTAATTTAAGGTACATGACTCAACTTGAAAGTTGTTTACATTCGTATAAATGACCCCAAACCATCCGTAGAAACCACTCAACAATGAATATTCTCCTCCAGCTTGGAAATATACTTGCCCACTTATAGTGGCATTACGGATATTCATTCCATTCTCTACCCAACCAGTTCCGTAAACTCTCACTCTTTTATTCATATAGAACCCTTGATACGGTGTTAACGAAGGATAAACATAGATAATATCATCATTGTTCGCAGCATTAACAGCTGCTTGAATAGTAGTAAACTGCCCTGCTGAAGGGTTGTTATTATCCACGGTACGGATAACTGCGAACATGCTGAAACTGAGCAAAGTAAGTAAAACACAAATCATGTACTTCATGATTCCTCCAATATTCTAATATTTTGCTAAACACCTACTTATGTGTCTGGAGCAGGCTAACAATGTTTGAGATGTTTGTCAAGGTATATTTTATTGTAATCTCACATCCCCCCGTTTTTCAAACAAGGTATTATAAGTTGGTTTTCTTCGTGCCA
>CALDSN010000108.1 GCA_937924555.1 uncultured bacterium | reverse complement strand
AGAGATACATATTCTTTCCGCCAAGTGTTCCACAGTCCAGATTTTGTCCATAGCACCTGCCAATCAGTTCCATTGTTGGATACGGCTATGGTGCAAGGGTCAAAAGTCCACTCGGTGTACAAGTGAGAGTCAATAACCAATAATGGGTTTGAGTCTGTAGGGAGGTTTATGGGGTTTTGCGTTTGAATCCACACATCGCAATCCTGGTCATAATGCCCTCTGCCTTCCCAGCTATCTGTTATGGCAAATCCTGAGGCGGAGAGCTCATTTTCTAACACCCAGGGACCATTTATCGTCCAACCATCGGTGCCGGACTCCCAGTTTTCGGAGAATAGCTCAGTTGCTGGGCTAAGCTGGAATCCTGTCCAGTTTATTCCGGGACCCAAGTTTATAGTGCCTACATAGGGATAGTATCCATCAGCATAGATTTCAATAGGGTATTCGCCTTCATAGCCATTGAAGACAAAGTTCCCGTCTACAAACAGCGTATCCGGCTCATAACTGCCAATAATCACTCGAGCTGAGACAGGATTAGGCCCGCTGTTCACAGCTGAGAGAAGCTGTGCCGCTTGCTTTGGTTGCAGGGTAAAGTTCCGGGTTGTCCAGTTTCCGTTGAACACCTGCACACTGTTGACGACCGTGTCAAAATACCCTTTTTTGCGTATCTGCACCGTATAACTTCCGGATGCCAAGGGACGAAAATATCTGCCTGTGCTTGGCTTGGTGGTGCGGGGTTTGAACCATGGGGCATGGTGTTGCTGGATTATCACTTCTGCTTCGAGGGGAAGATTGGTAACTGCATCAGTGACCTTGCCGGTAAGCATAGAGCTGGAATCGACATTAGTAGAGAACAGTAATGCACGATTCAAGAGCCAACGCACACCTTGGCTGCATCGCTGCACGGTATTCACCATCAGGGTGGAGTCTGGCTGTATATTGCGCGTTCCGCACTCAATAAGGAATTGGATGGTGCCATATTGCTGGTACATCCAGTCGTGAAAAGCTCCCTTGCGGCTGAGATTGGGGAATACTTCGTAACTACCAACCCCGGATTCTTTTTCTATCTGTGAACCCACACCATTGGCGATCGAGGTAATAAAGCTGATATCTGGGCATGGACGCACTTCCTTCCAGTTAAACGGATAGTAAAGCTTCTCCGAAAGATTGCCGGTTCGAGAGGAGTGCCACACGATGGAATACACGAACTTCTTCTGGTCGGCAAGAGCTTTCAAAGCTTGGTTCTCTGATTCGCTTAATGGAGCTGGTCCGCGATAATAGTCATACACTTCCAAGCCACCGGCTTGCATCAAAGTGTCACCCTGCACCCAGTTGAAATCGAAGTTGCGGTTGAAATCTACACCATCGATATCATAACCTGGCTGCGAAGTATCATAATCGAATATCCCGTTCAGATTGTTGTCCCGCTTGTTCTTGCGATATGTTACGTCGGTGTTGGATGTAACTACATTGTGCCCTTCCGGGTTTAGAGTGGGGATAAACCACATGTCAAATTGGCTTACCCAAAGTGATTCCGGCATTTGGGAGCGGTTTTGCAAGATTGTTTCGATATTGCTCATCGTGGTTTGCACTCCCAATAGCTCTTCAGCATGCACCTGACCTACAAATAACATTGCCGGTTCATCTTCTTCCACCAGGACATTATCCGATATCTGCATGGCATAGATGGGGATGTGCTCCTGCTGGCTGTAGCCGATAATGTGTACTTTAGCTATGTCCGAGTTGGCGGTTTCAAATTCTTGTAGTTTTACCGCGATCTGTTCATAAGTGTAGTAACAGGTAGGTAAAGTAGCTTGTAGCATCAGCGGTAAAACGAGTACCACAAGGATGCCAAACCATTTGATATGCTTCATCAATCTCTCCATTTATTCATCTTCCTACGCCTAACACAAGCAAATTTCGCACCAATCATAGGCTTCTTTGATTGGGAGGTAGAAGTTACTGACCAAACAACTAGAGCACGCAACGATAGTGGGATGTGGTCACCAATAGTAAGGTGTTTATCTCCCGCAGTGATAACGGCAACGGATATGTTTTCAATACAGTTGGCATTCGCTCAATAGCAGCATCCCGTTGCATGAAGCTAGAATTATATTGAATAACCCTAAGCTGAGCCAAAAACTGGAAGTTCTTACTGTGAGCTTCGTAACTCGAAGTATGCCAGTTTCCACAGGGAGGGATTAGTGAAAAATGTTGATCTTTGTGGACATTACAGAGGAGTGCTCTCTGATGAAGCCTGATAAGCACTTGACAATTGAACAAGTATAGTTACTTCTGTTCCATATAAATATTGTCTCTTGCAGTGAAAGAGAAAACTTGTGGTTTAATTCTCATTGGGTTGCGTTTAACTATCTGGTGATTGCTTCGGGCTGCAAGGAAAGAAACGAGTTAGCGGGAAGCATACCCATTCGAAGAATAGCTGATACTCAACCTCGATGACACATAGATTGGTGTGCAACGGAGCCTGTAACGGACACGCCAGATGTTGCACTAAAGGTAATGGATTTAGCAAAATGTAACTTATGGCTGGGGAAGGAACCAGTAGTAATATCACGAGCAACTTGAAAAGGAGCGAAATAGTGAAAGCACAAATAGTAAGATATTTATTAGCTGTAGTATTGCACGTACTCACGTTGGGCTTGTTTGCATATTCAGGAGGTAGCGGAACTGAGAGTAGCCCTTACCAAATTGCAACACTTGCTGATTTACAGCAGCTAAGCCTTACCCCCGATGATTGGGTGCAGGGGAAGTACTTTATCCAAACAGCTAATATTGATGCATCAGAAACGGTGAACTGGAATAATGGGCAAGGTTTCTGTCCGATTGGAGATTATTTAAATTCTAATCAGAGCAGACAGTTCTCCGGTCGTTATAATGGCGACGAACATACCATTAGCAACTTATTTATTAATCGCCCTGAATCAAGGTATCAAGGCTTGTTTGGGAGTACTGATAGTTATATAGCTATCATCCAAAATGTTGGCCTTGTGGATGTAGATATTACTGGATCTTATGAGGTCGGTGGTTTAGTGGGACAAAATAGGGTAACAATCAGCAACTGCTATAGTTCGGGAAACGTTGCAGGAATCTATGAAGTCGGTGGGCTTATTGGGCTTAATCTATCTGATGTCACAGATAGTTATAGTGCTGGCAGTGTAACCGGTACAGGTTCTGTTGGAGGGCTTTTAGGACGTAGCAATTTTTCTACAATCACGAACTGCAACAGCTCAAGTACCATAACTGGTTCCGAGACTTTTATCGGTGGGCTTGTTGGTGATACAGGATACTCATCCACAATCAATGGTTCCTATTGCACAGGTAATGTAACAGGTACAAATGAAGTGGGAGGGTTTGTCGGTGGTAACTACAATTCCTCCATAAGCGAATGTTATAGCACGGGTGATGTAACTGGCACAGGTGCAGTTGGTGGATTTGTGGGCCGGAATTACGAAGCCACAGTAAGTGATTGCTATAGTATTGGTAGTGTTGATGCTTTCAGAGGGGTTGGAGGTCTCGTTGGAGAGAATAGTTATTCTACAATCTGTTACTGTAAAAGCACAGGTAGTGTGACAGGTTCTCAGTATTATATCGGCGGGCTCGTGGGAATTAATCATATATCAAGCATCACAAACTGCTCTAGTACAGGTAGTGTAATGGGAAATGGGGATAACGTAGGTGGTTTGTTGGGATCTAATGGCAGTGACTCGACCGTCAGCAACTGCTTCAGCACGGGTAGTGTTACTGGGTTACATTATTATGTCGGTGGGCTCATTGGGCAATGTGAATATGGTAGCGTCATTACCAACTGCTACAGCATAGGAAACGTAGATTGCGTGTTGTATCATGTAGGAGGTCTCATCGGATATAGCTATTTAGCCACAATAAACAATTGCTATTGGAATATTGAAACCTCCAATCAAGCAACTAGCTCCGGTGGCGAAGGAAGAACAACCGATGAAATGACTTATCCATTTTCAGCAAACACTTATACTGGTTGGGATTTTATAGATATCTGGCAAGCAGAAGTTAGCAATAATGGCTACCCAATATTGAGAAACATGCCGACTGTCGATACCCAAGATGAATTTATTGGAGTGTCCTTGCTCTTTCATATGAAGAACTTCCCCAATCCCTTTAATCCGAATACTTCAATAGTTTATTCTCTACCCAAATCTGCACCAACAACTCTAAGCATCTACAACATCCGTGGTCAGCTTGTTCGTAAGCTGGTAAACGAACCTCTCTCCAGCGGAGAGCATACAGTCACTTGGGATGGTAGAGACGATAGTGGCAAAACCCTGGCATCAGGCATGTACCTGTGCCGGATCAACTCTGCGGGTAAGCAGGAAACCCACAAAATGCTGCTGATGAAGTAGAATAAAGGGCAGTATATGAATTTGTTGAGGTTTGTTTACGTGCCCATAATGTGCCAATGCGAACAACAAACTTTGTCCACATTGATTGTGAATTAGTAGTGTTTATCAGCGATCTAGTAATAAAAAAAACAAGATGTGAGGTGTAAGAAATGAGCAGTATATCGACAACCAAAGTTGAAATGCCTGGCCAGATTGACTTAATGATCACTGGCTTGAAACTTAAAAGTAAGGATTATGAAGCTGATTTACAAGAAGTCAAACGTGCTATGATGGTCGCGGTGAAGAAGTATCCTAATACAAGCCCACACGGTGATCCACTTTCTTTCACAGTCTACCCCGATGGTTATCATTTGGTTATATCAATAAATCCAACTACTCAAGCAGATGAGTTGATGGAGGCTATTGCAACGGAGTTAGCAAATTCCGGCTTTTCTAAGTGGTAAGAACCCGGCAAACAGTGATTAATTAATGACTGCTGAAATGTGGGTTGATTCGTTATAGACATGTTTTCCTGACAAGTATGTGTGCCTAAATATACTTTGTGTATTCCCAGAAGTATGGGATTATGGCAATTGTTCTTTATCACACTGAGGGCGGGTATAGTGTGAAGAAGTGGAATGAGGTTTCTTTCATTGCTTGCCACAAGCTATCAGAGAATGACACTGATAACACGCCTTATACTACAAATATTGAAGTGTGATTCACTCGGATACCCCCTCCCACCAGCATCCAAAACATAAATGCTACGCACTTCTCTGCTCCATGCAAGAAATGGAGGATCATGCGGAGATGATACGCAGGTAATTCCCTCATCTCACCCGGGAGTCACGAGGGAGTCACCTAAGAATGATGAGGAATTGTTCCAAGGAGGGCTCTAACCATGTGCTAAAATTTAAGCACTTCAGCACTCTATTTTCTCCCTTGACACTAATCAAACTAAGCTGATTATGACACCAGTGTAATGCCTTGATACTTAATAAGCTCTGATAACATGGATGATCGCAGAGGATACACGACTGCAGCAAATCATCCAAAAAAAACTAACATAAGCAGGAAGAACGATGATGCAAAGAACGATATTTTACTTAAGTGCCACGGGTAACTCGCTGTTTGTTGCTCGTGAACTGGCGAAGCTTTTGGACGAGGCTAACTTGATTCCAATCAATACCCACACGCTGGCAAAAATGCATGATATGGAAGGGATGATTGGGTTCGTATTCCCTGTTTATTTCTGCGGAATACCCATGCTGCTGCGGGAGTTCATCCGCAAACTGCAGATAAAGCCAAACACCTATATCTTTAGTGTTGCAACTCTTGGTGGCGGTGACTTTATGTCGCATCAACAAATTGATCAGGTGCTAAACGAAAAGCAGGCGAAGCTATCCTATCATGCCTCAATTGTGATGCCGGGAAACTACCAACTGATGTATAACACTGCCTCGCAAGAAAGACAATTGAAGCTATTTGCCAATGCGGGGAAGAGTGTCGATGCCATTGCGCATGACATTAATCAGCAAAAAGTAACTCCGCTTAAGCCAAGAAAGGGGTTGTTTGCACGGTTATTGGATTCTTATTATCGTAAAAGCTATGCCAATCACGGGGGTAAGGATTATAACTTTCACAGCACGGAAGCTTGCATCCATTGTGAGCTCTGTGCAGATATTTGTCCAGTGCAGAACATCCAAATGAAGGATGGTAAACCTGTTTGGCAGGGGAAATGCCAGCTATGTTTAGCATGCCTGCATTGGTGTCCCAAACAAGCAATTCAATATAGCAACAAGACTCAGAAGAAACGACGCTATCATCATCCTGAAGTGAAGGCGGAAGATATAATGCCATGATATGGCGTTGACTTATGCTGTAACTCGGTTAGCTTAATTAGTAAAAACCAATAAGGATAGTATGTTATGGAACTCAAAGCTATTGTATTTCCGTTGATTTTGATTATAAGTTTACCTCTGTGTTTGCACGGAATCATGGAACTAAACCCAATCCCTGCCGAGGTAGATTTAGGCGTGCTTCAGGGTAACTCGGCAAGAACATACTTGGAAGTGAGCAATACCGGAACCGCAGAGCACAGTTACAGTCTGTTTCAAGTTCCGGAAACAGTAAGAACACAGCAGTTGGCGTATTACCCCTTTGATGGTATCTACGATGATTTGTTTACCTGCACAAACGGAACGATTGTCAATATGCCTTTTGTTGAGGACAAAGACTCGCATGTGGACAGTGCAGTGTATTTTGATGGCTATGCCAAATACACAACGCGTGATTTTGCCGTGCAGAATGACTTTTCGGTATCATTCTGGGCAAAGCCGGTCTCTACTCAGAATATGTATAGCCAATCATATAGCAATGCTCCGATGTATGCAAACTATCTGATTGGACCGGAATGGGGTGGTACATCAAATTGGGGCGGCTTTGGGATAGCCTTGGGCACCAATGGAATAATGCTGATGGAGCATGGTCACGGCTATATGCCTTGTCTGCTGTCTTACAGCGCAAATCTATCCGGATGGCACCATTATACGGTAACTTTCACCAATCATGCGCCTAAGCTCTACCTCGACGGAACTTTGGTTCGAACAGGCATCAGCAGTCAGCGCAGTTATACCAGGCTGAGTCATGAGATAGGCAGCTATGTGTATGGCAGCTATTCAGGCCACCTTGATGAATTGTGTGTGTTCAACAGCCCACTCAGTCAAGCGCAAGTAAATGATATGTATAGCTTTGACAGAGGGTCGCGGTATATTATAAGTCCCCAGATAGGGACAATCGCAGCAGGAGCAAGCCAGAATCTGATGCTGAACATGATAGACACCTCCCTTCCCCTCGGCAGCTACACGGATACCTACATCCTGTGCCAGGGAGGTGATGCACCGGAGTACCGTTTGATTTCGGTGGAGACAGTGGTGACCGATAGGGGACCCTTGGCTCCTGATGCTGTTACAATCCTTAAGCTGCCCAACGGAGATGTGCAATTGCAATGGCTACCGGTAACCCAAGACACATACGGAGCGGCTTTTACACCAACGCGTTATCGAATTTATCGAGCCAATACTCCCGGTTCAATGGATAGTTACACCGAAATTGGGCAAAGCAGCGGAACGCAGTATGTGGACAGCTTCAATCCACTTCTCCCTGCTCAACCTATGAAATTCTATCTGATAAGGGCAGAATAAAGTAAGCGCAACAAATCTAGCTCTACACTTACCCCCTATGTGAGTAGATTGATGCTTTCTGAGATGTAGCTTAGTGTCTGCTTAACATTTATGCCTTGACAAATCTCCAAGCTTCGCAATATTGCGACTGATTCTCATTACAAGGAAGCAACGATGCAAGATTATGAAGCTAAGTTCAAAGCATTTCTCAGCACTAAGGGCTTGAAGTTAACTGCCCCACGCAAGCATATTCTGGATGAAGCATTCAGTTTGCACCAGCATTTCAATGCCGAAGAGCTGTATGCCAAGGTGAAGCAGATTACCACAGAGGTTTCATTAGCGACAGTATATCGGACTTTGCCCTTACTCTTGGAAGCAGGATTGGTGCAAAGGGCTGTGCGCAGCAGTGGACGCGACAGATATGAGCATATCTTTGGGCATCCCAAGCATGTGCATTGGCTGTGTCAAGCCTGTGGGGGAATCATTGAGACAGATCTGCAAGCTTTGCTGAAAGCTATCAATGAGCAAGCAAAAGCAATCAAGTTCAAAGCGGAAGACATCAGCCTGAACATCAGCGGATTATGCTGGAAATGCAGCACAACTGAGAATGAGAATCATAATGAGTAGAGAAAAGCCCATTATTGCTCTTGCGGGCAACCCCAATGTGGGCAAAACCAGCCTCTTCAATGCCTTAACCGGAGCAAGGCAGACTGTTGGTAACTGGCCTGGAGTTACCGTTGAGCACAAGTCCGGGATATGTAAACATGGTGATGATAGCTATGAGATAATTGATCTCCCGGGGATATACTCCCTCAGCGGAGGAAGTCCCGATGAACAAGTGGCACGAAACTATATTTTGAACGAAAAGCCGGATCTGGTGATAAACATTGTGGATGCTGGCAATCTTGAGCGTAATCTATATCTCAGTGTGCAGCTTATGGAGCTTGGTGCACCGCTTTTGATGTGCCTCAGTATGGCAGATATTGCCCAGCGAAACGGCATCAGCATAGATCTTGAGCACCTCAGTTCCCATGTGGGCTTTCCCGTGGTGGAGATGGTGCTGAACAAGCAGCCGAATCTAGAGCCTTTGATGGATAAAGTGCACCAGTGCCTTGCCAAGCCCGGCATCCCACAGTGTATCCGTTATGATGATGTGGTGGAGCTGCATCTGGATAACATCATGCGCATTGCTTTGGACGATAATGTGATGGTCAGCCCCAAGATAAACGGAAGGGAGAAACGGGGGGAGCTTGCCGACAAAGCATACAGCTCTTTACTGCAGAACCGTTGGCTGGCAGTTAAGCTCATTGAAGGAGATGCGGAGTTTTGCGGTAAACTGAGCAGTACTGCCGGGGCAAGCATCCAGAAGGAAGTGAACGCCATTGCCAAGCATAGGGGGCAAGAGCCTGCTGCGGTGATTGCCGACGACAGATATGGCTTTATTCGTGGTTTGGTGAAGGATGTGGTGCGGCGGAAAAACAAAAGTCAGTGGACATTCTCCGATGCGGTTGATAAAGTAGTGTTAAGCGGTTTTCTGGGTTTACCGATATTCTTTGGTGTGATGTATCTGGTGTTTATGATAGCGGTAAAAGCGAGTGAACCGGTTATTGGCTTGATTGACGGTGCTTTGAGCTGGGTCTTTGTGGAAAAAATGGCTGTTCTGCTATCTTATCTTTCAGCCCCAGGATGGCTTACATACATGCTTGCCGATGCGTTGGGGGGAGGTATTGCCACTATAGGTTCATTTGTCCCGCCCATCTTCTTTATCTACATCAGCCTCTCCATTCTGGAGGATTCCGGGTATATGGCAAGAGCAGCTTTCATTGCCGATAAGTTCATGCGTCGCATCGGACTTCCCGGAAAGGCGTTTATCCCACTCTTGGTGGGCTTTGGTTGCACAGTTCCGGCGATTATGGCAACTCGAACCTTGGAGAGTCCGCGGGACAGGGTATTTGCCTCCATCCTTACCCCCTTTGTATCCTGTGGGGCTAAGTTGCCTGTTTATACCTTCCTAGGGATGCTGTTTTTTCCGCAGAGAGCGGATGTGGTAATCTTTGGGCTTTATATGTTTGGGATTGTGATGGCGATGCTCACGGGCTTGATGCTGAAGAAGACGGTGTTTCGCAGTGAACCCGGGAACTTTGTGATGGAGCTTCCCCCGTATCATGTGCCCACTTTTAACGGTATCTTTCTGCACACTTGGCATAGGCTGAAGGATTTTATCTTGCGTGCCGGGAAGACGATACTGATGGTAATCGTTTTAATAAACCTGTTGCAAGTGATAACCTTACCTGTTGGCAAGGATAGAGCTCCCGTTCCTTTGTTGGAGCTTGGGGGGAAGATGATTACTCCACTTCTTATGCCGATGGGAGTGCATGCCGATAATTGGCAGGCATCTGTGGCATTGATTAGCGGGTTATTTGCCAAGGAAGCTATCGTGGGAACGATGCAGAGCTTGTATCAGGGAGATCATAATAGTGCGGATAATGCAGAAGACAATCCGGTAGTGAAACAGAATATCAAGCAGGCATTTGGCAGCAATGCGGCAGCCATTGCTTTCCTGGTTTTTGTGCTGCTGTATTCACCATGTGCGGCAGCTCTGGCAATGCTCTTTAAGGAGCATGGAGTGAAATGGTTACTCTTTGCCTTTGCCTATTTAACTGCCTTGGCTTGGATGGTGGCAACGTTAATCTATCAAAGCCTCATGTTCAGCATGCAGTCCCTTTATTGGTACACCATTTGCGCAGGTTTTATGTTAGTGATCTATATGAATTTAAGGAACATCGGGAGAAGAAATGCTTAGTAGGGGTTATCGGATGAGGATGCATCGATTCGGCAGACGCTTTATGCACCGTAACAAGCAATGTCATTGCGCATTGGGAGACTGCATGAGCTTAGGCGAATTGCCGGAAGGATCAAGCGGGTTGATACTGTGCAACAGAAACCTTGGCACAATTGAACGAGGGCTGTACCAAGGAGTGCGGATAACGATGTTTAGAAAC
>CALDSN010000107.1 GCA_937924555.1 uncultured bacterium | reverse complement strand
GACCACCGAGATCTACACTCTTTCCCTACACGACGCTCTTCCGATCTTGACAGACCCAGTATTTACTCCCAGCCCTGACCAATATACCAATCCCATCTCGGTTGTTATTAATACGGTTACCATGCCGTTAGATGCTATCGTACGCTATACAACAGACGGTAGCGATCCCAACGAGGCTTCACCCATATATACGCAACCTATTCCTGTTGGGGCAAATCAATCAGTCACGATCCGTGCTAGAGCTTTCAAGGACGGATGGTTACCTAGTTCGATTAATACAGGTATATATAATGTTACCGGGCAAGTACAGATAACTGGGACTGTGTTCACTCCAGATCCTGCAATTGTATATACTACAGCTCAAAGCGTAGTTATCTCAACTACAACCAATACTCTTGGAGCTGTCATTAGATACACAACGGATGGGAATGAACCAGGTGAGAACTCACCTATCTACTCTCAACCGATCCCTCTGGGATTGAACAGTGTTACGGAGATCAAGGTTAAAGCCTTCAAGACAGGTTGGACATCCAGCCCTACTTACAGCGCGGTTTATACCATCACCGGACAAGTGAATATTGCCGGTGTGTCTATAAATCCTGCTTCCGGTACCTATCAAACATTGCAAACTATCACGACCACTGGTTCTTTGCTACCAAGTGATGCTGTGTTAAGGTACACTACAGATGGTACTGATCCCGTTGCAACATCACCGTTGTTTAGCAGCTTAAATCCTCCTTTGAACTCTACGTTAAACATCAAGATCAGAGGATTTAAGACTAATTGGATACCCAGTGCAGTTATCAGCGCAAACTATATCTTCACTGGTCAAGTTGTTTTGTCGACTCCGATGTTTACACCTGCTGCGGGTACTTACAATACAACTACCTCAGTGAGCTTAAATACTCTTACCGTACCAGCAGGTGCTACCCTGAGATATACTCTCAACGGAAGCGATCCGACAGAAAGTTCACCGGCATACAGTACCGCAATAGTGTTGCCGATGAATGCAACAACTACAGTTAAGGTACGTGGATTCTTATCTGGTTGGACACCCAGTACGGTGCTTAGTGCACAGTATGTAATGACCGGTGCCTTGGATATTGCTGCTCCTCGCTTCACACCTGCTGCAAGTACCTACTACACAGCTCAGAATGTGAACCTTGGAAATAGCATAATCTTGGGATCTGCCACAGTTGTTTCCGGAGCAACTATCCATTACACAACTGATGGTAGTGAACCCTCTGTTAGCTCAGCCGTTTACACACCCGGGGTTCCCATTGTTGTTGCTACAAGTACAACCTTGAAGATTAAGTCCTTTAAAACAGATTGGATTGCCAGCCCTACTTATGAGGCTGTTTACACAATAACCGGTCAAGTCTCAATCTCTGGGATAACGGTCAGCCCCACTGCCGGCACATATCAATCATCTCAGACAATTAGTCATACCGGTGCTCTTGTCCCAAGCGATGCACAGCTCAGGTTTACTACCGACGGTAGCGATCCTACGGCAACATCTCCGCTGTTTACCTCGCTTACACCACCCTTGAACTCAACCCTGAATCTAAAGTTGAGAGGCTTCAAGGCAGATTGGTTGCCAAGCCCCGTGCTAAGCCTGAACTATCTGTTTACAGGTCAAGTAGCTATCACAAACACGGTTTTCACCCCCAATCCTGCAACTATATATACTAGTGAGCAGAACGTGGTGATTTCCACTACCACCAATACTCTTGGTGCCGTGATACACTACACAGTAAATGGGGATGAGCCTACTGAAGCATCACCGGTTTATAGCCAACCTATTGCTTTAGGATTAAATACCATTACGGTGATAAAAGCTAAGGCTTACAAAACCGATTGGACTCCTAGCGAAACTTACACTGCCGCCTATAATATCACCGGTAAGGTTGCGTTTGAGGGAACATACTTTAGTATTGCTCCCGAAACGGTTTATACAGAGGCAACCGAAGTAAGAATTACTGCAAGTGTCAATCCGACTGATGCCATCATTCGCTATACCACTGATGGTACTGAGCCAAATGATGCTTCACCAATCTTTGATGCGCTCACACCCAGTATATCGTTACCGATAAACTCTGTCACAACCGTTAAAGCGAAAGCATATAAAACCAATTGGCTGGAGAGTGATATCATCACTGCCACCTATCGTGTAACAGGTCAGGTACTCTTAACTGAGCCTTCCTTCAACCCCAGTGCAGGGATTTACACCACGCAACAAAGTGTAGAAATAGCATCCGCTGCTCTTCCGACCAGCGGTGTCACTATTCGTTACACTCTTGATGGAACTGAGCCAACGGTTGGTTCTCCTGCTTACACAGCTCCCATCAGCTTGCCAATGGCTACTGTTACCGAGATCAAGATAAAAGGGTTTGCCGACGGCTGGTTACCAAGTGCTACGCTAAGTGCAATCTACACCATTACTGGTACTGTGGATGCACCCATATTTAGTCATGCAGGTAATCTGGTATATGGTGCCGATTTTAAACTCGGCATTAGTTGTGCAACCCCCGGAGCGGTGATTAGATATACTATGGACGGTAGTGATGTAACAAGCAGTTCTGCAATATATGAGGATTCACTCAGCATTGCCGGAGCGCAACAGGATTGGGTTGTCAAAGCCCAAGCATTTAAAACCAATTGGGTTAATAGTAATGTCACCACTGGGAACTTCACGCTTCTGCATGCTCCTATTAATGTTTGGACTGAGATATATGACACTCACATTAGAATCCTGTGGAATATGCCTAGTGTGACTCGTGGACTTGATGGGTTCAATGTATATCGCAAGAAAACTACCGAAAGCAGTTTCTCTGCATCACCTCTTAATTCAGCTCCTGTTAACGATATGATTGGTGGCAATTACTACTATGACGATTATGCCATAGTTAACAACACCATCTATCAATACATGGTTAAAGCCGTATATGATGGAGTGGAGAGTCCGCCAAGCAACATCGACGATGGACAGCTAATCTCACCCAACTTGGTGATTAGTGAGACCTCCAAAGCATTCCCGAATCCTGCGGAGACAAGCACGACCATTAGAGTGGTGCTTAGTAGAAACGATAATGTACAGTTATCTGTGTCGATATATGATTTCGCAGGTAAGAAGGTTAGGACTCTATCTGTTCCCAGCACTATCACCAATAAAGTGGAGATTGCTTGGGATCTGAAGAATTCTGCCGGAGTAAAAGTTGCTCGTGGAGCTTACTTCGCTAGAGTGGTTGTAAGCGACAGCCAAAACCAATTCGAGAAAGTAATCAAGATTGCGGTTAAATAAGGAGACAATGATGAAAACTATGATGATAAAAACACCTACCCGCATGATCAAACTCAGCATCCTAATAATGATACTGCTCATTGCGCTTCCCTTGTTAGCCGAAGATATGAATAACTCTGCCGCCACCTATATCCGCATGGGTATAGGTGCGCGCATTATAGCGATGGGAGAAGCCGGCACAGCTACAGCTAATGATGTAACCGCTGCTTATTGGAACCCGGCGGGGCTTACCGGAATGAAAGATATCGAGTTCTCTTCTATGTATTCCATGAATATGGGTTTAGATAGAAACTACCAGTACGCTGCATTAGGTAAACGCTTCGGCTTTGGAGTGCTGGCTCTTAACTGGATTGAGGCTTCTGTGGATGATTTCCAAGGAGCTGATGTTAATGGCAACGATACCGGAACCTTCAGCACTGCCGATCACAATATTGCCCTTAGTTATGCAAACACTTACAAGAAAATGAGCTATGGTGTAACCCCAAAGTTCTATCTTTCCTCACTTGATGGCGAGACGGAAACAGGGTTTGGTCTTGATCTTGGCGCAAAATATGATGTTAACCAATACATCGAATCCGGAATCATGATCCGCGACCTATATGGGACGCTTGCCGATGATAGGATTCCCTATCAAATCCAAGCTGGTGTTACAGCATATCCATTCATTGGGGTTACCGTTGCTGCAGATTTGGTTTGGGAACAATCCGAGAAACCCGGCATTGCCTTTGGTGGAGAGTATTGGACATCTATTGGGCGTGACCCGGAAGCAGATTCCAAACTATCGGTTATCAATGTGCAAGAAAAGAACACTTGGGCAGATGTGTTCTCGAACTTCCAAACAGGAGTGCGGGTGGGATTTGATACTGAAAGCCGCTTCTCTGCCGGTGCAGGCTTAAAGTTCCGCAACATCCAAATGGACTATGTTTACCGCATAGGTAACCATGATATCTTTAACGATGATCATATTATATCTCTGATTCTCAGATTCTGAGGGAGGAGAAGCTAATGTATAAGATAAGATCGGTTATAATAATAGCGTTTCTCTTGATTCTCTGCCTGCCTTTGCTGGCTGCTCTTGGATTGAAAGGTGAACGCTATGCCATTAGCGGAACCGAATATTACCAACGGGGAGACTATGCCGCAGCAATCAGAGATTTCCTTGCAGCCAATAAAGCTGCCGAGGGAAGCCGTCCTGAGTATCTTTTTTGGCTTGGGAAACTTAATATTGCTGTGTCGGATACTGCTCAAGCCTTGCAGTGGTTCGATAAATATCTTGCCACCAACGATACCAAGAACAGAGAAGAAGCCCAAGACTATCTTAGGATTATTAACCGCCAGGATAGCATATTTGACAGCATTTCCTGGCGCAGCATGCCTTCCTACATTGGCAGCCGTAACTCTGATTATGGCTCGCTGATGACTCCTGATGGCAAGTATATGTGGTTCACATCCATGGCACCCACGCGTTTTGAGAAAGAGAACATCTGGCGCGCGGAAAGACTTGCCACGGGTTGGGGACGACCTTACCCTGTGGATGAACTGAATACCGATAAAAACGAAGCCATTGGTTCATTCTCCACAGATGGAAGAACTGCCTATATCTTTGGTAACTTCAAGCGTAACCAGGTTGATGGAGATATCTACTACTCCACATTTGATGGTAAATGGCAGGAGCCCATTGCCATCGATGCTTTAAACTCTCCTCAAGTGGAAGCGCACCCCATGGTGTGGCGTGATTCCCTGATGTTCTTCTCTTCCTCAAGAGATGGTGGTTATGGCGAATTCGATATCTACCTCAGCATCAAAGAGAACGGAGTGTGGGGAACACCGGTTAACCTTGGTCCACAAATCAATACTTCCGGAAGCGAACAAACACCTTTCTTGGATGCCGATGGAAGAACCCTTTTCTTTGCCTCGGATAAACACCCAGGTTTCGGTGGATTTGATATCTTCCGGGCAGTTCGAATTGGCAAAGGATGGCAAAACTGGAGTGACCCCGATAACCTGGGTTTACCGGTTAACACCATCCGCAACGACAGGCATTTCTTTAAGATTGCCAACAG
Organism: uncultured bacterium; assembly: GCA_937924555.1. GTDB lineage: Bacteria > Cloacimonadota > Cloacimonadia > Cloacimonadales > Cloacimonadaceae > Cloacimonas. The sequence goes on along the minus strand of CALDSN010000107.1, from coordinate 8,472 downwards.
CAATGAAGCTCTGATTAGCTCGGACAGAAAAGCCGATGGCTTTGAAAAGCTATATACTCTCAACCTCACATTCACTATACCTGCTTCATACATCGTTACAGATCCTTCGACAGGAGAGAAAACTTTGGTGACTGTTGGTGCTGATGGTGATGTTATCCTTAATCCCGAGGGTGAAGTGGTTGCTGTTGTTACAGATAATGGTGAGATTGTTACTCCCGAAGAGCTTCCAGAAGCTCCCATCGTGATTACTCCTGAATTCTTCACAGTCTTTGGTAGGTTAGCCGACGAAAAAGGCAATGCCATTGCCGGAGCAGAGCTGGAGTTCAATACTGTCGTTGATGGTAAGACATTTAAGGATGTGGTTACAACGGACGACAAGGGCTATTACAATATCAAGCTCCCCATTGCCGATACTTACCAAGTTATTGTTAACAAAGAGGGCTATATGCTCCATACTGAGGAGCTTTCAGTTCCCAAGGATGGAAGCCCTGTTTCGTTGAATCTTACCTTGAAAGCTCTGGAAGTGAAGAAAGTGTTCGTATTCCAGAACATCCTCTTCGATTTCGACAAAGCCTCTCTTAAGCCGGAATCCCTGCCCATCGTCGATGAGATTGTAGTTACCATGCTCTCCAATCCGGAAATCAAGATTGAGATATCCGGTCACACTTGCGACATCGGCAAGGATAGCTATAACCTGGAACTATCCAAACGCAGAGCCAAGACCATTGTGGATTACCTGGTGACAAAAGGTGTAGAAGCAACTCGTCTCACATCCGAGGGTTATGGAGAAACCAAGCCTCTGAATGGTAATAAAACGCTCAAGGAAAGACAGCAAAATAGACGAGTGGAAGTAAAGGTACTTCAATAGGCTAATTTAGAAATAAAACATCACAGGGCTTGCCACAACGGTAAGCCCTTTCTTTTTTCCCCACCTTACTGTATTATAGAAAAGATACTCTCCTTCAGGTATTATCAGGTATTCTAAGAAATTCTCGAGAATTTTCCTCTTAACTCCATGTATATGATAATGAGTTGTCCATATGTTATGCTATAGTGATTCTCTAATCTGATTAGGGAATGATTAGAGGATTATAAGAGAATGATTAGAAATATAAGAGATGGGCAATAGATGGTCTTTCCTGATTTTGGTTGACAGTCAAAGTGAGGATGAATAATGAAACGCGATGCAAGAAAAGCAGTTAGCTACTCGAAATCATACAAGAGTGTGGTAGTTCTCGACATTGGTCTTTCCTGATTTTGGTTGACTGGAGATTCACCCTTTTAAGTATACAGCCTAAGTCGTGAAAACAGTGACAAGGCAAACACTCAAAAGTGAAAAGTTAGCGGGGTTTGTACGCAGTTTATGGCACGTTTAAGGCAAGTTACTATGGATATACACAAGGAAAAACCCAGCTTTCTTTCTCTTACATCGTATCGTATATTTTCAGCTTTGTGGGGACTACTTGTCAAGTACTTTTAGCAAGGTTGCAACTACTTGTATAAGAACAAGTTATAAATGTGTGATTGAGCAAGAAACTTCTTGACACAAAGAGGATATCATATAGTGTGGCAACAAGATAAGAGTATTTATTATGTGCTGATTATCAGTTGTCAATTGGATGCTCTTAGAACAGTGCGTAAAACTATAGGAGACAATAGAATATGCAGAATTCAACTTACAATGCCAGTAACATTAAGGTGTTGAAGGGCTTGGAAGCCGTTCGTAAACGTCCCGCAATGTATATTGGTGGCACAGGGGAACGGGGTTTGCACCACTTGGTATATGAAGTGGTGGATAACTCGATTGACGAAGCTTTGGCAGGTCATTGCGATCAGATTATTGTTACCATCACTTCCGAAGGTAATATCAGGGTGGACGATAATGGTCGCGGTATCCCTGTCGATATTCAAAAGGAACTCGGTTTACCTGCTGTGCAAGTGGTGCTTACGGTATTGCATGCAGGTGGTAAATTCGACGATAAGAGTTACAAGGTATCCGGTGGTCTGCATGGTGTGGGCGTATCGGTGGTTAATGCCTTGTCCGAATTCCTGGAAGTGAACATCCATAAGGATGGCAAAGAGTATTTCATGCGCCTCGAAAGGGGTGTGCCGGTAACAGAACTCAAGGTATTGGGCGAAACCAAGCGCAGGGGTACAATTGTCACCTTCCGCCCGGATGCCACAATCTTTGAGACCACGGAGTTCAGTTTTGACTATCTTACCACACGCTTGCGGGAGTTAGCCTTCCTCAATTGCGGTGTGCGCATTGTGCTTAAGGATGAGCGTAGCGATCGGATGCACGACTTTAAGTATGATGGCGGTATCAAGAGCTTTGTGGAATACCTTAACCAGAACAAGAAACCATTGTTCCCCAAACCTATTTACATTTCAGCGGAGAAAGATGGCTTAAACTTCGAAGTTGCCGTACAATACAACGAAGGCTATCAGGAAAATATATTCAGTTTTGCCAATAACATCAATACCATAGAGGGTGGAACTCATCTCAGCGGCTTCAAGAGCGGTTTAACCAGAGCGGTCAATGCCTATATCAAGAATGCCGATCTGCTCAAAAATGAGAAGGTTAGCCCCTCTGGGGAAGATATTCGTGAAGGACTCACGGCTGTTATCTCCATCAAGATATCTGATCCCCAGTTCGAAGGTCAAACAAAGACCAAACTACAGAACTCAGAAGTGGAAGGTGTGGTTAACAGCGCTGTTTATGAGAAGCTTATGACCTTCTTTGAGGAACATCCCGGCGAAGCAAAGAACATAACCTTAAAGAGCATTATGGCTGCTCGTAGCCGTGAAGCTGCCCGTAAAGCCAGAGAACTCACCAGACGCAAGTCTGTGTTGGAAAGTGGGTCTCTTCCCGGTAAGCTTGCCGACTGCACTCTGAATGATCCTGCTCAAACCGAGTTATTTCTGGTTGAGGGAGATTCTGCGGGTGGTTCTGCTAAACAGGGTAGAGACCGTGCATACCAGGCAATTCTTGCCCTCTGGGGTAAGATGCTGAATACAGAAAAAGCCCGTGTTGACAAGGTACTGAACAACGATAAGATACAGCCCATCATTCTTGCTTTAGGTGCTGGTATTGGGCAGGACTTCGATGTTAACAAAATCCGTTATCATAAGATTATCATCATGGCTGATGCCGATGTGGACGGTGCCCATATCTCCACACTGCTTATGACTTTCTTCTATCGCTATATGCGTCCGTTAATTGAACATGGTCACCTGTACATTGCTATGCCGCCTTTGTTCCTTGTGCGCAAAGGGAAGCAGAAGGTTTATGTGTATAACGAGATGGAAAGGGATAAAGCAATAGTTGAGCTAGGAGAGAAAGGTGTGATGGTGCAGCGTTACAAAGGCTTGGGTGAAATGAACGCCGAACAGCTTTGGGAAACCACACTTGATCCTGCCAATCGCTCGCTCATCTCCGTCAAAATGGATGATGCCATAGAAGCAGACCGGATGTTCACCATTCTTATGGGTGATGAAGTGGAGCCACGCCGTGACTTTATCCAAACTAATGCCCGTTATGTCAAGAACTTAGATGTGTAAGGAGTAAGAGATAGATGTCTGATACTACAAAAATCATACCCGTCCAGATAGAAGATCAGCTTAGACAAGCTTATTTGGACTACTCCATGAGCGTTATCGTATCCCGTGCGCTACCAGATATCAGAGACGGTTTGAAACCTTCCCAGAGGCGTATAATTTACGCGATGCACGAACTTAATCTCACCCCTGGGGGACATTTCCGTAAGTGCGCCAAGATTGCCGGTGACACCAGCGGTAACTACCACCCTCACGGTGAACAGGTTGTGTATCCCACTCTGGTCCGTTTGGCACAACCTTGGAACATGCGTTACCAGCTTATAGATGGTCAAGGAAACTTCGGTTCGCAGGATGGTGATCCACCTGCAGCCATGCGTTACACAGAAGCAAGATTGCAGAAGATAACCTTGGAAATGCTGGCTGAGCTGGAGAAAGATACCGTAGATTTCAAAAGTAACTACGATGAAACTCGCAAAGAACCTGTGGTTTTCCCTGCCAGAATACCAAATCTGCTGGTGAATGGTTCTTCCGGTATTGCTGTGGGTATGGCAACCAACATCGCTCCCCACAATATTGGTGAGATATGTGATGGCATGATTGCCCTGATTGATAACCCGGATATGGAACCCTTGCAACTGCTTGAATACATTAAGGGTCCTGATTTTCCCACCGGTGGATTTGTATTGGGTGCAGATGGCATCAAGGACTATTTCGAAACCGGTCGCGGCAGATTAGTTCTCCGAGGTGAGACCGAAATGGTTACTCTGCCAAACGATACCGAGCAGATTATCATTCGCTCTATCCCTTATCAGGTAACCACGTCACTGCTTATTGAACGCTTAGTGGAACTGGTTAAGGAAAAGAAGATTGAAGGCATCAGCGATATTCGCGACGAATCCGGCAGAGACGGTATGCGCGTGGTTATCGTGGTGAAGCGCAATCACGATGGACAGGTTGTCCGCAACCTTATCTATAAGTACTCCCAATTGCAAACCACCTTTGGTGTGATTAACCTCTGCCTTATCGATGGAGTCCCCAAAGTGGTGAACATGAAGGATATGCTGCATAACTTCATCGAATTCCGCCACGATGTGGTGCTACGCCGCACAGAGTTCGAACTACGCAACGCCAAAGACAGGCTTCATATCTTGGAAGGTTATCGCATTGCTCTCGACCATTTAGACGAGGTTATTGCCACCATCCGTGCTTCTCAGACTCCTCCGGAAGCCAGCCAAGCACTGCAGGAAAAGTTTGGCTTAAGTGAGATACAAGCCAAAGCTATCCTGGAGATGCGTTTACAGCGTTTAACCGGGCTGGAAAGAGATAAGATTGAAAGCGAATATCGTGAACTGCTGCTCACCATTGCCCGTCTTACGGAACTAGTGGAGCATCGCGAACTGAGAATGAACCTGATTAAAGAAGAGACCATGGAAGTGCGGGATAAGTTTGCCGACAAACGCCGCACAACTATCATCCAGGCACCTGCCGGCAGCTTCAATATTGAGGATTTGATTGCCGATGAGCTTGTGGTTGTTACCATCACTCATGATGGTTATGTGAAACGCTTACCCGTTGATACATATAAGGTTCAGGGACGCGGAGGTAAGGGGCTTTCTGCCTCCAACCTCAAACAGGATGATTTCATCCAATATCTCTTTGTGGCGAGCACGCATTCATACATCCTGCTCTTCACCGATCACGGTATGTGTCACTGGATTAAGGTGTTCGAGCTTCCTGAAGCCGGACGCACAGCCCGTGGAAAGGCTATTGTGAACTTGGTGAAGTTCGCCGAAGGGGAGAAGATTAAGGCATTTGTGACCTTGAAGAACTTCCATCCCGACCAGAACATCATCATGTGCACCCGCATGGGCTTGGTCAAAAAGACTCCGCTTACTGCCTTCTCCCGTCCTCGTGCCAATGGAATCAAAGCCATTAAGCTGATGGATAATGATGAACTGATTGATGCCAGAATCTCCGAAGCGGGAGACAACATCCTAATGGCAACCCGCAATGGATATTGCAACCGCTTTAACGAGAGCGACATCCGTGCCATGGGACGCTTCACCAAAGGTGTGCGCGGTCTCAGATTACGTGACGATGATATGGTGATATCCATGACCATCGCCTCAGTGGCAGATATGCAGGAAGATGGTGAGACAAACACCTCCAGCTTGTTGGCGGTTAGCGAGAACGGCTTCGGTAAACGCAGCCCGATTTCCAGCTACACCCCAACGAAACGCGGCTCCAAAGGTGTTATCACGCTTAAAACCACCAAGCGTAACGGTCACCTCTCTGCCTTGATGCTGGTGCGCGATGAGGACGACTTGATGATTATCACCCAGGATGGGATGATTATCCGTCAAAAGGTCTCCGAGATATCTCAAGTAAGCCGCAATACTCAAGGCGTGCGCTTGATTAATCTCACTGCAGATGATGTGGTGCGCGATATCTCCATCGTCCCCGCAGAGCCGGATGATGAAACACTGGATAAAGAAGTGGAAACCTTGAAGCAGAAACCCACCATGAACCTTACAGACTTGGTGGAAGCTGAGGATATCCCCGAAACCGAAGTGGATGATCTCTCTGAAGATATCGACGAAGTCGAAGAAACCGATGATGCAGGTGATGACGAAGAATAACGCAAGTATATTCAGCTTATACCAGCTGAACTCCCCTTGCTTGAAAGGACATATAGTAAAACTGATGAGTATGCTAATCCCGGCAGCAGTGATCCTGCTGTCGGGAGCTTGCTCCATTCGCCAGTATGTACCCGCTCCGGGTGTGGCAACCGAAAGCCGTTATGCGCTTGCAAAGGTGGATTCGCTGCTTTTCGCCATCCGTCCCCAGAGCTACAGTGGTGCTAATGGTGCGGTAGGGAACAGGTTCTTTCCCATATACTTGCGAGTTAAGAACACCGGTATGCAGAAGCGCAGGATTGAAACGGGTTCTTTCGGCATTATTGCCGGAGGACAGCAGTTCGACAGCGTGCCTCTGGAGCTTATTCTTGCCAATATGCGACAAGCTTCCCTCCTGAAAGACTATCAGAATCCTTTTGCCATTAGCGACGATAATACCATAGTGAGGGATGAGCAGAAGGAGCAGGATGCCTATTATGATCTAATCTCAAACAGCTTTTCTTTCGGTGAGTTGCTGCCCGGTGCGATTAAAGAAGGTTATCTGTTCTATGACAGTCGCTTGGATGGGGTTGCCGCTTTTGAGATGGATGTGTTGGGTAAACGTGTTGGCTTCATATTAGATAAGTAAACTAGGCTTATCAGCCCCTTAGCTTCTGCTTGGTATCATTACGCTATTATTACGGACTCACCACGGACTTTGACCGTAATGAGTCCGTAATGATATAGTAATTGAAACAGGGAAGAGGCGATGGACTAGCTTTAACGATATTCGTATATCATCCACCCGTCTTTACCGAGGGCGATGAAGATATAATCGTTTGCCAATGCCAAATCATACACGGTGAACTGGGTGTTGATATTGTTAATATCCTGTATCTTGAATGGATTGGAGATATCCAGTATCTTCACTCCACCTCTGCCTAACCCCAGATACAATAAATTATCCTTCACTTTTATGGAGGTAATCTCGTTTGCCAAGCGGAACTGGTTGATGAGCAGTGGGTTTTCGGGGTCGTTGATATTGAATGCCAGCAGGTTCTTACCGGCACCCACCCAAAGGGTATTGTCGTTTTTCACCAAGCAATTAGCATCGGCAATCTGGTAATTGGTGGCAACGGAGCGAGGATTGCTTTGATCGCTTACATCCACGGCAACCAAGCCAAAGTCATTCAGGGCAAAGAGGTAGGGAAAGGAAGCGACAAAGTCACGGATACCCCATTTCTCACTGAAAGTGGAGAGTAGCTCGCGTTTGCTCCCCTTACCGATGTTCACTATGTCAATTCCTTTGAAGCGATCGGCGATGTAAAGGGTTGATCCCTCGCGAGTAAGCTTGTCGCCAATAGCCGTTGAGGGGAAGAATATCTTGCCACTGGTGGCAAGGGTGTCGATGGGGATTATCTGATTGGTGGGCTCTCGCGAAGCGATGTAAAGGTAATTGCCGGTCTGGCTCTCCATGTCCTCAATCATAAAAGGCGAGAAAAAGCCTGCTTCCAGCCTAGGTTGCCAAGCATTGAACTTGGAATACACCAACACCTGATTGTTGTTTCGGGTGTATATTAGTCCGTCGTTCTCCATGATGGAAAGAGCAGTTACTCCCTTTACATGGGCAAGAGGGTAGAGATAACGGTTTTCCACCGACCAGGCAGAACAAGATAAAGTGAAAAGCAGGATGACAGTTAGGAGTAATCTCATGTTTCCTCCAGGAGCTTACGGACAATTTGTTTGGAGTTAATCCCTTCCGCCTGAGCAGCAAAAGAAGGAATAATACGGTGTTGTAACACAATCTCGGCAGATGCCTTAACGTCATCTTCCGAAGGGGTCAATCTGCCACTTAGGGCTGCACGTACCTTTGCTGCCAGGATAAGGTATTGGCAGGCACGAGGTCCTGCTCCCCAGGCAACCCATTGCTTAATCTGCGGGGATGCATCCGGAGTGTTGGGACGGGTGTTGCGCACGAGTTTAACGGCATACTTCAACACATGCTCGCTCACGGGCAAGCTGCGGATGGACTGTTGGAAGCCAATTATCTGTTGGGCACTAAGCTGAGGCTTAATCACAGGTACATCAGTGCCGGTGGTGCTTTCGGCTATTATCAGTTCTTCTTCCCATGTGGGGTAATCTATGCTGATATAGAACATAAAGCGGTCAAGCTGAGCTTCTGGTAGGGGATAGGTGCCTTCCTGCTCAATAGGGTTCTGGGTTGCCATCACGATGAATGGCTTATCTAAAGGTCTGGTTTCATTACCGCTGGTAACGGCAAACTCCTGCATTGCTTGCA
>CALDSN010000106.1 GCA_937924555.1 uncultured bacterium | reverse complement strand
TTCAGCAATTGCAGCATCCCAAAGAAATGGCAGATACTGCCTCCCAACACGAACAGATGCCATACACTGTGATGGTAGGGCATGCGCTTGGCAACATAGAAGATAACGCCCAGCATATACGCTGCACCACCAATGAGCATCCAGATGATGAAGGAATGTGGTGCCGCTGCCATAAGCGGACGAACTGCGATTACCACCATCCAGCTCATGATGATATACACTGCCACAGACATGGTTTTAAGCTTGCCCAAGGCGAAAATCTTCAGGCAGATTCCGGCGATGGTTAAACCCCAGATGATGCCAAACAGAGTCCAGCCCCAACCACCACGCATGGTTCCTATCGTGATGGGGGTGTATGTTCCGGCAATGAGCAGAAAGATGGAAGAGTGGTCCATGATGCGGAAGAAACGCTTAACTCTGGGTTGGGGAAAACTGTGGTACAGGGTGGACGAGAGATACAGGGTTATCATTGTTGCGCCATAGATGCTGAATGCCACAACCTTCCAAGTATCGCTTTGTTTGGCGGCAAAAACCACCAGGATAACCAGTGCGGCAATGGCGAGTCCAATGCCCACACCATGCGTGATGGCATTGGCAATTTCTTCCCCCAGGCTTTGGCGTGGGCTTAGGGGGATACGGTCCAAAAAGCTGGATTTCTTCGTTTCCATAGTTTATCCTTATCTATGCCCATATAGTTGGATGATATCATCCTCAATACAGGCGGGGACTAAGTCTTTAATGCTATCTCCGGCTACAATGCGCTTCCTGATGTCTGTGGAAGATATAGGGGAAAGAGGGATCGGGAGGATGCTGCACCTGATAGGGAGCGAATTGGCTTCATCCAAGCTGTAATCCGGACGGGGGAGGATGAGGAAATGCAGGTTAGCAGCAAGCCAGGGAAAGTCGTGCCATTTATGCAGACTAGGCAGGTTATCGCTGCCGATGATGAAAGCAAAGTGCTTTGAGGGATAGTCACGGGTCAGCTTTTGCATCATGTGTGAGGTGAACCCACTGCCATTCTCATCGGCACGGGAAAGTTTGAAGCGGGGCTCAGCTTGGATTGCGCAGCTAAGCAAACGGCAGCGCTCGGAATAATTGAGGTGGAGCGTATCGGTTTTAAAAGGATGCTTAGCACACGGGACAAAGTGAAGCTCTGTAACGGGACATTTAACCAGCACCTGGGTAGCAATGTGCAGATGCCCGCAATGAACAGGGTCGAAGCTGCCACCCAGGATGGCAGTATAGCCTATAAGCTCGCCGAGAGGGATAAGCTCCATTTATTTGAAGCGGCGACTAAGCCGTTTTGCCTCTTTGGAATCGGGATACTTTGCCAAAAGGTTGTCGTATGAAAGCTTTGCTAACTCGTTGTTCTTCTGATGCAGATGCAGTTTGGCAGAATAGTATAGGGACTTGCGGTCAAGCTCATCGGTGTTACTCAAGCCGGTAATCTCGTCAAAATACATCAAAGCTGCACTATAGTCCTTCATTTTATAGCTGATATATCCGTTCAGATAGGACTTTTCCAGCAGCTTATACTGCGCTTTGCGGATGTAACCCAAGGCATCCTCGTAGCGGGAGTCGGCGGGATACTTATCGATAAACACGCGAAATGCCTCGATGCTGGATATGGTTTCTGTTTGGTCATAGTGTGGAGATAACGATTGTTCGAAGAGGCACACCCCCACCTTGTAATAGGCAGTACCCGTATCAGCATGATCGGGGAAGGATTCTATGAATTGCTCGTACTTTGCCTGTGCGTCGGCAAACTTGTTTATCTCAAAGTAACAATCTGCTTGTTTCAGAGTGGCATAGGCAGTGGCTGCAGATTTGCGTTCGAAGGAGATTTCATCATAAATCAAAGCAGCACGGGCATATTTCCCTTTGGCAAAAAGCTCATCAGCAGCTTTCAATCTTGCTTCGGTGCTAAGCTGTGTCTTGTTGCGGCTGCAAGCAGAAAGCCCCAGCATGAGAAGAAGGATTACAATAAGTAAACGACGCATATATTCAGTCCTTTAGTTAAAATTCCAGAGGAGAAATACCATAGAGCCAATTGCCGTGGCAGCCACGATAGGTTCAAACCATCGCAAGCGCAAACGAGAAGCTTCTGTCTCCGGGGCATCCATTCGGTTAAAATCGTATGAGTTTATCTTAACTATCCTCTGGTCTGGCAAGTGTATCTGCCGGGTCTCAAAACTATAAATGGGATGGCGGGAACTGCGGTAGGAAAAGAAGTTCTTCTCTACCTTCTCCTGCCATTTAACATTCAAGTTCACCTGAACCAAGATGGCAGAATTTAGTCCATAACTCTTCAGGTTTATCGGCATCAGGCTGTCGGAATCTGCCATGTTGATACTGTTAGGCGCATTCAAGGAAGGGTTGTCGCGCAGGTCTGCACCTCTGGAGATGAGCATTTTGGATAGGCTTTGGCTAAGTGCCGTTGTCCATTCCCCTGTGCGTAAATCCAAAAAAATCGGCTCCGCGGTCTGTATCTCCGAGGCTATGGCGGAGGCAATTTGCTCTGCCTCTTGCGTAGCTTGCATGCTCCATTGGGGAAGGCATACAGCCAAGAAGATAAAGACCGGGAGCAGATACTTAAACATCAATTATATGTTTATACTCACCAAGCGAGCTACACTATGCCTGTAAGAAACACTTATAGGCTTTGTAGGTGGAATACAGGTCTGCCTTGGAGCAAAGCTCATAAAGGGAGTGCATTCCCATAAGGCCTACACCGCAATCCAGCACTTCGGCACCTTGGTTGGCAAGGATGTAAGCAATGGTTCCGCCACCACCCTCGTCCACCTTACCAAGCTCACCTGTCTGCCAGAAGATGCCTGCTTCGGTGAAGATATTCTGCACTTTAGCAACGAACTCTGCATTGGCATCGTTGCAGCTATACTTTCCACCGCTACCGGTGAACTTGGAGATGCCGATACCATAGTTGAACATCACGGCGTTTTGCTTCTCGTGCACTCCGGGATAGTTCGGATCTATAGCTGCGGTTACATCAGCACTGAGGATTTGGGCGTTCATAAAAGCTTTACGCAGGTTTGCGCTGCTATTGCTCTCACCATTATGCTCCATGATGCTGCCGATGAAATCTTTGATAAACACGCTGTGTGCGCCGGTATTACCCTGGCTGCCAACTTCTTCCTTATCGGAGAAATATACTACCATGGTGCGTTTGGGCTTGCTGCCAAGGTTATCCAGCATTGCTTTTAAACCGGTGTAGGCGCAGATTCGATCGTCCTGACCGTAACCTACTACCATGCTTCTGTCAAAGCCGGCATCGCGTGCTTTCACTGCTGGGACAAGTTCCAATTCAGCAGCAAGGAAATCCCCTTCGGTAATACCATACTTATCGTTCAGAAGTTTCAGGGCATAGGCTTTCAGGGCTTCTTTTTCTTCGCCTGTGGGGTCTTGCATTCCGCTGAAAAGCAGGTTCATCTTGCTGGCATCAATGGCATCAGCAAGATTCTTGGTATATTGTTCCTTGCGGGCAAGGTGAGGCAGCAGATCCGGGATGATGAATACAGGTTCGTCTTCTTTTTCACCCAGGCAGATATCAAGCTTACTACCATCTTTTTTGATGATTATGCCGTGCAGGGAAAGGGGAGTGGAAACCCATTGATACTTCTTTATTCCGCCATAATAGTGGGTGCGCATGCAAGCCATGGAGCTACTGCTATCCTCATACAGCGGGTTTTGCTTCAGGTCAACTCGCGGGGAATCGATGTGAGCAGCGACCATATTAAAGCCATTGGCAATAGGCTCGGAACCGATTACTGCCATGGCAATGGTCTTGTTGCGGAATATGGTATATACTTTGTTGCCCGCTTTCTTGCCGATGGGGCTGAACTTATTCTTCTTCAGCAAAGCCTCGGTGTAGGCGATGGTTTCACGTACCGTTTTTGCTTCGTTTAGGAAGCTTTTGTAAGCCTCAGCAAAGCTAAAAGCAGCTTCTTGTTCGGCAGCGGGTGCGTCCTTCCAGAAGTTCTTCCGCTCGTATGTAAGAGCGGTGGGGGTGCTTTCTTTCTTCTTCATTGATTCTCCATGTTTTATCTGATTTCAATTATCTTCAAATGTCTTTCGCCCATGGGTGCACTAACCACGGCGATTTCGCCCACTTTCTTGCCCAACAGTGCCTTGCCGATGGGGGACACCACGGATACGGGCATCACTCCTTCCTCGGCAGAAAAGTTTAGCTCCTCAGCACCCACCACATGATAGCATATCCGCTCTCCGTTGGTGGTGTCATCAGCAACGCAATAGCTACCGAAGCGCAGTACATCTTTGGGGAAGTTATCAGTATCCACCACTTTAAGCTGTGCACTCCGCCTGCGCAGATAGTCTATCTCAGAATCTATCTGGCGTTGACGTTCTTTTCCCGCTTTATACTCGGCATTCTCGCTAAGGTCTCCGAATTCACGGGCAATGGCAATCTGTTTAATAACTTCCGGGCGTTCGTCATTCATCAGGTGGCTAATCCGCTTTTGCAGCTTCTCCATGCCTTGCTTGGTGATAAATACGCTTAAGTCCAAGTTTAGGCTCCTTTTTTCTTAAGCAGCAGCTTGTATGCGGCAAGGGCTGCCTTTTTCAGGCGGGCATTCCCGCTATGTGTCCAAAGCTCAATGGGAGCTTCCAGCTCAGGGATATAATCTGTAACAGTGGCGCAAAGGAGTTCCACAATCTGTGGATCGCGACTGCTGCCATATTCTGCCCAAACCTTCAGGTAGTAATCAGGACTTTGCTTGGCAACTGCTTTCAGCATCAGCACATGGCTGGGCATGGCATCGCCCAGGGGGTAGCTCCAAAGGTGCGAAAAGTGCTGCATGATTGTAGGGATAAGGTCTTCCCGCTTCTTCAATAACTTCACCAACAGGTTAAGCCCATTCTTACGGATGTTATCATTATCACTATTGCTGTAGCCATAGGCGATATTAAGGTACTTATCCGGGTCTTTACGCAGCAGTGGGAGCATCACTTTATCCATCAGGGCAATCACTTCGTTATTATCTGCATGGGCAAGTGCTTCATCGAACAGGGGCATATACACTGCCGGTTTCTTATGTAACAGCTTGCTGATGATAAGCTCGAAAGCCAGCTTGCCATAATCTCCCTTCTTCGACCACAATCTCTGGTAAAAAGGCAGATATTGCTCATGGGCTTTACCCAGCTTTTGAACAATAACCCCCGCAACATAGTTTATCACTTCTGCGGGAATCTTGCCATTGACCCTTTCGGGATAAGCATTGAAGATGATCTCAAAATCATAATCACCCTTGCTGAGCTTGTTTTTAAGGTAATCTTCGGTATCCATGTCCAACCGTTCTTTCCAGTCAATGGTAAGCATCTATCTCTCCTGTAAATCTATTATATTTCTTCTCTAAATGACATTGCCAATCATAAGCCCCAAACTGTCAACCAAAAATTATCCATCCCTTTTCCGGCTTGTAATCGCAAGCCTCCATAACATAGCGGGTGACAGATTTTGGATTTAGTGACAGATTTGCGGTTTTCTTTACGGTCATGCTTAGATTCTCACAGTTCTACTTGACTGCTGGCTTGTATTGGACTTTGTGTCAACGCATGATTTTCTTGCACTGGGAGAAAACGATGGAGCTTCTTACTCGCTGTCCATGGTCACTCTCCGGGGAACTGATGACCAAGTATCACGATGAGGAATGGGGCAGCCCCGTTCATGACGACCGTAAGCTGTTTGAGTTCATAACCTTGGATGCCTTTCAAGCGGGATTAAGCTGGAGCTGCATTCTGAATAAGCGGGAGAATTTCCGCCGGGCTTTCGATAACTTCTCTCCGGAACTAATCGCCCGTTATGACGAGCAAAAAGTTGCTTCACTGATGGAGGATGCAGGCATTATCCGCAACCGTGCCAAGATATTAGCCACCATCGGGAATGCCGCTGCCTTCCTGCGTTTACGGGAGCAACACGGCAGTTTCAGCAATTTCATCTGGCAATTCACCGCGCACAAGAGTATCTGTAATCATTGGCAGGAGCAAGCCCAGATACCCGTTAGCAGTGAAGAGTCCGACGCCATGAGCAAGGCATTGAAGCAAGCCGGTTTCAAGTTTGTGGGAACCACCATCTGCTATGCCTTTATGCAGGCTGCCGGGATGGTGAACGATCATATTGTTAGCTGCTATCGCCACAGGGAAGTGTCGCCCTAAGGGGCTTAAATCGGGGGGTGCGTGTGACGAGGGTCTGCGCATTGCTGGGCAATGCTCCGAACCCATCGCTATGCTATTTCGCCCTCCGGGCTCAAAAGTGGGGTTAGATGGTAGAAGTTAAAAGTTAGACGAAGAGTGGCTTGTTTACATGGGAGTGCTCACTAACGTTTAACGATTAACGTCTAACCTCCTCTTTCTCTCTTGCTCCAATTACGGGTGCATTACGCGTGAAATACGGATGCGACGCGTAATTCATGCGTATTACAAGCGTAATTGGAATAAGAGAGGAGTGAGTCTTTCGAGGTTACAGCATCACGCGAATCAATTAACTTTGCAGGAAGAGCAACCGTTACAGCTTGATGTTAAACGCTCCCAGCACTGTAACCATGGCATAGTAAGCAAGTACCGTAAGTCCGCAAGCCGCCGTCATAGCCCAGCCGAACTCCATCTTTTTCAGCAGAAAAGGGAGGCTGATAAACAGCACCAGAGAGGGTATCACCAGCCAAAATACGGAATAGGAAAACTCTGCAAGCTTGGTCTTGCTCTTGGTATCCACCCACAGCCAAATCATCGCCAGCACGGAAACGATCGGCAGGGACACCAGTATCCCCCCGATAAGGCTGCTTTTCTTGGCAATTTCGCTAACTGCCACGATGATGAACAGGGTTAGCAGAGTCTTGATGATATACTGTTTCATGCTTCGCCTCAATATTCTTGTTTATGGGCATAATTGCTTGGTAGCTGTGCTTGTCAAGCCTGATTTGCACAAGTAAAATGATCTTTGCGCAGGGCTGTGCACATTATCATAGGTTACGTGTTGAAAGAAGTGCCATTAGCACAAGAAATAACTTGCCTATTATAGGGTATCATAAAAAGTGGGCAAAATTTTGACAATGGCTTGAGCTACGCTCAGCCACGGGAGTGTTAATGCAGTTACGAACATTTCCTGGGGGTGTTCATCCCCACGACGAAAAGCATTTTTCGGCATCTGCACCCATCACAATAGCCCCCCTTCCCGCAAAAGTTACCATTCATCTTTCGCAGCACATTGGAGCTCCTTCCACACCTGTTGTTAAGGTGGGTGATGAAGTTAGCAAAGGGCAGCTTATCGCAGAGGCTTCAGGCTTTGTATCTTTGAATCAACATGCCTCAATTTCCGGCAAGGTTACCGCCATCGACCGTTTTCCCCATCCGTGTGGAACAAGCTCACTGGCGATCCAGATTACCGGAGACGGTAAGGACGAATGGGTGGATTTGGTGGACGAAGAAAGCTTTATGGAGCTACCGGTTAACGAGATGAAAGAACGCATCGCTGCTGCAGGTATCTGCGGTATGGGCGGTGCGGGTTTCCCAACCCATGTGAAGCTCAGTCCCCCTGCGGACAAGCCTATCGATACGGTTATCCTGAACGGAGTTGAATGCGAGCCGTTTTTAACAAGTGACTACCGTTTGATGATGGAGCATGCCGAGGATATCATTAAAGGCTTGAAGCTGATAATGAAGATTGTTAACGCCAAGAAGGGCGTAATCGGGATTGAAGCGAACAAACCTGATGCCATCCGGCTGATGGAAAAACTGCTGAAAAGCGAAAGCAACCTTGAAGTGGTGGGCTTGAAGCTACGCTACCCTCAGGGAGCGGAAAAACAGCTAATCTATGCAGCCACAAAGCGTAAAGTTCCGGCGGGAGGACTTCCCATGGCAGTAGGCGTGGTGGTGCAGAATGTGGGCACTGCCTTTGCCGTGTATGAAGCGATACGCTATAAAAAACCGTTGATAGAGCGGATAATAAGCATCACAGGCGAAGGGATTAAGAAAGCTCAGAACCTGAAAGCAAGAATCGGCACTTCTTTTGCGGAGTTGGTGGAGCTTTGCGGTGGAACAAGCATGACCGTGGGCAAGATTATCTCCGGCGGACCGATGATGGGCTTTGCCCTCCCGGGCTTGGAAGCAGGCATGGGTAAGGGAAGCAGCGGATTGGTGCTGCTTGGCGAAAAGGCAGCCCGCTCGATGGAGGAGCATAACTGCTTGCGCTGTGCCCGTTGCGTGGATGTTTGTCCCATGAACCTTCTGCCCAGCACAATTGCTGCTGCCGTTAAGTATAAGAATCTTGATATGGCAGTAAAGGCAGGCTTGAACGACTGTATGAAGTGTGGAAGCTGTGCCTATGTGTGCCCTGCTCAGATACGCTTGGTGCAGTGGATAGATACCGGTAAGATTCGATATGCCGAAGCTCAAAAGGAAGGGAAATAGGAATTATGAAAGATAAATACATCGTATCCTCCGCACCCCATGTGCACGACAAGACCAATGTGTCGATGGTAATGTGGAATGTGGTTCTTGCCCTAACTCCTGCCTTGGCGTTTGCCGTATATTTCTGGGGTATTCGCTCCCTTACCCTCACCTTGCTTGGTGCAGTTAGTGCCGTGGTGACGGAAGCATTAATCCAAAAGATGCGCAAAGTTCCGGTTACGGTTAATGATGGCTCTGCCTTCCTAACCGGTATGCTGCTTTCTTACAATATAAACCCCGGTGCTCCGTGGTGGATGCCCATTATGGGTTCTGTATTTGCCATTGCCGTGGGTAAGCAGGTGTTTGGCGGATTGGGCAACAATCCTGTGAACCCTGCACTATTGGGACGTGCCTTCCTCTTGGCATCCTGGCCCTCCCTGATGACCTCCGGTTGGTTAAAGCCAAAAACGGGGAATTTGAGCGGATTAAATGATCTTGATGCCATTGCTTCCAACCTGCAAAGCCTATCCCCCAAAGCTTATGATTTGGTTACAGGTGCCACTCCCCTTAAGGTTGTGCAAACCCTGCGTGATAGCAGCTTTGTAGCTTCCATCAATGCCGATGCCGGGGAAGGGATTGATCTTGCCAACAGGATATTCACCAATATCACGGAGATGGCAAGCCTGAAAAACCTCTTCTGGGGTAATGTTGGTGGCTGTATCGGTGAAGTGAGTGCTTTTGCCTTGCTGCTCGGTGCTGCTTACCTGCTGTACAAAAACATTATCGAATGGCGTATTCCGTTGTTCTATATCGGCACGGTGTTTGTGCTCACCTTCCTCTTTGGTCCCATCCAGGGAAGCGGATACAGCATGATGCTGCCCTTCTTCCATATCTTCTCCGGAGGATTGATGTTGGGTGCCTTCTTTATGGCAACGGACTATACCACCTCACCTTTAACCAAGAATGGGCGGATAATCTACGCCATTGGTTGCGGAGTGCTTACCGTGGTTATCAGATTGGTTGGTGGTTATCCGGAAGGAGTTAGCTATTCCATTCTGTTCATGAATGTGATGACGCCTTTGATAGATAAATTCTCTGCGCCTAAGGCTTTTGGGAGGATGAAGTAATGAAGATGTTCCTAAAACTTGGTTTGACCCTGCTTGCCTTTTGCATGGTCGCCACAGCTCTGTTGGCTTATGTGAACTCCCTCACCAAGCCGAAGATTGAAGCTATCAAGATAAAAGAGGCTCAGGAAGCGCGGGAAATGCTTATTCCCGATGCAGAATTTGAGGAAGTGCACGGAGCCATAGATTATTACATTGCCCGTGATAAGACAACCAAAGCTTTGAAGGGTTATACCTTCACTGCCGAGAAAGCGGGATATAGCGGTGCGGTGAAAACCATGGCAGCCGTGGATAGTAGCCTTACCATCATTAATATCAAAGTGGTTCAGCAGACAGAAACCCCCGGTTTGGGGACAAACTCTACTAAGCCGGAATTCGCTGCTCAGTTTTCGGGTAAGAATGCCTCGCAGCTTATAGTGGATAAGGATGGCGGAGTAGCCCCCAACTGCATCAAAGCTCTAACAGGTGCTACCATTACCACTCGTGCAGTAACGAATGCCTTGAAAGAATACATAGATATTCTCAGCCAAGAGATAAATGGCAAAGGAGAGGCGAAATGAGCTTTATCTCCGAATTAACCAAAGGGATAATTAAAGAGAACCCCATATTCGTAATTGTGCTTGGCATGTGCCCCACGCTTGCCACCTCCACCTCGGTTAGTAATGCCTTGGGCATGGGTATGGCGGCAACATTTGTGCTAGTGTGCTCCAACATCTTTATCTCCCTGATAAAGAATGTAACCCCGGATAAGATACGCATCCCGGTGTATGTGGTGGTTATCGCTGCTTTTGTGTCCATTGTTGATATGAGTATGGCAGCTTACCTGCCTGCCCTGCATAAGTCTTTGGGCTTGTTTATTCCGCTCATTGTGGTGAACTGCATCATTCTGGGGCGCGCTGAGGCTTTTGCCAACAAGAATAATGTTATTAATTCCATCGCCGATGGCATAGGTATGGGCTTGGGCTTCACGCTTGCCCTAACCGTGGTTGCCACCATCAGGGAAGTTTTGGGGAACGGCACCTGGCTGAACATCAAGGTTATGCCTAGTACTTATGATCCCATGCTGATAACCTTGCTGGCTCCCGGAGCCTTCATCACGCTTGGCTTTCTGATGGCGCTTATGAACATGATTAAGGAGAAGAAATAATGGGATTCCTCGGTCAATTGTTCGTGATGGCAATCTCTGCCATCTTGGTGCAGAACTTCGTGTTATCCCGCTTTTTGGGCTTATGCCCCTATCTGGGTGTATCCAAAAAGCTTGATTCTGCCTTTGGTATGGGGATGGCGGTGATCTTTGTGATGACCCTTGCCTCTGCCTTTTGTTATTTGATATTCCAGTATCTGCTGGTTCCTTATGGCTTGGAATACCTTCAAACCCTTGCCTTTATTCTCACCATTGCTGCTCTGGTGCAGTTTGTGGAGATGGTGATTCAAAAGAACTCACCGGCACTGTATAAGTCACTTGGTGTGTACCTTCCCCTCATCACCACCAACTGCGCGGTGTTGGGTGTGGCTATTCTGAACATCACCCCCCTTGCCGATGGCAGCCGTTACAACTTCATCTGGTCGGTGCTGAATGGCTTCCTTTCGGGTGTAGGTTTCACCTTTGTGCTCTTAGCTATGGCGGGAATCCGCGAGCGTTTGGAACTTGTGGATATGCCCAAAAGCATGCGTGGCATGCCCAGCGGGTTGATTTTAGCCGGCATCATGGCTCTTGCCTTCTATGGCTTTATGGGCATGAAGATATAAGGGAGATGAGATAATGATAGTAAGTATAATAATCCCTCTTGCTGCTTCAGCCTCTTCCACCATACTTATCCCGGTTGTAATTCTGGGAGTTATGGGCTTGGTGTTTGGTTTGGTGCTGGCGTTTGCTGCCAAAGTGTTTGAGGTTAAGCTCGATCCACGGGTGGAGCAAATCATCGCCTCTTTACCCGGTGCCAATTGCGGTGCTTGCGGGCAAGCCGGTTGTGCCGGTTATGCCGATGCCATTGTGAATAGTGATGCGGCAATAAACCTGTGTGCCCCCGGCGGACCAGCTTCCGTGGAAGCAATTGCCAAGATTATGGGTAAAAGTGCCGTTGCTTCCGAGAAGAAGGTGGCAGTAATCCATTGTTCCAGTGGTGGCACAAACAACACCAAGTGGAAATATGCTTACCAGGGCGTGGAAAGTTGCAAGTCTGCAGTGAATATCGCCGATGGACCAAACATGTGCCACTGGGGTTGCGTGGGCTTCAATGATTGCCAGGCTGTTTGTGTGTTCGATGCCATAAGTGTGGATGAACATGGCATGCGTCATATTGATAAAGAAAAGTGCACTGCTTGTGGTGCTTGTGTTAAAGCATGTCCCAGAAAGCTGATATTATTGGTGCCGGAAAACCGTAATGTGGTAATTAACTGCAGTTCCAAAGCCAAACTTCCTGTGGCTAAGCAGCTTTGTGGAACAGAGCTGCCATGCATAGGCTGTGGTTTGTGTGGTCGTAAATGCCCCGTACAGGCTATAACGGTGGAGAATAACCTTGCCCGCATAGATTATGCCAAGTGCATTGATTGTGGCTTATGCTTCACAGTATGCCCCACTAAAGCCATCACCGATGCCAAAGCAGGTATGCGTAAAAAAGCTGAGATTGTGGCAGAGAACTGTATAGGCTGCACTATCTGTGCCAAGATATGCCCCACCAAGGCAATCAACGGGGAACTTAAACAGGTTCACACTGTGGATAAGGAAGCTTGTATTGGCTGCGAACAATGCGTAGCCAAGTGTCCTAAGAAAGCAATTAAACTGGTGTAGAGTTTAGCGCTCTACTGAACTTCATAGAGAGCCGGCTGAATGCCGGCTTTTCCTTTAGCTGCGGATTATTCCGATATTATGCAAAGAGCTGAATCAGTAATCATGCGAAGTGCAGCAGATGGGTACAAGGTGAAGAAGTTTACTCCGTTTGTTTCCTACAACATCTCCAAAATAAACAGATCATTCTAATCGGAAGGATTGCTACATATAAGAACCCCCCCCCCATGCATATTGCACGGGGGGGGGGGTTAACTTTACTTGATAACCTGGTATAGTACCAATTACCAAGTTTGATTAGTTACTTTCTCAAAGAAGCCTTGGGAGCTTGCTTTAATCTGTGATTGGCAACCATGTTCCTAAGGGTGTTGACACGACTGGAGATTGTTCTCTTTGCAGGTAAACCTGTTGTGTCAGCAGTCACTTTGAAGAACATGTAACCTTCAGTACCTGTGTAGATATATGGTGATGAACCAATAGTATCCAGTAAGGTGAAGGTTTCAGCGACTGGATCAGCTGAGCCATAGATATGATATGAGTTTGCACCGGTTACTGCTGCCCATGCAAGGGTGGGACCATCAAGCTCATTGGTGATGGTGACGACAGGAGCGTCAATTGCAGAAACACCGGCTTCAACATTGGCGCGAATGAACCATGAACCGGGGAAGCCTGAGCTTTCAACAGTACCAAGGTTTGCGGTACTCATTCCGGCACCAAAATGCACGAAATGGGTCCCGGGGTAATAATCTTGGCTTCCATCATGGGCGAAGTAGTTACCACCAGGGACGTCAGTAAGAGCAACGTAGAAGATTCCGGCAGTGGTGGTGCAGTTGCTTAGCGGAATTACAGTATCAGTTGCAGCCAAGAATGATTGGCTAAAGCTGGGGATGACATCGGTGAAGGTGTCGGTTTCGCCATTATATGTGTAAACGTGCACATTCGCAGTTGTGGCATACAATGATCTGGCAAACACACTGTTGATTTGGCAGGGGTTGCCAGCACCAAAAGGATTGCCAAAACCAGTCATGATACCAAAGGTACCAGAACCCAAACCGATATTGTTGGTGATGGTGTTAGCATCATACTGTAACCAGACAGGTGAATTCACATCGAAATCCCAAACATCAGTAGTAATGGTGTTAGCTTGAGCTGATGCGTCAACAGCAGTGATGCTGTAGGAAACCACTGAACCTGCGGCTTGGCCGGGGATGGCTGCTTCATACAAGCCACCAACGAGAGTCATAGGAACTTGGTTCTCAGTGCCACCATCGATGGCATAGTTCAAGGTAACGGAAGTAAGACCACTGTTCCATGTGAGATCATCGTATACATCAGCACTGATGGTGATGTCTGCGTCCACAATGGGCCAACCGATTACAGGATAGTGATCCACGATGGGAGTCATCAGGTCGATATTGACAAAAGCTAGGGAGATATTGTCAATTGCCCAACCCGAAGCCCATTCACCTTGGTCATCAGCATGGAAGCGGAGCTGTACCCCACTCA
>CALDSN010000105.1 GCA_937924555.1 uncultured bacterium | reverse complement strand
CACATTCTGAGTGCTTCGTCACTGTAATCGTTACGGTATCATTACGGACTTAATGCGCTCTTTGTCCGCAATGAGTCCGTAATGATAGCGTAGTGACAGCAGGGAAGAAAGTAGGCTTAGCTGATGAATATAAGCGAGCTTAAGCCCTGCAAAACACCGTTGTTAAAGCCTTTAGAGCCATAAACAAGCTGCATCCCTGATTGTGGTGAATACCCCATAGGCTCAGTGCTCAAATTCTGGACTATCAAAGCACTTCTCTCCCCTAAGGTACGGCAGAATGCCAGTAAGCCCTCTTGAATATGCGCAAAGGAAAAACTACCCATCGTGAACACATCGTTGGCTTTGCGCAGAGCAATCAACTCCCGATAGCAATCCCTCAGTTCCTTTGCTTCGGGGCGTTCTTCCCAGTCCCAATCAAAGGGACGGCGATTATCGGGGTCAGCCCCACCGGCCATGGCTATCTCGTCACCATAATAGATATGTGGCACACCAGGGAAGCACATCTGGAAGATAATTGCCTGTTTGAGGGCGGTAATATTCCCCTCGGCAAGCTCGAAGATACGCAGGGTATCATGGCTACCCAGGAGATTCATCATGGCAGCCAAAGCGTGATTGGGATAGACGCTAAGCCCGCTCTCTATCTTGCTTACGAACTCTTCTTGGGTAATCTGCCTCAGCAGATAGAACTCGGTAACGGGATTCTTGAAGTAGGCATAGTTCATCACGGCATCGAAGTACTTCTCATTAACCCACTGAGCTGCATTGTGCCAAATCTCACCCACAATCCAGGCATCGGGCTTGCAACGCTTAACTTCATGGCGGAAAAGCTCCCAGAACCAGAATGGAACTTCATCGGGGACATCCAGCCGAAAGCCGTCTATACCAATCTCCAGCAACCACCATCGCACGACTAACAAGATATGCTCCACGAGGGGCAGATTGGGGGTGGCGGCATTAATGTCGCGTATGGCATTTTCATCGGGGTGCGGACGGGAAAGGTCATAGTTCAAATCGGGCATGTCCTTGATTCCCCACCAGCATTGATAGAATTCCTTGGGCTTAAAATCCTCCGGTAGTGGGGATGGAAGGGGCCAGTTATGCCAGTCATACCAGTTCCAATACTCCGATGCACTGCCTTTTTGCACACAGTCACGGAATGCCCAAAAGGTCTCACCTGTATGATTGAAAGCCACATCGAGGATAATCCTGATACCACGCTTGTTGGCTTCGTGCACAAAGGACTTCATGTCCTCAACACTGCCAAAATGGGGGTCTATGGTCATGAAGTTGGCGGAATCATACTTATGGTTGGACTTTGCCTGCCACAAGGGGTTGAAATATAACAGGTTTATCCCCAGTTCGCACAAATAGTCCAGTTTGGAAAGCACCCCGGCAATATCACCCCCATAAAATGACCACCAGTCGGGCTTTCCTTCAGGAAGATAAGGACTTTGCTTCAAACCGGCTATATCCTTCCAATCATGGACGAAGTGAAAGTATTCGTGATTGCTTGGAAGTAATTCCCCCTCTGGAGGAGCAGTGCGACAATCCTGATAATACCTTTCATGAAAATCAGGATTAAGCTGGGGGTTGCCGTTACAGAACCTGTCAGGGAATATCTGATACACAATACTCTCGCCGACCCATGCAGGTATTTCAAAGAGGGGTAAGGATTGTAAATCCTGTTCGATTGGTTGGATATCCGCATCCTGCTGAATAATACCATCAGCGCTGTAGTGGTATATACTCACTCCGCTTTGTAGCTGTAGGTGATAGCGTATCAGTTTGTATCTTGGCTTGAAACAGACCGAGAAGACTTCATAAAGAGAGTTCTTACCGACCCGTTGCATTGGCAAAGCTGCCTCCTCTAACACTAGGGTAATGTTATCAATCATATTGGGATACCAAGAAAAACGCAGTTCCACACAATCCCGTGCATAACGATAATACTTGATATAACTCTCTAGGTTTCTGTGAGCATTGTGACCAAGAACATCATCCCAATTCTTATCCTGGATGGTTGCCTCAACCACCAGTAACGAATGAACCCCGCCGAAGGGATCTTCTGCGCATTCAGTACAGTTGGGATCAGCTATCCAATTGCCATCAACGATAAACTTATAGGCATAGATTCCGGGAGCAATATCCAAGTTGAGCACGTAATTGCCGCCTATATTCTCCATCACTAGTATCTGCCACTCGGAGAAGTCCCCCGCCAAGCCTACTTGGTGGTAACCAGAGGTTGGGGGGGAATAACTGAAACGGCAGTTGCTCATTTGCTAATAGCTTTCTTCTTGGTTTTGACCTTCGTGTTAACGGCAAGCTCTCGCTCGTAATGCTGTTTTAGGTGGAAGCCCGTGGCAGAGTTCTCTGCCTTTATAATATCTTCAGGGGTACCGATTGCCACCACCTGACCACCTTCGTCACCACCCTCGGGGCCCATGTCTATCACCCAATCAGCACTCTTGATTACATCCAAGTTGTGCTCAATAACCACAACGGTATTCCCCATCGCTACCAGTTTCTTAAGCACACCGAGGAGCTTATTGATGTCGTCAAAATGCAAGCCTGTGGTTGGTTCGTCCAAGAGGTATAGGGTCTTTCCGGTTGAGGTTTTACTAAGCTCTCTGGATAGCTTAATGCGTTGCGCCTCACCCCCTGATAGGGTGGTGGATGATTGTCCCAGCTTTATATAGTCCAAGCCCACCTCATGCAAGGTCTGCAGCTTCTGCTTGATAGACGGTATGGCATCAAAGAACTCCACAGCCTCCTGCACATCCATATCCAGCACCTCTGCAATATTCTTGCCTTTATAGCGAATGGAGAGAGTCTCCTGGTTATATCGTTTACCCTTACACACTTCGCAAGTCACATAGATATCTGCCATGAAGTGCATCTCTATCTGCCTCAAGCCTGCTCCCTCACATGCTTCGCAGCGTCCCCCCTTTACATTGAAGGAGAACCTTCCCGGCTTATATCCCCGCATCTTGGCAGAAGGCAACTCGGCAAACAGGTTGCGGATGGGGTCAAATAGCTTGATGTATGTACAGGGGTTGGAACGAGGTGTCCTGCCTATTGGTTGCTGATCTATGGAGATAATCTTATCTATATGCTCTATCCCTATTATAGCTTCAACTGCGCCTACTTTATGGGTACTGCGATAGAAGCTGTTATGCAGGAAGGGGGAAAGGGTTTGGTTTATGAGGCTGCTTTTCCCAGAGCCTGAAACACCCGTGATACACACAAAGAGCCCAATAGGTATATCTACAGTAATATTCTTCAAATTGTTGTGGGTTGCATTCTGCAGGCGTATCACCCGCTCATCTGCTTTAACCCGCATATCAGGGATAGGTATTTTCTTACGACCTGATAGATAAGCCCCCGTAAGGGAATGGGGATGCCGCAGGATTTCCTCAATATTACCCTGAGCCACAATCTCCCCACCAAACACTCCTGCCCTGGGACCAAAGTCCACAATCATGTCCGCTGACCGCATGGTATCCTCATCGTGCTCCACCACAATCACGGTATTACCCAGATCTCGCAATTGTAATAGCATTTGCACCAGTTTGGCATTATCTCTTTGGTGCAGTCCAATGCTAGGCTCGTCCAGGATATACATCACCCCCACAAGCTGGCTGCCTATCTGACTGGCAAGCCTAATCCGTTGCGCTTCACCTCCTGATAAAGTTGGTGAACGTCTATCGAGGCTAAGATAGTGCAACCCGACACTTAGCAGGAAACCGAGGCGGTTGCGTATCTCCTTCAGCACTTCTTCAGCAATCAATAATCTATTACCTGAAAGCTTTATACTACTGAAGAACTTATGCGCCTGCTCTATGCTCATGGCAGTTACTTCACCAATATTCTTACCCTCAATCCTCACTGCAAGTGATGATGGCTTCAGCTTTTTACCGTCACACTCCGGGCAAGGTTTATCGCTGATATACTGCATGTAATACTTACGCATATCCTCCGAGGTTGTCTCGTGCATCCTCCGCTCGAGCTGAGGGATAACCCCTTCATACTTCATCATGAATTGCCCGCTTCCTCTATCGTTCTGCCAGGCAACCTTGAACTTCTTACCTTTGGAGCCATAGAACAGTAACTGCTTTATCATCTCCGGCAACTGGTACCATGGCTTTTCCAGAGAGAATTCGTAAGCCTTCGCCAAGTTTCGGATAGCGTTCAGAGTCCAGCTATCCTGTTTTGCCTCCAGCCTTCCCCATGGAGCAACAGCACCTTCCATTATACTCAGTTCTGGGTTAGGCACGACCAAATCTGGATCGAACTCCAGCTTGTATCCCAAGCCGTTACAAAGCGGGCAAGCTCCCAAGGGACTGTTAAAGGAGAAGCTCTGTGGAGATAGCTCTTCAAAGCTGATGTTACAGTGTGCACAAGCATTCTGGGCTGATAGCAATTGCTCACGCCCATCTTCCGTGTAGTCTATCTTTACCACACCCTCGGTGAGCTTCATGGCAAGCTCCAGGGACTCTGCCAACCTGCTCTCGATACCTTCTTTGAGTACGATTCTATCTATTACTACATCAATGTTGTGCTTACTTTTCTTGTCCAAGACAATCTCTTCATCCAGACTGCGTAGCACCCCATTAATCATAACTCGTACAAAGCCTTCTTGCCGGAGTTCTTCCAGCTCGTCCTTGTGCTCGCCTTTGCGGTTTTGCACCAATGGTGCTAAAATCTGAAACTTCGTTCCCATCGGGTTTTCCAACAGGTGTTGCACCATTTGGTCCACAGTCTGCGAGCCCACCGGCTCACCGCAGTTATAGCAATACTGCTCTCCAATACGGGCAAACAGCACTCGCAGATAGTCATAAATCTCGGTTACAGTGCCAACCGTGGAGCGGGGATTCTTGCTGGATGACTTCTGTTCAATGGATATCGCCGGGGATAACCCCTCAATGTAATCCACCTTGGGCTTCTCCATCTGCCCCAGGAACTGACGGGCATAGGCGGAAAGTGACTCCACATAGCGCCTCTGTCCCTCTGCGTAAAGGGTATCGAATGCCAAGGATGATTTTCCTGATCCGGACACCCCCGTGAATACTGATAAACTGTTTCGGGGAATCTCTAAATCTATGTTCTTTAAGTTATGTTCTTGTGCGCCTTTAATAATGATTTTCGTCTTCAAGTTCCACCTCTTGCAAGGCAGTTTTTTTGGCTTAGCCCAACTGTCAAACAAAATATAGAGGCAGATACAAGCTTCTTGCTTCGTATGCCTCCTTCTTGGGATCATTACGGTATCATTACGGACTTATCACGCTCTTTGTCCGTAATGAGACCGTTATGATACCGTATTTTCAATTGGGAAGATGCACCGGAATATCAACTATAAGAAAACAGGTGCCAAAGCACCTGATGAGATTTTTGAAAGTGAGTATGGAGAGACTTTAACTTACCGACACCTTGCGAATTGCCTTGGAGGGAGGTATCAGCTTGATTCCCATATCCGTCACCTGAGTGATGAATTTGTGCAGGGCTTCCAGCTTGGCACGGTTGTGGCAGTGCGTTATCACCACGATGGGTTGATTCCTGCCCTTATACTTAGCTAAACCCTGTATTTTACTGATGATAGTGGCATCGGAGACATCGGGCACATCCAAGAATACATCTCGTTTCAAGGTCTTTTGCCCCAGCTTTGCTGCCACTCCGGGAACGCTGCTCTTTGCTGTGGTGGCACTATCCACAAAAAACATATCCAGCTTATCTATGGTGGACAGCACTTCTGTCAGATCGGAAGAGCGTCGTGTAGGGAAAGAGTGTAGATCTCGGTGGTC
>CALDSN010000104.1 GCA_937924555.1 uncultured bacterium | reverse complement strand
GTGTTATTCAGAGGCATTGTAACGGTAACCGTTTCACCGGGATCAAGCTTGCCGTTGTTATTGCCCGTGGGGTCGCTGATAGTGGCAGTTCCAAAAGCAAGGCTGGGAGCAGCGATGGTTTTATTGAACTCATAAGTCCAGGTTTCGCTTCCTGCTACCATAGTAATCACGAATGCTGCACTGCTGCCATTAACCATATTGTTAGCAGTGGTGAAGCTGAAGGCATTGTTGATTGTTGTGCTGACATTGGATGCCAAAGAGGCAATGGTCTCGCTGCTATCGGTAATCGTGATGCCGGAGGTGCTGGTGCTTAATGTGGCGGTAACGTTGGTGGCAGTAGTGGTACCGATATTCTTGAATGTAACGTTGAATCTACCGCTTTCGTTATACTCCGCCACATTGTTATTGCTATCCGCATAGGTGGCGGTCTCCACGCTCATATATGGTCCGTTGCCGGCAATCTGCTGCATGGAACCAACATAGGTAACGCGGTTAAAGGCTGTTGCGGTTACCGTGTAGGTGATGGCAGAGGCGGGAGGATTGGTTAAGGTTACTGTTGCCACTCCGCTACTGTTTGCGGTTGCCACCCCGTATATGGTGTTGTTATAGGTTACTGCCACACGGGCACCGGATACCCCGGTATTAACCGTAACAGATGTTGCGCCAATGAGGATGGTTGCGGGGTGGGTAACCGTCATAGCCTGGGGAGTCTTGGTGCGAGCTACCAAAGAAGCATCACCGAAGATATGCCATGTGAGGTACATGTTCACTCCGCTGGAGCCGGAGGTGCTGCCATAGGTATCCATCATCTTGCACGAGCTGTTATAATACAATCCGCCAAGCGTGGTCTTGGTTCCTGCCAATATCAAATCGGTGCATTCATCCTGAGCCAACATGGGAGGATTCCAGTCCTGATTTATACTACTGGCGTATATCCCAACTGCTCCGCCACCGCTTTTACGCATCCAGGCTTCGGCAAAGCAGGTGAGGGATACGAAGTTCCCGTTCACGCAGGCAACGTCCATGATAAAGGGTAACTTGCTGCCATTAGTGAGGGCATTCACATTGGTATTGGTGTAGGTTACAGATGCCCAAGATGTATCAGACCCGTGACCCACATAGTTCACAAAGCCACGTCCGGCATTTAATGCGGTGGTGATGTTTGCTGCACTGCCTCCGGTTGCTTGGTAAATCTGGTCAACGGTTGTGTAGCCATAACCCAAAAGGTCGGTGCGGATATTGGTCATGTGGGTTTGGTCGCTTTCGCCATTATCACCGGTGCTTCCGCCACCCTCATTGGAGGCGATGCCGGTTGCCATGGAAAGCCAGGTATCTGCAGTGGTTACATCTCTTTCGTAGGCGATGGTTTTATTTACTTGGGTGGTTACATCGGTGGTAGTCTCTGCGGAGAAACGCCCAATAAAGATATCCGGGTAATAGTCGGTTCCGGATACACGGGCAAAGCTGGGATCGCTGCCACCGCCACCGGAGCTAAGGGTTGGTATCTGTGTCGCATCACCCACCAGCTGCACATAGTTTATGCTGGTGTCTGCGGTGTATCTATTCTGGATATAGGTTTGCAATTGGGCTGCGGTTGTGCCGATGGTGCTCCACTCTACCAATTCGGTGGTGATGCCCTTCTGCTTTTTCCAGTTCACATACGGGGCAATTTGGGTTAAGTAGTTGGTGTGGCATATAACCAGCAGCTTTCCAAAGCTGTCGCTGACGGGAGTGTAGCGATAGCTTTCCCAGTTTATAAAGTGGTTCTCATAGATGGAGCTGAAATCTTTGGAGATAGCATTACGGGTGCTGTTAAGGGTGTTTACAGTGTCAGTTCCGTCGTTATACACGCGGATTTTATAGGAGGTATAAACCCGCAGGGTTTGGGCAGCGGGATTGTAGCTAAAGGGGGTTGTCTGCACGGTAATCCCGCGGAAGTCCCTGAGAATGTATGGCTCGGAAAGAGCTGCCATCTTGGCGGGGTAACTCTCTGCACCCATATACATTTTATCGAAGCTGTAGGGCACATCGGCAGGGTTCACATTGCGCTTGATGATGCCTTTGGAAGGTGCCACGGCAAGCTTGATATCCTGATACTGAACATCATACACTTCCATTTTCACCAAAGCATTGTTGTCGATGATGATACTGCGGTTCAACACCGGCAGTTCCGGCATGCCCTTTTCCTGGGTGATGCCTTCCTTAGCTAAACTTATATGGTACCACTGGGCACCATCAATGCTAACCGGGGTCTTTTCAAAAGAATTAATCTTGAATTGTAACTGAGTCTCAAAGGGGGTGGAGTTCAGTACGCTTACAGAATTATCTCCATTGCCCAGCATGACTTTTTCAGCAGAGAATGCCATTGCTGAAAACAACAAAAGGCAAAGCATCAGTAATGCTCGTTTCATAATGTCTCCTTTATATCTCAAATATCTAAGAACATCTCTATTCACCCAAGGATAAACCCTTTGGTGCACTGTAACTAATATCCTTGCGACAATGATACTGTCAATAGATTAGTAATTGTCTGAAGGCAGCCACAGCTTGGTATGGTATTCAAAAGCAAGAGAATATACGATGCAAGAACGATTCCTAAAAGCTTAAAAACAAATGTAGATTTGGCACTCCCCATGGAGGAATTACCTGATCATTACATAATCATTGCATGTTTCATCCGTAATAAACATGCAATGATCTTGTAATGATACCAAGTGAGGGATGGAGGAAGAAATGTAGAAAGCCAAGAATCGTAGCACACGCATCATACTGCGTTCAAAATACTTAAGGCATTGTTAAGAACTCTTAACCTCAACGTAACGAAAAACTAACAATTCCGGCGTATAATAAGGGCAGAACATAAACATGATAGGAGTGACCATGAAACAAGTTTTCTTTGTTCTGATTCTGGGTGCCATATTGTTGCCCGCAATGTACCATGCTCAAGAAATCAAGCTTAGCGGTGAGATGTGGAGCAGATGGACAATGGATAATGCCATGTATAAGAATGCTGCCGGCACATACGAGAAGAAGCTGGCAAAGAATTATCTATCCCTGGAACGCGGATACTTCGGGCTGGAAACCAAGTTTAGCGAATCCACCAAAGCCCGTTTCACCATCGACCTGTTTAGCAGTGATGCCACACACGAATGGCCAAACAGCTATAGCGATGCCACACAGCCTATAGACAGCGTAACTGTCTATACCCAATCCTCCATCGATGGAGCGGGTTTGAAGCTGAAGTATGCTTATGTTGATTTCGCCAATTTGATTCCTATTCCGGAGCAAACACTCTCCGTAGGGTTGCAGAAAGTATATTTCGGAACAATTTACGACTGGAACTATACCCTTATCGGCAAAGCCCCCACGGATGAATACAAAGTTGCCAACTCCGCAGATTATGGGGTGACGGTTAATGGTTATATCCCTGCCGGATATGGTGAATATGCCCTGGGTGTGTATAATGGTGAAGGTTATAAGAAAGTGGGTAAGAGCCTTAAGGATAACACTGCCATGGCTTACTTGGCGAATCTGCGCCTTACTCCCATCCCCGGTGTCACAATAGGCGGAAGCTATATGGCAAACACCGTGGAACGGGATGAAAAGCTTTCCGGTAATAGCCTGAACAAGAAATATGAAGAGCAGATCTTGATAGACGGTTTGGCTCGCTTGGCTTATGGACCTGCCGACCTGTGGGTGGAGTATATCATAAAAGATGTTAAGCTCCCCAATGACAAGTATTTTAGCGAAGGTGACAAAGATTACAGCAGCAAAGGTTTGATGATTATGCCCATCATTTCCTTAGCTGAGTTCCTGCCGGTTGATGTGCAACTGATTGGTCGCTATGATATGTGGGATGATTCTGACAAACCTTTGAAATCCGGCACAAGCATACTGCACCCCGAAATGAAGCTTAATACCGTAACCTTGGGAGCGAATTACAACCTCTTCCCCGATGCCTCAGAAGTTCCCCAGATGCAAATCCAAATTAATTACACTGATAAAAAGTACAGCGCAGACAAGACATACTATGCAGATTACTCCAAGGGCTATAAGGATAGCTCGCAGATAATGATGCAGCTCAAATGGCGCTTTGCCGGCATAATTAAGTAAGGAGAGAGAGATGAAGAATATATTTAGAACCTTGGTAATGGGACTGGGCTTGTCCCTTATGTTGATACCTGCCTTTGCCAAGAATGGACAGGTAACCTGCTCAGGTTCCACAACTGTGCTGCCGGTGGCACAAGCAACCGCCGAAGCCTTTATGGATAAGCATGCCGGGATAAACATTTCGGTGCGTGGCGGAGGCTCCGGAGTGGGGATTGCCGCACTACAGAATAAAACCGTGGATATCGCCAATTCCAGCCGTCCCATGAAAGCTAAAGAGATTACCGCAGCCAAGTCCAAAGGTATCAATCCCAGTGCTTATGCCATTGCCAATGACGGGATAAGCATCGTGGTGCATAAGAACAATCCGGTGAAGAACCTTAGCATCGCCCAGATAAAGGGCATCTACACAGGCAAGATAAAGAACTGGAAGGAATTGGGCGGAGCAAGCCTGCCCATCGTGGTTATCTCACGTGACGTGGCCTCAGGCACATTTGAAGTGTTCAATGAGAAGGCACTTGGCGGAGCGAAGGTTGATCCCTCAGCCCAGCTTCTTGCCTCCAACAATGCCATTGTGTCTGCCGTAGCCTCCACTCCCGGTGCAATCGGTTATGCGGGCTTGGGCTATGTGAACGAAAGCGTAAAGGTAGTTACTGTGAATAACATCATGCCCAGTGAGAGCACGGTTAAGAACTCCAGCTATCCTCTATCCCGCAAGCTTTACATGTACACAAATGGTAAAGCCGCTGGTGATGTGGCGAAGTTCATAGGTTTCATCCAATCTGCCGAAGGGCAAGCGATTGTGAAAGAACAGGGTTTCGTTACTCTAAACTAAATCATAGATAGCAAAAAGAGAGAGCGCGGACTAAGCATCCGGCTCTCTCCAGATTATGGGATTAATATGAAATGCTATAAAGAGAAAGTGTTCCAAGCGGTAACCTACACAGCATCGCTGTTCACCATACTGGCTTTGGCAGGGATACTGTTCAGCTTGTTCAGGGAAGGGCTGCCATTCTTTAACAGAGTGTCCTTATCGCAATTCCTGTTTACCAATTCCTGGTATCCAACGCATGAACTACCGGAGTTTGGGGCTTGGGCACTTATTGTTGGCTCGCTATACGTAACCTTAGGAGCTTTGTTGATTGGTGTCCCTCTGGGACTGGGCTCAGCTATCTTCATCTCGGAGATTGCGGGGAACAGATTGAAGGAGATAGCCAAACCGGTGATTGAGCTACTGGCGGGGATACCATCAGTGGTTTACGGTCTATTCGGGATGGCTTTCTTGGCACCGCTGGTGCGGGAATGGTTCAATCTTGATACGGGGCTTAATGTGTTTACGGGTTCCATTATCTTGGGGCTGATGATTGTCCCCATCGTTGCCAGCATGAGCGAGGATGCACTGTCCAATGTGCCAAAAAGCATCAGGGAAGCAGCTTTGGCATTAGGAGCAACCAAGATTGAGTGTATCTTCAGGACAGTTGTCCCTGCTGCGAGAAGCGGAATAATCGGGAGTGTGCTGCTTGGTTTTGGCAGAGCGATTGGCGAAACAATGGTGGTGCTGATGGTGACCGGAGGCTCCGCTCAAATTCCTAAGACTATCTTTGCTTCAGCCAGACCCATAACCTCCACCATTGCTGCCGAGATGGGTGAAACTGTGGTGGGTGATCTGCATTACCAATCATTGTTTGCCTTGGCAATCCTGCTTTTCGGGATAACCTTCATCTCGAATCTGATAACAGAGATGGTGTTTCTGAGAAGGAGCTTAAGATGAATAGAAGAAAGCTGTACAGCTACTTCGGTACAGGAATTCTAGGCTCGGCTCTGCTCATTACCTTTATGTTCTTGCTGGTATTCATCGTTAGAATGTTCTGGATGGGTGCATCTGTCCTAAGCTGGGATTTCCTGTTTCAGGCACCCAAGCAAGCGATGACAGCCGGAGGGATTCTGCCTGCAATAGTAGGAACCTTTTGGTTAACTGCTATTGCTATCGGCATTGCCCTCCCATTAGGGATTATGACTGCGATATTCCTTACCAGTTACGGCAAACCTGCCTGGCTGGTGAGAGTGGTTAAGATAACCATCAATACCTTGGCAGGAACTCCCTCGATAATCTATGGGCTCTTTGGTATGGCAGTGTTTGTGTCTATGATGAAGCTGGATGTATCCATGATAGCAGGAGCTTTCACGCTGGCGATACTTGCTTTACCGATGATAATAAACGCTACCGAAGAAGCGCTGAGGGGTGTTCCAAGAGATTTTCATGATGCGTCCTTGGCTCTTGGAGCAACCAAGAGACAGACAATAATGCGGGTTATGATTCCCACTGCATTACCCAATATCCTCACCGGGGCGATAATCAGCATTGGGAGAATAGCCGGAGAGACGGCACCCATAATGTTTACTGCCGCAACCTTCTATTCCAGGCTGTTGCCCAAGCGCTTAAACGATGAAGTTATGGCATTGCCATATCACATATATGCGCTAATGACAGAGGGTACCCATGCCGAAAAGCAAGTGCCCATAGCCTACGGAACAGCGTTGGTGCTACTGGTTCTGGTTCTGGGAATCAGCTCTGTTGCAATGTATGTCCGCTACTCAATCAGGAGAAAAAGAAAATGGTGAAACCAAGTATAAGCACACAAAACCTGAACCTCTGGTTTGCTAAACAGCAGGTTTTGCACGATGTGAACATTGATATACACGATAAGAAAGTAACGGCGATTATTGGACCTTCAGGTTGCGGTAAATCTACGCTACTAAGATGCTTTAACCGCATGAACGATTTGATTCCCGAGACACGGATAGAGGGTAAGGTCAGTATCGGTGACTTGGACATATACAGTTCTAAAGCAGATGTAACAAGCATCCGTGCCAGAGTGGGGATGGTGTTCCAAAAACCCAACCCCTTTCCTAAGTCCATTTATAACAATGTGGCTTTCGGCTTGGCAATTCAAGGTAAATACAGCAAGTGCGATATTCACTCCCGCGTGGAAGAAAGCCTTAGAGCTGCCTGGCTTTGGGAGGAGGTTAAGGATAGATTACACTCTCCGGCGATGGCACTATCAGGTGGACAGCAACAGCGATTGTGCATTGCCAGAGCATTAGCGAATAATCCTGAAGTATTGCTGTTGGATGAACCAACCTCTGCCCTGGATCCCCAATCCACAGCTAAGATTGAAGAGCTTTGCCTTGACCTGAAGAAAAATGTATCTATACTGATAGTAACGCACAATATCGCTCAGGCAGGGCGAATTTCTGATTATACAGCCTTCATGTATCTGGGGCAGTTGGTGGAGTTTGACCACACAGAGAAAGTGTTCACCGTTCCGGGAGATAAAAGAACCGAAGCTTATCTGACCGGTGTATTTGGATAAGGAGATAACATGATAAATAACAAGAAACTGGAACTTAAACAGATGCTGATGGCTCAAGCAGGCTTGGTGGAAAAGATGGTGAGCATAGCAATCGGCGGATTGTATGATAGAGATTCCTCCTTTGTTGATGGAGTAATGGTGTTTGAAAAGCGGGTTAACGACATTGAAATGGAACTTGAGAAGAAATGCACTTCTTTAATAGCCTTACATCAACCAGAGGCAAAGGACTTGCGTATCATTCTTATGATATACAAGATAAATAATGATCTTGAGCGTTTGGGCGACCAAGCGGTGAACATTGCCGAAAGTGCTGCGCAGCTTGTTGGTAATCCTGTGATTGTTGAGCTACCGGAGCTTTCAACCATGAAGGATGCCACACTCAGCATGTTGAAAGAAAGCTTGGATGCCTTTGCCAGAGAGGATGTGAGTGTTGCTCGGAAAGTATGTAATGATGATAATGTGGTGGACGAGTTAAATCGCTCTATCTACAAGCATCTTGTACGATTAATAAAAGACAATCCACTGCATACTGAGCTGTATCTTCATATCCTGCGTATTGCCAAAAATCTGGAACGTATTGGGGATCTATCCACTAACATTGCAGAGAATACCATATATCTGGTAAACGGAATAAGCATTAAGCATCACATTGAGGAGAAAACAGAAGTTTAAAGGCTGAAATTCAAGCTGCGGAGTCTTCTGAGAGCTTTTAGCTTGTGCTGCTTAACTCTTTCTACGGGGACATTAAGTTTGGTGGCAATTTCCTTTAGACTTAGGTTTTGGGTAAAAGAAGCGATGAGAATTTGTTTCTCGAGTTCAGGCATCGCGGAGGGCAACTCTAGTTTCTTAAGTGGGGGTGGTTGTGAAACGCAGGAATCATGTGGCTCAGAGGTGTGTGATGTGATCTCAGCCAAGCTATTCTTGATCTTAAGTTCTTTATTAACAGCTTCAAGAATCTGCTTCTTAATCCAATAAACTGCATATGTGGAGAATTTGCTCTCTCTATCAGGACGAAAATGTTCAAACGCCTTAAGCAGCCCTAGAAGACTTTCTTGGCGAAGATCTTCCAAGGGAAGCCCATAATCACGGTAATCATGGGCGATACTGTAAGCTAAGCGCTGGTATTTGGAAATCACTTCATCAAGGTTGGGACTGAGCATGGAATCCAAACTTGATCTCCCTTATTGGATGGGTAAGAAGATTTTGAAGGTTGAACCTATCCCCGGATGACTTTCAACCTCAATCCTGCCATGATGCAAGAGCACTATGTGTTTCACAATTGCCAGTCCCAATCCTGTTCCGCTTTGACTTTTATTTCGCGACGGATCGGCAACATAAAAACGCTCAAAGATGCGGGGAAGGTGTTGGGCTTCGATACCTTTACCGGTATCCCGAACCTCAAACATTACACCCATATCGTTGGCATAGCTATGGATGCTGATTGTCCCATGTTCTGTGTATCGGAGAGAGTTCTGTACCAGATTGATAAACACTTGCTCCAGTTTAAAAGGATCACAGTGTATTCTTGGTAGGGTATCATCTAGCTCAATCAGCAGTTTCAGTCCCTTTTCCTCCACATGAGGGTTCAGAATCAACTGGACATTATGGAAGAAAGTACCTAGGTTGATTTCCTTAAGTTCCAACTCTGCAGTTCGTTCCAAACGGATTAGCTGTTCCAAATCGCTGATCAGGTGTATCAATCTGGAAGTGTGGTTCTGGATGATTTGCAAATAGCGGTGGTTGTTTGCTAGGGGCTTATCCTGCATGGCATCAGTAAAACCCTTTATGGCTGTTAGAGGAGTTCTTAACTCGTGAGCCAGATTTGCTACGAAATCCTTCTTCATTTGCTCTGCAGTGCGGATAATAGTAATATTCTGCAGGATAAACACCTTGCGTCTTGCTTGGGGATTCTCTGTGGCTGAAAGCAGATAACTGGTATCCCCCAAGAGCACTTCCTTCATCAGCTTTTTTGGGGATGCCACACTCTCTTTTATCTCTGACAACAACATCGGTTCGCGGATAACCTCCCAATAATACTGAAGCGACTCTGGGTTGTATGATGGAAACAAATCAGCAAAAGCTTGGTTTGCCCACACCAGCCTACCTTCTGGATTCTGTGACCACAGCACATCCTCGATGGTTCCCAACACCAACCGTAGCTCTTCTCTGTGCACTGCCAGGTGATGTATTGTGTTATCGAGCTTACCAAGCATCTCATTCAGATCTTGTCCCATGTTGTTAATTTCGTCCAACTCCAAATCGGGAATCCTCATGCTATGATCACCTTTGGCAATCTGCTGCGCTGCTCGGGAGATAAGGTTATACTGTTTCTGCAATCTCCGGCTGATGATGGTAAGCACACTAGCTGAAACGATTATCATTATCGGAAACAGCACATAAATTGGGATTTCTGCCCATAAAAGTATGCCCAATACCCCCAGAAACACTAATTGGGATAGTATCAGGTTTCTGTTCAGACTCTTTTTATCCAAGCTTATCCTCGTTACTTGCAGAGAAGCGATACCCGACTCCGCGGATGTTCTGAATCATCCATGCAAAGTCTCCCAACTTCTCTCTCAGGTTGCGGATATGAACGTCAATGGTCCTTTCAATCACCACCTTATCCGTCCCCCAAAGGTGGTCAAGAATTCGGCTTCGATTATACACCCATCCCGGTCTTTTAGTGAGGAGTTGTAGGATTTTAAACTCGGTTAGGGTGAGGTCAGCTCTAATCTGTTTAATCTGAACTTCATAGCGGTTGAAGTCGATCACAAAGTCCTTGTTTATAGTCAGTACATTTTTGCTGCTTTCCCAACTGCTGCGTCGCAGAACAGCATTCACTCTCGCCACTAACTCTTTAGCATCGAATGGCTTGGTGATATAATCATCCGCACCATAATCGAGACCCCGAACCTTGTCCTCAATATCGGTACGGGCAGTTAGCATAACAACAGGGATGAACTTGGTGGTCTCATCTACTTTAAGTATTTTACAGGTCTCCATTCCATCCATACCGGGTAGCATCAGATCAAGCATAATCAAATCTGCAGTGGATGACTTTAGCTCTTTTAACATAGGCTCAGCTCGTTCGAATCCTTTGCATGTAAACCCTGCATCTTCCAGTTTCATTTGAACGAGTTCCAGAATATCGACTTCATCTTCCACGATATAGATTGTACTATTCATCTCACACCTTTTGTAACAAGCTTATTTATCGACAGATGCGATCTCAGCATAGCCGATGCTCCAAGTATGGCGATGCAATGCTTATGGCAAGTAAAATAGCACGGATTTCGGTTAAATCTTCTTAACAATCTTCCAATCTATCTCTATGCAATATCTTATAGATACGCTTCGATGATTGATATAATGATCTGGGTGATGTTACAAGTCGGTTATGGGTAAGCTGAAGTACACACATGTACCTGTTCCGATGGTGCTTTCTGCCCACACTTTCCCGTTATGCCTGTCGATAACCTTCTTCACAATTGCCAAGCCGATCCCTGTACCCTCAAATTCGCTTTCCCGGTGCAAGCGTTGAAATGGTGCAAAAATCTTGTCCACATAAGCCATATCGAAGCCCACACCGCTATCCTGCACATAATAAACATTCTCGGTTTCTTCCTGAATGAAGCCGATGTGGATTGCTCGTTTATCACATTTATGAGAGAACTTCACCGCATTCTCAATCAAGTTTTGCCACACTTGGATTATCAAGGCATTATCTCCGTAACATCCGGGTAGCTCATCAATTGTCAGGTCATAGTTAGTTTCTGGGTGCAAGTTCAACACTTCTTTACATATGTCCGTGGCAATCTGCTTCATATTCAATGGGCTGCATTTAAGATCATTGCGGGTAAGTTTAGCCAGTTCCAATAACTCTTTTATCAATGTATCCATCCTGCGTGATGTTCGGCGGATGGTATCAAGCAAATTGATAGCTTCTTC
Organism: uncultured bacterium; assembly: GCA_937924555.1. GTDB lineage: Bacteria > Cloacimonadota > Cloacimonadia > Cloacimonadales > Cloacimonadaceae > Cloacimonas. The sequence goes on along the minus strand of CALDSN010000104.1, from coordinate 6,325 downwards.
ATGCAGAGATGGCGTATAGTCTTCGATTAGAATAGTGCAATACCCTTCAATTGTCCTTAACGGGGCACGAAGGTCGTGGGCTACAGAATATGAGAAGGCTTCCAGTTCCTGGTTGGATGTTGTCAATTGACGAGTGCGTTCTACCACCTTCTGTTCCAGTTCAACGGCATGTTCTTTAATCCGTTGAATCAAGCGAAGATGGTGCAACACTATAGCCAATTGGTTGGCAAATTCATTGGCTATCTCAGCATATTCATCGCTGAAGAAGTCCTTGTCTTTGCACGAGAACCAAAGGAAACCGACCATCTCATCCTGCATAATCATGGCATTATACATAAAAGACGATATCCCTTCAGCAATCATCGCTTTGCGAATCGGCATATCATCAGGGGTGGTTTCTGATCTTGCATCGTTCACTATGATGGTTCTTTCTTTTGTTAAACTTGCGATAAACTCCATGTTTGGGATGTAGGAGTGGTCGCTGTTTAAGTATTTGTACTCTTGCTCCGGTTTATAAAGAGTATGTATCTGTATCTTATCATCAGATAGCACGTTCACAGAAAGGACATCGAAAGGTATCAATTTGTGTAGATTTTGCACCGCGGCAATACACACAGAGTCAAAAGAGAGAGTCTCCAGCACAATGCTGTCTATCTTCCTAAGTATCTCCAAGCGGTAAGCATACCGCTCTCTTTGGTCTTCTGCTTTTATTCTTTGGGTAACATCCAGAGATACTCCTCCTATCATCGGCTCACCCTTGGGATTAGGCAGAATGAACTTGGTGGAGTCATAATAGCTGATGGAGCCATCGGGATTATCAATTTCCTCAATGATATTAAGAACTCCTTGCTCCAGGGTAAGCTTATCCCGCAAGAGAATGTTCTCGGCAATCTCGTTGCAATATATCTCATGCGGGCTTTTTCCGATATCGTTCATCATGTTCCGTTGATTCAGGATATATTTGTTTACATAAAGCATATTGCTCTTGCTGTCTTTGATATACACCGCACCGGGGAGGTTATCCATGAATATTTCAAATCGCTCTTGAGATTCTTTTACTGCTTCTTCACCCTCCAATCTTTCGCTTATGTCTCGGATAACAGCCAGAATACCTGTAATCTTCTCATTATTGATTATCGGGGTGCTGCTCACTTCCACGGGAACTACCTTGTTATCCTTGTTTATCAGTTCGATTGGATATAAACGTGAACCCAGAAATCCCTCTTTTCTTTGCTGAATATGTTGCTGCAGCATAGGGTAATAAGTCTCAGGGATATAGTTGTTAAGGTTGATAGAACTCAGTTCTTCTGCGCATACTCCCAAGAATTCCAGCGCTTTGGCATTTGCGTAGGGCACTCTCCCTTCCAAATCGTGGATCAAAATGATATCCTGCGCAGTTTCGGAGAGTAGCCGGTATTTTTCCTCACTCTCTGCCAGGGAAAGTTCAGCCTGTTTGCGCTCAGTAATGTCCATCGCGATATGAATCACCTTATCTATATTTCCTTCTGTATCGTAAACCGGCTTACAGGTTATCAAGTACCACCTGCCCAGATTGGCAAGTTCCATCTCGCTGGTGTGGTCATAGTTACCACTGATGCAGCTTAATGCAAAGGGGCAGTCTATTGGAGGTGAGGTGGTTTCATCCCCATGCATCATTTCCCAGCATTTTTTGCCCTTCATATTCTTGCTGCTAATTCCGAAGATATTCTCCAAATACTTGTTTGCGGCAATAATGTTCTGCTCTCTATCCAGAATAAAGGTGGGGTGGGGAATGGATTGGAAGATAATCTCCCAGTCCGATTTTATCTTTAACAGCTCATCTTCGGCAAGCTTACGCTCCACGATTTCCCCAATCACCATCGCGGCAGTGTGCAGCTTACGCTTTGCTTGCTCAATAATGAAGGTAGGGCGGGTTTGGTAGGCGGCTGCTTTCTGTTGCAGTTCGCTAATGCTTACATTAAATTTTAGCGCAATCTCCCTCAAAACCTCCGGGTCGGTGGGCGGAGAGCCGTAACCGAGATTGATTGCTCCGATAACACCGGAGCTTATCTTTATCGGGACACCATAGAGATGTAGTCCTCCTGCACACTCCATATCCACTACTTCCCTCGTTTCTATGGTTTTTTTAGACACATCCGTCCAGCAAGATTCGTGGCACAGCCAATCGCCACTTTGTAATGCCTCTACATTATCTTGGGTGTGGCAATTACTGCGAGACACATAATCCAGATATTGACACCAGGATGAGGAGAAGATGCCGATGGCATAATCCCCATTCTTCTCATACACTGCCGAGGAAGTATCAAGCAGGGATAGGTAGTCACTTACCAACCTTTGCAGCACATCCTTTCCCACAGAGTCTAATATCAATCTATTGGTGTTTAGTGCACTCAAGTCTCCGTATGAGGGCAAGGTGTCCTCAGCCACATTCTGCTTGGTGAGCATCCATTCTATGCTACGCAGCGCAGCTTCTTGTTTCTGTTTTTCAGTTACATCCGTGAATACACACTGGGTTTGGAGGAATCTGCCATTCTCATCATTAACAATCACCCCACTGAAGTCCGTTAGGATATATGTGCCATCCTTTTTGCGCATTGTGTGCTGAACACTATTGATGTAGCCCATGCTGCGAAATCTGCCAAAACACTCAGCGAAGTGCTCATAAGTATCCGGATCCAGTAAATCTCGGAAGTTCTTTCCGATAATCTCTTCTGCATCATAGCCCAACGCTTTCTGCCATGCTAAGTTAACGGCGATGAAGTTACCTTGTTCATCCAAAGATTGATAAGGCATGGGAGCATTTTCATACAAGCTGCGGAATTGCTTTTCACTATATTCCAACCGCTTTCGGGCGATGCGTATCTGCAACCTGCGTACCAGCAGTTGTCCCAGTAGCACCGTAGCTAATGGATATATCAACATCACGGGAAGGGCAATTGTGGCAAGCACCATAAATCTGTCCTTCGCAGGGAGCAGAATGGTTAGACCCAACATCGTAAGGTGATTGACAATCCCCAAGGCATAGAACTCCCAAATGGTGTAATGCAGTCCAAACTTGCTATGCAAGCGTTTCCATGCGTATCCCCATCCCAGAGAGGCAATCACCACCGAGCAACCCATATATACGCCATCTCCACCTTGAACTATCCTGAAGCCTACTGCCATGGCAGCGGAAATGATGGCAGGAACTGCCCCAAAGAACATTCCGATTAGGCTGAGGAGGATGGAGCGAGTGTCGAAAACTATCCCCGGACGCAATATCCAAGGGTTAACCATGATGGCTATGGCGATGCATCCCAGAGCAATTCCCGCCAATATCTTGGACCACCACTCAAAGCGGTAGGTCCTCAGCGTAAGCGCATCAAAGATGATACCAAGCGAAAGTAGCAAGGCTGCATTATAGATCAACGAAGTAAATATGTCTTGGTTCACAACTCTCCCGCTTTATAATGTGATGTTTTTGTTGCTCTGAACCATCAAGGCATTGGGGGTGGTTCGTTCACTTCCAGCCAGTAGTGCCCAAGCTTGGCTACAACATCGGAAAACTCAGAGAAGTTTACCGGTTTACGGATGTAGCTATTTGCTCCGCTATTATATGCTTTTTTCAGGTCGTATTCTTCATTGGATGATGTTAACACCACAACGGGGATCAGCTTTGTTGGCTGATGAGCTCGGATGCGGGACAACACCTGGTTGCCATCAATCTTGGGGATGTTCAAATCTAATAGTATCAAATCCGGATTACCACAACCTTCCCGGTTCGCGTATTTACCCATGCAAAACAAATAGTCCAAAGCCTCAGCCCCATCTTCGGCAACGAATACCTCCGCATCAAGCTTGCTCTTCCTCAGGGCGCGTATCGTTAATTCCACGTCCGATGGACTGTCTTCCACTAAAAGTATCTTTCTCATGGTTCATTTTCCTCTAAACTCAATAAAAAGTCCTGCCACATGAACGTGCATCATATTCATGCTGCTAAGTAACTGTCAAGATAAATCTAAGGGATTGCTCCCGCTAAGCTCATTCACTTAACTATCCTGCCCTGATGGAAGATCTGTTCAATAATGCTGCGGGTGACAAATCTCCCATTATGTGACAAATCTGCCGTGTACAATCTCCACCTCTTCTGCAGGAGGGTTGCGTAGCATTATCAACTTGCACGAATCGCATGATCATTGCATAATCATTGCATGTTTAGTATGTAATGATTAGGTAATGATCAGGCAATGATAGCAGGGAGGGGCACTGTAGGGAGAAGTGCAAGAAAAGGCGATAAAGTGTGCTAACCTAAAGATATATAAGTATTAACAAACAATCATGCACAGCTTGCCATAGGTGTATCACCCCGCAGCAGAATTGCCTTGACAGAACTATGCAAGCCTGTTTTACTGCACAAACTGAGGTGAATTATGATTGATGCAATAGTATTTTTGGGAATTCAAGGTTGCGGTAAAGGAACCCAAGCCAAAATATTGGCGGAGAAGATAGGCTACCAACACATTAACATCGGTGATTTGTTCCGCGAGCAAATTGCCAAGGGAACAAAGCTGGGCTTGGAGGTGAAGTCCATCATCACCCGTGGGGAACTGGTGAGCGACGAACTGGTGTTTGAACTGGTGAACAGCTCCTTGTGCAGTGACTGCCCGGGGATTATCTTCGATGGCTTTCCCCGAACCCCGGCGCAAGCGGAATTCCTGATGGCGAACTACCGGGTTAAACGCGTATATTATCTAAGTCTTAGCGAAGATGAGGCGATAGCCAGAATCGAAGCGCGGCGTTTGTGCAGCGTTTGTGGAGAAAACTATAACTTGGTTAGCCGCAAACCTGTTAAAGAAGGCATCTGCGATGTGTGCGGAGGAAGCTTGAAGCAACGGGCGGATGATACCGGAGACGCGATTAAACAGCGGGTTAAGGAATTCTATGCCCAAACCTTTGCCCTGAAGGAATATTTTGACCGTGCGGGAGTGCTTTGCACAATCTCAGCGGCAAATGGAATTGCGGAGATAGCAAGCTTAATAAGCACGGATATATCACAATAACAAGGTCTTAATAGATGCTAAAATCCATTAACCGGGCAATCCTGAAGCAGACGGAGATATTTGCCTATCTGCTTGCTGCCTGGAGCTTTTTGGTTCTGTTTTTAGAGCCGATAATCGGGTATTACTTTAACTACCGCAGTGTGGAGCTTGCCACGGCATTGGCAAACCTGATTCTCTTGGTGGTATCCATCCTGAACAGAATAATCTTGGGAGGAATGGGGCAAAACCGGCGCATCATTATCCTGGATATGATCATGCTGTTGATGGGTTTGCTGCTGATGGGCTATCAGGCGAAGTATGTGGTGCTGTTCCTGCTGATCCGGCAGACCTATTTCATCATGCAGTTCTTCCTTTTCCGCGCATTTGAGGGTAAGTTCTACCGCATTTTGACAAACAACCCTCCCGTGTCTCTGATGCTTAGTTTTGCGGGAGTAATCCTTGCCGGGACGGTGCTGTTGATGCTGCCTGCCGCTTCCGTGAAGGGACAGGTAACGCACTTTATCGATGCCCTTTTTACCGCCACTTCGGCAACTTGCGTTACCGGTTTAGTGGTGGTGGATACGGGCTCATATTTCACTCTGTTTGGGCAGATTGTGGTGCTGCTACTAATCCAGATTGGTGGTTTGGGGATAATGACCATCTCCACGGCTTTTGCGCTAATCCTGGGGCAAAGGCTTACTTTGAAGCTGGAAAACGTGATGCAGAGTGTGGTTGGTGATCACAAGGTGGTGAGTGTATTTAAGCTGCTGAAAAGCATCGTGATGGTTACCGTGATTATCGAAGCCATTGGGGCAGTGTTTTTGTATATCAGTTTCTCGCGGGATTATTCCATTTCCAGAGCGATATATTATTCCGTGTTCCATTCCGTGTCTGCTTTCTGTAATGCGGGTTTCTCCATATGGAGCGATGGGTTGGTGCGCTATGTGGATAGCCCGATTGTGAATTTCAGTATCACCGGCTTAATCATCTTGGGCGGTTTGGGGTTCACGGTGATAATCGACGTTTACCGTAACCTCTTTGTATTTGAAAAGATTAAAAAGCTGACCCTGCACACCAAGATTGTGCTGTTAACCACTGCCTGCCTGTGCCTGATGGGCTTTGTGGCGTTGTTTGTAACAGAGTATCACAGCAGTATGGAAGGTTTCTCCTTCACCCGCAGGTTGCTAAGCTCATGGTTTCAGTCTGTAACCACGCGTACAGCGGGGTTTAACACGGTGGATATCAGTAAGTTTAGCTCTGCTTCGGTGTTAGTGACCATCGTGCTGATGTTTATTGGGGCATCGCCG
>CALDSN010000103.1 GCA_937924555.1 uncultured bacterium | reverse complement strand
CCCCATCTGAACAAAGAGACCCTTATTGTTCTAGAGAGCACCACCTATCCCGGCACCACTCGTGAGATTATTGTTCCCGAACTGGAAAAGGTCGGTCTTGTGGTGGGTAAAGATGTATATGTTGCCTTCTCCCCCGAACGTGTTGATCCGGGTAATGAGACTTATAAAACCCACAATACCCCTAAGGTTGTTGGCGGAATGACTCCCAAATGCAACGAAGTATCCAAGCTCTTCTACGAAAGTGTGTTGGATGCCACCGTGTGTAGCGTTTCTTCCCCCGAAGTTGCTGAGATGGAGAAGATTTATGAGAACACCTTCCGCAACATCAACATCGCCCTAGCGAACGAAATGACAGTGCTCTGCGACCGCATGGGCATCAGCATTTGGGAAGTGGTTGACGCAGCCAAGACCAAACCTTACGGCTTTATGGCTTTCTATCCGGGTCCCGGCGTTGGCGGTCACTGCATCCCCATCGACCCCTTCTACCTTACTTGGAAAGCCCGTGAGTTTGATTTCCATACCCGCCTTATCGAGCTTGCCGGAGAGATAAACATCGCTATGCCTGAGTATGTGGTACAGCGTGCCATCCGCATCCTAAACAAGAAAGGACTTGCCATCTCCAAAGCCAAAGTGCTCATCTTGGGTGCTGCCTATAAAAAGGACATCCGCGATATGCGTGAATCTCCCGTGGAAGGTGTTATCACTCAGCTTGAAGCCCACATGGCAGATTTTGAAATCCACGATCCTTACGTGGATGAATTTCACCATGAAAAGAATGGTAAGACCTACAAGACTGTTGCCTTGGGCAATGTCAAGGAGTATGATCTCGTCATCATCGTCACCGATCACAGCAATGTGGATTACCAAATGATCGCTGATAGCGGAGTGGCAATCCTGGACACTCGCAATGCAATGAAGAACATAAAGGCAGATAACATCGACTTGATGTAATTCCCTTGCCCTTTGATACAGCCTGTTCATTAATCTTGGTGAACAGGCTTTTTGTTTGTCCCTCAGTATCCTGCTCCTTGGTGGTATTGCAGTATCATCACGGACTCACTACGCTCTTTGTCCGTAATAAGTCCGTAATGATACCGTAGTGATAATCAGGAAGCCCTTGGGAAGCAAGCTAGACCATGGGAGCAACTGCTATCGGAGATGATAAAAAAACGCCGCTCCCTTATATCCGGGAGCAGCGTTTAAGATTATGGCTAAGCGAGAATTTATAGCCCGAAGAAAGAGCTCTTCTTAACGGCTATTTGGCGTACATTGGTGATCTTAAAGAGGAAATCGTATGTCACTTGTGTGCCATCAATGCTGAAGGGAAGGGTGAGCTTCAGCTCTTTGCCCTGATATCTCACAGCAGAGGCATAATCTGTAGGCAGGAGAGGATTACGGACATATAAACCCATAACGGATGACAAGCTGACATGATCCGCCGAATAGATAGTCTCAACAAGGTTACCCCGTGCAGGAACTACGCTGGGAACCTGAACTTTATCCTTGTCCGCATCCTTGGTTTTTGAGGGGAGCAGACGATGACCAATATTGTCATAATCCAGATACAAACCCTTGTCCCAATCAATGGTAATGGTTTTGTCAGAAGCATTGTACATAGTAAGTTCAAAACCGTTCTCGCTGGCACTCCAGATGGTACGGATCAGTTCATCCTCGTAACGGTAACGCAGTTTATTCACAAGGGTCGTATCTGCCACAGGAGCTTTTACTCTGCCCATGGAAGCATCTGAACGATTAACGGTCGCTAAAGCTATGTCATACTTTGTCACAAGTTTGGTGGCGGCAGTATCCGATGTAGTTGTTGCACATGCAGCCAATCCCAGCAAGATGATTGCCGAAATAAGAATGGTAATAAGTCTTCTCATGTTATCTCCAATTATGTTTTTCGTTAAAAAGTCCAAGTTAGCCAAGTAGTGTATATCTTGTCAAGCCCTGTTTTAGGCTTCAAGAATGGCTGTGAGGCCTGCTTCACATAGTTCTTTTTGCTGTAGGACAGTATGCAAAGGTTGAGGAATACTAATGGCAACCGAAGCTGAGCCATAAATATAGCCGATCAGGTTACCAGCTTCCATCTCCGCTGTATCAAACTTATGTACGCGAGCTCCTTCAAAGCGGAAAACCAGATTATGACCGTTATAGTTCAAACGCAAACAGTCATCCTCCCAAAATGAACCCTGATAGGGACAGCGAATCTCCACCAAGTCAATTTGAGCTTTGTGAATCTTGATCATACAAATGTCGGAGCTAGTTTTACGAACCACGACACGCCCGGTTATCGGTGATAAAACAATATCACCATCAGGAATGCTGATCTTCTCCTTAAAGCGGAAACAAAAGCCGACATATAGGTACCATGCAATGGCTATTATTGCTAGAATAAGAGAAGGATAGTGAAACCAGAAAAGAGGAACAGCAAAACTGGTGAGAAAAGATAAAGCCAGCAGCGCTAAAGGTGGAGCTTGCTGGCGTATTTGTTGCCTCTTGATTTCTGCCAGATACTTGGGATCTGTTATTATCTTTTTCGGCATAGAGAGGTTATTTGGTGGTTCTTGTCCAAGTGTCAGTTCTGCCGACCAAAGAAACGCCGATGAAACCACGCAGGGCAAGAGTGTTATTGTTTGTTAGCTCTGCTTTGGCGGAATAAGTTTTCCCGCTTTTGGGATCATAGATCTTGCCATTGATGTACTTGGAACTGCCATCAGCGTTAAGACCAGTGAGAATAACCAAATCCATCAAGGGACGGTTCTGCAGCTTGGCATCAGGATTCTTGTGGTCAACTTTAGGCTTTCCCGCTTCGTTATTTGGCTCCTTTAGCCATACAATCTTACCGGCAAAGTTACCGCTCTTGGTTTCGTAGATTTCAATCTTGCTGGTCTTTTCGCCGTTATACCACACTCCGGTGATACGATTGGGGGTCTTTTGGGCAAAGAGGCAGAAAGGGATTAGCAAGCTAAGGGCAAGGATGGCGATTATTACGCGTTTCATGTTAGCTCCTTGTTAGATGATTTCGCAACGTTTAAGAATATAATCCACATTGCGTAGATAGCGATCATAGGAAAAGATATCCCTGATCTCCTGTTCCGGGATGGCAGCACATATCTCTTTATTGGCAAGTATCAGGCTGAGGAAATCGCTGCCGGTTTCCCAGCTCTTCATGGCTTCGGTTTGCACCAAACGATAAGCATCCTCACGGCTGAGACCGCTGTTAGCCAAATGTAACAACAGGGCTTGGGAGAAAACCAATCCTTTGGTTAATTCTATGTTCTTTTGCATATTCTCGGGGTACACCAATAGATTCTCCACTAAGGAGCAACACTTACCAAGCATATAGTGAGTGAGAATACAAGAATCTGGCAGGATTACCCGCTCCACACTGGAGTGGGAGATATCCCTCTCGTGCCACAGAGCATTGTTTTCGAATGCCGCATTGGCATTGCTTCGCAGCAATCTTGCCAATCCACATAACTGCTCACTGACGATGGGATTACGCTTGTGGGGCATTGCAGAAGAACCTTTTTGTCCTTTGCTGAAGTTCTCTTCTGCTTCGCGCACTTCTGTACGCTGCAGATGCCGTATTTCCAAGGCAATCTTCTCCATCCCCGAGCCGATTAACGCCAGCACAGCCAGGAAATTGGCATGTCTATCCCGCTGTATCACTTGGGTAGATACCGTGCAGGGGCTAAGGTCAAGATACTTGCAGGCAAGAGCTTCCACCTCAGGACTGAGGTGAGCATAGTTCCCCACCGCACCGGAAAGTTGCCCAACACTAATCTCGGCAATGGCTTGTGATAAACGGTTGATGTTACGCTTACATTCCTCGTGCCACAGGGCAAACTTGAGTCCAAAAGAGGTAGGCTCGGCGTGAATACCATGAGAGCGACCCATACAGAGGGTATGCTTATACTGTCTGGCTTTAAGTTTTAGAATCTCGCAGAGACGGCTTAGCTCGCTTAAGATTAGCTCTCCGGCACTCTTTAACTGCAGCGCTGTAGCGGTATCCAACACATCGGAGGAGGTCATGCCATAATGTATCCAGCGGGAGGAAGGTCCCACATACTCGGCAACATTGGTGAGAAAGGCAATAACATCATGCTTGGTTACCAGCTCCAGCTCATCAATCCTGTTGGCGTCAAAATCAGCTTTGGTGCTAATGTTCTCCCAATCTTCCCCGGGGATTATCCCCAGTTCGTGCATGGCTCTGCAAGCTGCAAGTTCCACCTCCAACCAACATTCATACCTGTTTTGGGTTGTCCAGATGCGCTCCATTTCGGGGGTTGAATAACGTGCTATCATGCTATGTGTCCTACCTTGTATTGTCTAAAAGCTTTTGAAGTAATTGCTTTATATCCATATTCTGAAAAGGGTTAATCCCTGCACCGGGCAAACCTCCTTGGGGCTTGGGCAAAGCAGTTATCTCCGGTTCAATATAGTTGATTTCGTCAAAAATTAGCTTCACCTGCAAGGCATCAGCTCCCCTAAACACCAACTCGGAAAGCGATTTGTTAGTATTGTACTTGGCTTGAATCTCTGAATCACTATTGAGATCATAGATCATATCAACACGGAAATCACCGAGGAAACTTATCTGCATATCGCCAAGCGAAAGCGTTCTTGTTTCAATTATCTCTGCACCATGCTTGGCAAACAAGGAATCGCTATCACCAAAAAAAGCCAGACCTTCTGTTGGCACCAGCATAGCGGGGTTCATCTGCTCCAACATCGGGAATAGCGTAGATCTCATCGTTACATACTCTCCCGCATAAAAGCTGATTAACGGTTCCGGCATAACCCCCATGATTCCCCCATCGAATACATCCAAACGGAAAGTTCCATGGTTCTTGGCAGCACTAAACATCTTTCGCAGGCTTAAGCCTTTGTAAGATACTTCTGCAATGCCCTGACTGTCAAAACTTTCCCACTTCTTCAGCTCTGTTAGTAAGTTACTTTCGGCTTTACGGCTATTTGGAGCAGCACATGCATAGAGTATCAACAATATTGCTGCTAATACTAGCAAAGCAGCTTTATTCAACCATACTCCTAAATGTCTGCCTTGCTTTTAGAACTTGGCTTCTTGTTTATCATCCAGATTCCCCAGGCAGATACAATTATCATCAGCATACTTAAGAAAGCCCCAATGCTCATGAAGCCGAAGATGAAGCCAAACATCTCATAAAACTGTAGCTCATCGGGCTCACGCACAAACTCGATAAGAAAGCGGAATATTCCGTATAAACCTAGGAAGCTGTAGAATACTAAACCATCTTTCTTAAGCTTTCTAAGTAGGATATAACCAATAATGGACAGCACGATACCTTCCAGAAACAGCTCATAAAGCTGGGTAGGATGCCTGGGTACTCCATCAGATCCCGGGAAAATCATTGCCCAGGGAACATTTGTCGGACGACCCCACAACTCACCGTTGATGAAGTTACCAAGCCTTCCCAAACCTAAGCCTATGGCAACAATAGGTATCGCGGCGTCGGCAAGTGCCAAGAAATTCAGCTTGTGCTTACGGGCAAAGAGTAATCCGGCAACAATCACCCCTATGGCACCTCCGTGGAAGCTCATGCCTCCCGCCCAGGTTACCAGTATCATCAGGGGATGCTGCAGGTAATACATCAAGTTGTAAAACACCACATATCCAAGTCTGCCGCCCACGATAACCCCTACCATCACATAAAAGATGGCAGATTCATATTGCTCACGGCTCAGCTTTATCTTGCGGAACTTCAGGTTGTGCTTATACAGGAAGTAGGCTATAACGAAGCTTAGCACGTAGAACAAGCCATACCACCTGACCTGCATGGGATATCCGAAAAGGCTGAACTTAACAATATCCGGGCTTATGTTGGGGTAGGCTATCATCTCTTACTCATCGCTTGCAATTGCCTAACGATTAACTCCACCGCCTCATCTGCTGCACCGTCGAACTTCTCCACTTTCTTATCATGCTGGGGAGTGAAAATATTCATCACCTGCGTGGGAGAGCCATTAAGTCCGGTTGCCTTCTCGTCCAAACCAAGGTCATCACAGTTCCAAATAGTCAGTTCTACGCTCTTGGCGTTCTTCTTGCCTCTCAGGGACGGTAAGCGAGGGGTATTTATCTCTTTCACCACGGAAATAACTCCGGGGAGCTTCATTTCCACTCTGTCATAACCATCTTCCATGAGCCGTTGCACCACTGCTTTATTGCAGTCGATGCTTTCAATCTTACGCACGAAGCACACCTGCGGGATATCCAAATGGGCGGCAATACCGGGACCGACCTGTGCAGTGTCACCATCGATGGCTTGCTGCCCGGTTAGCACCAAGGTATAGCTGCCAATCTTCTTTATTGCTGCAGCAAGGGTCAAACTGGTTGCCCAGGTATCGGCACCCGCAAACCTACGGTCAGAAAGCAGGATAATCTCATCTGCTCCCAGGGACACTGCTTCACGTAGGGTTGCTTCACATTGGGGAGGACCCATGCTGATTGCCGTAATCTTACCGCCATTTGCTTCTTTCAGCCGAACCGCTTCCTCAATGGCATAGGTATCGAAGGGGTTGAGGATGCTCTCCACTCCTTCCCGAACCAAAGTATTTGTCTTGGGATCAATCTTTATCTCTGTGGTATTGGGAACTTGTTTGATGCATACGATATAATGCACATTCGCTCCTTACTTACGGTAAAATTCCTTGATGCAATCGCAAACATATTGCTTTTGCTCGGTGCTGAGTTCAGGATAAATGGGCAGGGAAAGCACTTTCTTCGCCATTTCTTCGGACACAGGCAAATCACCTTCCTTATAGCCTAAGCTGCTAAAACATTCCTGTACATGCAAGGGCAGAGGATAATAAACAGCACAACCCACACCTTTAGCCTGCAAATGCGCCAGCAAGGCATCTCTGTCTTCGCAAATGAGTGTATATTGATTGTAAATGCTTACCGCTTTCGAGTCTATGTATGGAGTTGTTATCTCTTTGATCCCGGCAAGTTGCTCATCATAAAACTTCGCATTGGCTCTGCGCCCTTCACTCCATGCTGCCAAGGCATCAAGCTTCACACTTAGCACAGCAGCCTGCATGGTGTCCAAACGGCTGTTCAAGCCAACCCATTTGTGGTAATACTTGGGGTTTTCGCCATGTACGCGTAACTGACGTAGCTTAGCCGCAAGATCATCATCATTGGTAAGGCACATACCTGCATCTCCCATGGCACCAAGATTCTTGGAAGGGAAGAAGGATAGGGTACCGATATCTCCAAAGGAGCAGCTCATTTTCCCATTCCATGTACTGCCAATGCCTTGAGCGTTATCTTCTATAACTTTCAGGTTATGTTTTTTGGCAATCGCCATTATCGCTTCCATATCAGCACACTGACCAAACAGGTGCACAGGCATGATTGCCTTGGTTTTAGGGGTAATGGCAGCTTCTATCTTTGCAGGGTCGAGATTAAAAGTCTTGGGGTCGATATCCACAAACACAGGCTTGGCAAAGTTACGCCAAATTGAGGAAGCAGTAGCAAAAAATGTGAAGGATGTGGTTATCACTTCATCCCCTTCCCCAATGCCCAAAGCTTTTATTGCCAACACCAGAGCATCTGTGCCGGAAGCGCAGCCGATAGCATGCTTTATGCCTAAATAAGCTGCCATCTTCTCTTCTAATTCCTTAACCTGAGGTCCCATTATATAATAGTGTTCTGCATAAACTCTTTCCATCGCTTCACGAATCTTCGGCATCAAAGGCTCATACTGAGCATGTAAATCCAGCATCGGTACTTTCATCGAAACATATCTCCTTTAATTTGTGCTGAGGGCGCGTAGCCCCACAATTATGGTAACCAGGGACGACACCAAGGTTATCCCTTCTTTAATATCTGTCCAAAGCGCTCTGTCTGTTTGATTGGGAACAAACACCGTGTCCCCCGCCCAAATTGGCACATCTTTTCCCGGTTTAACCCAGTTCCCGCTTTCTCCGCGGATTATCCTGCCCTTGCCTTGCTTACGGTTATTGTTATAACCTCCGGCTTGAGCAATGTAATAGTCCCAATTCTTGCCTTCCACCCAAGGGATTAGCCCAGGATTCCGCACCTGCCCGCTAACCCAAATCATGTTCATCATCTCTGGGATATAGATGGTATCACCATCGTGCAGAATAATATCCGCTTCCTTGCCTTCGCTGGCAGCAAACTTAGCGGTATCAAAGCTATATTTTCCCTTCAGTTGCTGAAGGTTTGTCCGTAGGTAGGAATATTCCAAAGGAGTCATATCGCTCATGCTGCGGGTCATTAACTGGTTCAGATACGGGCTTGGCTTATCGTGCATATTGCTGTTATAGCACACAATCTTACTTAAATCTCCCTTATCCGTAACCCAGCCTGCCTGAGATCGGAAGAGCACACGTCTGAACTCCAGTCACGATCAGATCTCGT
>CALDSN010000102.1 GCA_937924555.1 uncultured bacterium | reverse complement strand
TATGAAGCCATCTACAAGGCGATGATGAAAGAAATCCAAAGCTTGGTGGAAGTGAAAATCAATAAGTACTTATAGATAAAGCTATTAACCATAACATTGCAACACGGAGAGGGCATATTGCGCTTTCCGTGTATTTTTATAATATCTGTGCTGCCTGCCTGCTTCCATTACCTGATGATGTGATTCTGCCAAGGAACTTCCCAGTGGTATATAGGGTATCACTGCGAACTCATTACGGACAAAGAGTGCAGTAAGTGCGCAATGATAGCGCAATGACAAATGGCGTATTGCTTGGAAGCAAGAAAGAGTAAACTATATCATCGCCAATGATGTCATCAACGCAGCCCAAGCGATGCTGCAGGGCAGTCTCAATTGGTGCAAACTCTGAACTACCAATAAACCCGGGTGAATATGTGCAGGTGAATATCATAGACAATGGTCCGGGCATTGATGCGGAGACTATGGAAAAGGTATTCCTGCCTTACTTCACAACCAAAGAAAAGGGCACAGGTCTCGGCATCCCGATGGTGTTGTCTCTTATTACCAGATATGGAGGATACTTCCGCTTAAGTTCTGTACCGGGTGAAGGTACAGATGCAGAGCTATACTTCCCTGTTGTCTGAGCATCCTACCAACTTTGGCTATTGGAAGTAGATACAGGTTAAAACAAAAGTATTGACTAAATATGCAAGCCCAAAGACTGTGGCTATCTGAAGAGTAATATCATAGGAATCGTAATGTTAAAAGCAAAAATCTTTGTTCAACTCAAAGCAAGTGTGCTCGATCCCCAAGGTAAAGCCGTCACCAATTCACTCCACAAGCTTGGTTACCAGAGCGTGACGGAAACACGAATCAGCAAGTATATTGAAGTAACCTTTAATTCAGATGACGAAACAGCCACTCGTAATGAGGTGGAGCAAATTTGCAACAACCTGTTGGCAAATCCCAATACGGAAAGCTATCATTACGAACTTGTTAAGGAGAACTAAACTTGCGAGTGAGTGTAGTAACCTTCCCCGGTTCCAATTGCGATAATGATGCTTACTCCGTGTTTGCCTCTCGTGGGCACGATGCCAAGATGATTTGGCACAAGGATAGCGACCTGCAAAGCCCGGACTTGGTGATTATCCCCGGGGGATTTTCCTATGGTGACTACCTGCGTTGCGGAGCTTTGGCACGCTTCTCCCCCATTGTGGATGAAGTTATCAAGTTCGCCCGTAAAGGTGGTTTGGTAATGGGCATATGCAACGGGTTTCAGATACTAACCGAGACTGGTTTATTGCCCGGAGCATTGATGATGAACCAATCCCTTTCCTTTATCTGCAAACACCAAAACCTCTGCGTACAAAGCAGTAATAGCCCCTTTACCAAAGGATTGGAAGTTGGCACAGTGCTGGACATCCCCATCGCCCATAAAGAAGGGAACTACTTCATTGATGACGATGGGCTTAAAAGCCTGATAGATAATGACCAAATCCTATTCCGTTACTGCGATGCAGCTGGTAATATAAGCCCGGAAAGCAACCCTAATGGTGCACTTTACAACATTGCAGGTATCGTGAATGAAGCCAGAAATGTACTTGGTATGATGCCCCACCCCGAACGCTCAGCAACGGATAGCGTCCCCTCGCAGGACGGAAGGCGGATATTTGAAGCTTTGGAAAGGTATATTGAGCAGCGTGCTTGATACTCTGATTCCGCCAGCATGTCTGGTTTGCGGAGAACGCTTGGAAGATCAAGACCAAGTGCTTTGCAGCTCCTGCGAAGCCAAAGCTTCTCTGTACATCGGCAATATGTGCCCTGTTTGTGGCAGCGAGATAGAAGCTTTTCCCTGTGAGGTATGCGCCACAGAGAAGTTTGCCTTCAGCCATGCGAGGTCTATGTTCCGTTTCCACAGCTCGATTAAAGACCTGATTCATATTCTTAAGTACGATAGCTACACCTCTCCTGCGGGGTACTTTGCCCTTCCTCTATCCGAGATGATTGAAAGTGATGAGGATTTGCATGATTATGACTTCATGTGTGCCGTCCCGCTTCATCCTGTACGGCATAGAGAGAGAGGCTATAACCAATCAGACCTCATCGCCTATGCCACAGCTACACTGTTACAAATGCCATACCAAAACCCTGTTTCCCGTAAGGTAAACACCCCCAGCCAAACCATGTTAAGCAAGGACAGCCGTGCTGTGAACCTGAAGGGAGCCTTTATGGTAAAGGATATCGCAGCGGTGAAAGGCAAGAAGATTATCGTGGTGGATGATGTGTTTACCACTGGTGCCACCATAAACGAAATGGCAAAGGAACTTAAACTTGCCGGTGCGGAGAAAGTGGCAGCGGTTACGGTTGCCAGAGCATAGTATGAACAAAGAGTTTAACGAGATTCGCCCCCAAGTATCCGAAAGCGAGATTAACGACATGATTGAGAAGGTTGCCCGTTTTATTGCCGAGAGACATCTTGCTCCTGCAGGGATACTTTTCTTGGAGTCAGTGCGGCCTCTGCATGGAATCGGCAGCCAGGCAATGTTCTTTATCCTGCCATTTGCGGAGATTATCTTCGATTCGCGCAAGTATCAACAGTTTGCCCTGATGATAGAAAATGAGGAGAACCTGAAACGCTTGGTGAGCAGAATTGACGAACTGGATGAAGAGCTCTCCCGCGATAGACGCAGGGAAACAAGACTCAAAAACCAAAGACGCAAGGCTCAGATGAAAGCCTTTATGCATAGATTGTTTAAACCTAAAAAAGCTGAATAAGCGGAGGAATATATGCAATACGATGAAAAACGCCTTACCCGTATTGTTGCCACAGACTGCGGCAGCACCACGACAAAGGCGATATTGATCGAGTGGGTGGATGGCGAATTTCGCCAAACCATCCGCGGTGAAGCTCCCACAACAGTGGAAGCTCCCTTGAACGATGTTACAAAAGGCGTGATTAACGCCACCCAGGAACTTGAAGAGCTTGCCCGGTTGAAGTATAAGAACCCCAACATCAAGTTCATGGAGAATGGGGAGTTTGTTATTCCCCGCAAAGGTGATATAGGTATTGATGCCTATGTCTCCACATCCTCCGCTGGTGGCGGTTTGCAGATGATGGTGACCGGTGTGGTTGCCTCCATGACAGGTGAAAGCGCAGAACGTGCTGCCCTGGGTGCAGGTGCAATTGTGATGGATCTTATCTCCAGCAACGACAAGCGCATGAACCACGAAAAGATTGAGCGCATACGCCAGCTACGCCCTGACATGATTCTCATGGCAGGCGGTGAGGATGGCGGAACCGTTAAGCACGTGGTGGAAATGGCAGAGCTTGTAGCCGGTGCCGATCCCAAGCCAAGGCTTGGTTCTTCCTACAAGCTTCCTGTTATCTTCGCAGGTAACAAGGATGCGCAAAAGGATATCATCGAGACTCTGGGCTCGAAAGTGGATCTTATTGTAACCGACAACATCCGTCCTAAGCTGGAGCAAGAGAACCTGGACCCCGCACGTGACAAGATTCATGACCTCTTCATGGAACACGTGATGCAGCAAGCCCCCGGCTATAACAAGCTGATGGAATGGGCAAAGGGACCGCAGCTGGAATCTGTGCCCATCATGCCTACTCCTGCTGCTGTGGGTAACATTATGCAAGCCATCGCCAAGGATGAAAAGATTGAAGTTGTGGGTGTGGATATCGGCGGAGCAACCACGGACGTATTCAGCGTGTTCACTGAAGAATACATATTTAACCGAACGGTTAGCGCTAACTTAGGTATGAGCTACAGTATCTCTAATGTGCTGGCTTCCTCAGGTTTGGATAACATCATGCGCTGGGTTCCTTTTGATATCGACGAAGGCGAACTGCGCAACATGATAAAGAATAAGATGATCCGCCCCACCACCATTCCTTCCCTATTGGAAGAGCTGGTTTTGGAACAAGCAATCGCCAAGGAAGCCCTGCGTTTGGCATTTGAGCAACACAAGCAATTCGCCAGCGGTTTGAAGGGTATGCAAAGGCAGAGAGATATCTCTGAAGCCTTCAGTCAATCCACTTCCGGTGCATCCATTGTTAACCTTATGACCTTGAACCTTTTGGTTGGTAGCGGTGGCGTGCTGTCTCATGCTCCACGCCGCAACCAAACCGTGATGATGCTGATTGATGCCTTCTTACCCGAAGGGATCACCCGCCTTGCGGTGGACAGCATCTTTATGATGCCGCATCTGGGTGTGCTCTCCGAGATTAGTGCCAAGGCGGCTACGGAAGTATTCCGCAAGGACTGCATGGTGTATCTTGGTTCCTGCGTTGCCCCCGTGGGTAAAGGCAAGAATGGCAAGCCTGCCCTATATGCCAAGCTGGAATTCGCTGATGGCAGCAAGTTTGAAGAGGAAATCCCCTTTGGCGAAGTGCGTTTGCTTCCTTGCGAAGAAGGCAAAGTAGCCAAAGCAACCTTGAAGTCTCTTGGTGGTTTGATTCTGGATAAGGACAAGAACCGCGAACTAACGGTTGACCTTCACGGTGGCAAAGTCGGTATCGTGCTTGATACCCGCGGTCGCCAACCCTTTGCATTGCCTACCGAGAAAGCGGAGCGTATCGCTGCCCTCAAGAAGTGGATGCGTGAATTCAAAGTATATCCCGATCATATCTTGGTATAGGAGGAAACAATGGGACAAGCATATTCTGCAGGATTAACCGTAACCGATAGCATAATCTTACGTAAAGAGCGCATCCTCCCGCTAAAAGGGCAGGTGCTGGTTAAAAAAGGCGATAAAGTTAAAGCCGAAACCGTGGTTGCCGAAACCTTGCTTCCCGGTAAAGTGGTGCCCTTCAACCTCGCCAATAAGCTTGGTGTAACCCCAGCTCAGCTTGTGGGATACATAAAGATTGAACCGGGACAAAAGATTACCAAGGATACTGTGCTCGCTGAGAACAAAGGACTCTTTGGCTTAGGTATTTTTAAGAACGAAGTGAAGTCCCCTGTCGAAGGTGAAGTGGAGAACATCTCCTCTGTTACCGGTCAGGTGCTGCTGCGTGAACCCCGCATCCCCGTGCAGGTGAAAGCCTTCATGGACGGTTTGATAACCGATGTGATAGAAGGTGAAGGCGTGGTTATCGAGAACAAGAGTGCCTACATTCAGGGCATCTTCGGTATCGGTGACGAAACCGTGGGTGAGCTGATGATGCTCGCTGAAACTCCCGATGATGAACTGGATTCAGGCAAGATAACTGATGCCTGCCGCGACAAAGTAATCGTAGCCGGTGCCTTTGTGCGCTTACACACCATCGAAGCTGCCGTGAAGCATGGCGTGAGAGCCATCATCACCGGTGGAATTGATGACCAAGACCTCAAGAAACTGCTTGGTTACGACATCGGTGTGGCTATCACGGGACACGAGAAGATCGGGCTTACCATTGTTTGCACCGAAGGCTTCGGAAAGATAACCATGGCGCAGAAGACTTTCGACCTGCTAAAGGCATTTAACGGGAAGAAGACATCTATCCATGGTAGAACTCAGATTCGTGCCGGCGTTATCCGCCCCGAGATCATCATTCCTATGGATTTCGATGAGTCTGAACTGATAAGCTCGGAAGAGCGTCGTGTAGGGAAAGAGTGTAGATCTCGGTGGTCGCCGTAT
>CALDSN010000101.1 GCA_937924555.1 uncultured bacterium | reverse complement strand
TGATGCAGGTTATCTTTAAGCCTGCCAAAGCCAAGGGTACTCGGCTCAATATATACCATGTTCAAAGGACGCTTGTTCTTCACTTGTGCAGTCTCAGGAGCAGGCTTGCTTGAAGTAAAATCCGGGATACTCTTTCGGAAATCCGGTTTTGCACTACTCGTCCCGGATTTAAGGTTGCCGTATGTGGTCTGGATGGGACTCTCGGTTTGGTCGATATCTGCTGGAGTGTTGATATTCACGCTGTCCCGTGAGTCCTGACGGTTGAGAATTCCCACATATTGCAGTGTATCACCTTTACCGCCAAAGAGCACGCTGAATACATTTGTAGTGAAAAGCACAGATATCATGGCAATGAGTAGGATAATAATGAGCCAGAAGCCAAACTCGATGTGGGTTTTGGGCTTCTCCACACTGTTCACTGCTTCCATTTGGGCGAAACTGGTAGATTCCTGAATCGTCCAGATTTCGTCACTCTGCACGGGTGAAAGAGATTCCAAAGCTGCAAGGAAGTCTTCCAGAGTAAGATAGCGTTGCAGGATGTTCCGATGCAGGCATTCCCCCAGAATTCTATTTAAGGATAAACTTACTCCGCCGATGTAGGTGAATTTCTGGGAGCTAAGCCTTTCTGTACTATAAATTGTCCGGTACATCGCATTATGCGAAAGGGTTTGTGCAAGGATAGACCCCAAGAGGAATACATCCTCTCTCTCATCTCTATCCTCAAATGTAATGCCTGAAGACAGAATGATTGCGTCATCCTTGTCATCAATCATTATTCCGGTAAGATTGAGCATCGATAAGGTTAGCCCATGTTTGCGGATCACTATAGCAGTGCGAATAAGCTGAGGGGCGATATGGCGAACAAAGTCCTCGGTTAGCTTATCTGGATTGTGCTGTTTCATATGAGCCAGAGAAACACCGTGGATATACTCTGCAACCATATATGCAGGATCGGAATGGGGGTTTACCTCTACCACCTTGGCCGTATGCTTGTCCTTGAGGTGGTTCAGTTTTTTAAGCCTCATCTGTAAACCAAAGAGGGAATCCATATTGTGCATA
Source organism: uncultured bacterium (assembly GCA_937924555.1). Taxonomy (GTDB): domain Bacteria; phylum Cloacimonadota; class Cloacimonadia; order Cloacimonadales; family Cloacimonadaceae; genus Cloacimonas. The sequence continues at coordinate 7,302 of CALDSN010000101.1, read as the reverse complement.
CTGGACTTGAAGAAGACCTTCAGCACATACTGCTTCTTATCCTTTTCCGCTATGTATTTAATTCCCTCAGTGTCCTTGTTCATCAACCTGATTATGCGGTAGCCATAGAACTCACTGCCGGGTTCCAATAAAGTATAATATTGGGTAACAGATAGTTGGGATAGCACTTCGGGATCAATACTGTCGATAGAAGCGGGTTTCACCTGTTGCTTTGCTTCGGGAGTATCCAATTGATTATTCTCCCCGCAATAAGGGCAGAACCTCGCCTTTTCAGGCACGCTCTTACCGCAGTTCATGCAGAAATGAGCTATGATAACCTCCAGGTTAATCTATTGCTTTTAATCATACTTTCACTATTCCTAAATATGCTTGGTGTCCATTAATATCCACTTGTTGCATATCAACGCTTGTTTCATTCACCACCTTGTAGCTTGAACATAGGGTCTCGCTAAGAATATAATCGCTATGAGCTTGCATGGCACCAACTATTTCTTCGTCCGCATATAAGCTCAGGGTTATGTTGTCCATAATCTCCAGTCCCAGCTCTTTACGGGTGAATTGAATCTTATTTATCAGTTCCCTGGCGAAACCTTCTTTTATCAAGGCATCTGTCATGCGGGTATCCAGAGCTACAAAGATATCCTTCTGGTTAGCGAACACATAGCCATCTCTGGGTAATATGTGCACCACTAAGTCCTCAGGCAACAGATTAAGCGTTTGACCCTCCACTTCGAGAGCAAAGCTTCCCTTTGCCTGGAACTCTTCCAAGGCAAGCGAACCCTGAACCTTGGTAAGAGCAGTGCCAATAGCCTTCATCAGCTTGCCATACTTGGGACCCATAACCTTGAAATCCGGCTTAAGCTCATATTGCACAAAGCCATCTTCTTCGCGCACGAAGTTTATCTGATGGATGTTAACTTCTTCTTTGACCAGTTCCATCATGTCCTTAAGTGCAGGCTCCAGCTTGGCAGGAACGAACATTTCACCCAAGGGTTGACGGGTCTTTATCTGGCAATCGTTACGGGCTGCACGCCCAAGTGACACTACGTCTATCACGCTCTGCATCTTCTTTTCCAGCTCGGTATCGACATAGCGGGAGAGGCTTTCGGGATACAGCTCTAAATGCACGCTCTCACCACCATTAAGGCTAAGGTACAACTCCTCAGCAAGATATGGAGTATATGGTGCTATCAGCTTGCTTACTTCCAATAATATCTGATACAATGTTCTGTATGCAGCAACCTTGTCTTCCGTAAGCTCAAATGCCCAGAATCTGCGTCTGCTACGGCGTACATACCAGTTGGATACCTCGTCGATCACGAAATCCTGAATGGCGCGCACAGCCTTGGTAAACTCGTAGCTGTCCGTCCATGTGCGAACATCCTTTATCAGGCTGTGCAAGCGGGAGATAATCCAGCGGTCAATCTCGGCGCTGCGTTCCCAATCATAAGGGTAGGCAGTGGCGTCAAAGCCATCAATATTGGCATAAGTGGCATAGAAGGAATACACGTTCTTCAGGGTGCCCACAAACTTGCCCAGGATTTCTTTCACCCCTTCTGCATCAAAGCGGGTTGGCACCCAAGGCGGGCTAACTTCCAGCAGGTACCAGCGGATGGCATCTGCCCCAAAATCGTGCATCAAGGCTATGGGATCAACCGAGTTACCCTTGGTCTTGCTCATCTTCTGTCCGTTCTTGTCCAAGATAAGGTCATTAACCAAACAGCTTTTGTAGCTGGAAACACCTTTCAATAAAGTAGATATCGTCAGCATGGAATAGAACCATCCCCGGGTTTGGTCTATGCCTTCGGAGATGAAGTCTGCGGGGAACAGCTCTTTTTCGAATCTTTCGGCATTCTCGAAAGGATAGTGCCATTGGGCAAAGGGCATGGAGCCACTGTCGAACCAGCAGTCTATCACTTCCGGAGTACGGTGCATAGCTCCGCCACAAGTGCAGGTTAGCTGCACATCATCTATGTAAGGTCTATGCAATTCAATATCTTGGGGCACTTCAGAGCCATCGGCAAGCTTACCCTCTGCTTTTAGCTGTGCTATTGAGCCTATGGAACGCTTCGTTCCGCAGCTATCACACAACCAGATATTTAGGGGAGTACCCCAGAACCTATCACGGGAAAGAGCCCAGTCAACATTGTTCTCTAGCCATTCACCAAAGCGTTTTTCACCCACGAAGGAAGGGTACCACGCTATCTTGGCATTATTCTCCAATAGCTGTTGTTTAAAGTCTGAAGTGCGGATATACCAGCTTTCCCGGGCATAATATATCAAGGGACTGCTACAGCGCCAGCAATGCGGATAGCTGTGCTTCACCTGCTCACGGCGAAAGAGACTACCGCTCTCTTTCAGGTGACGGATTATGTCCTTATCTGCTGCTTTCACAAACATTCCAGCCCAAGGGGTAACGGCACTGATGAACTTACCTTCGCCATCTACGGGCTGCACAAAAGGCAGGTCATACTTGCGTCCCAGACTATAGTCATCCTGACCAAATGCCGGAGCCGTATGCACTATTCCTGTTCCATCACTCATGGTAACATAATCTGCCAAACCTATATACCAAGCGGCTTTATCCACTTCCACAAAGGTAAACAGCGGCTCATACGCTTTGCGTTCCAAGTCTCTCCCGGGAAACTCGTTGATTATCTCAACTTCATCCCCAAGCACAGCAAGCCTGGCTTTGGCGAGCACAAGGTATTCTCCCTGGTGCAGCACTTTAACATAAGTCTCATCAGGGTGCACTGCCAAGGCTACATTGGAGATAAGCGTCCAGGGTGTGGTTGTCCAAGCAAGGTAATAGGTGTTTTCCTCGTCTTTTGCCTTGAATTTCACGAATACGGAGGGGTCTTCCACATCCTTGTAACCCTGCGCCACTTCATGTGAGGACAGCGGGGTTCCACAGCTTGGGCAATAGGGGACAATCTTGTGAGCTTTATATATCAGGTTACGATTAAAAAAGTTGTCCAGAATGTACCAAACACTTTCGATATAGTTATTATCCAGAGTTATGTAAGGATCATCAAGGTCTATCCAATAGCCCATCAATTCTGTCATTTCGCGCCATAGCTTCTCGTAACTGAATACGGATTCGCGGCACTTTTTGCAGAATTCTTCCACCCCATATTCTTCAATACCCTTTTTATCTTCCAAACCGAGGAGCTTTTCCACTTCAATCTCAACGGGTAAGCCGTGGGTATCCCATCCGGCTTTGCGCTTCACTTGGAAGCCGTTCATGGTTTTGTAACGGCACACCACGTCTTTCAGGGTGCGTGCCATCACATGGTGGATGCCCGGTTTGCCATTGGCGGTGGGGGGACCTTCATAGAAGACAAACTGCTGTTTACCTTCACGGATATCTATACTTTTCCGGGCAAGCTTGTGCTGTGCCCAGTATTCTCTGATGCGCTGTTCCAGATGGCGCGGATTCTCTTTTAGATCTAATGTCTTATACATAATTCCGGTCTCGTTTAGTTCCTTACTTTTCCAACCTACATTGCGCTTAGGCAAGCTGCCAAGTTATGGCAGTTAATAGTGGTTATGGCTTATTGGTTAATTAGCCGATCTTCTTCGAATGCCCTGTGCGTCTTAAGCCCGGATTAAAGGTGGGCTTGCCTTGGGGGCTCACTTTTTGGTGCTCATGCACTGTGCTCTTGGTAGGGGCATCACTTGCTTCTTCCACGGGCTTTTCCTCGAACAACTCGCTGAAATGTTCCTTCAACTCTTCATTTTCGGAGACGTAAGCTTTCCATGCATCCATAGCAGCATCCATTTCCACGCAACGGGTGCAAAGCACTAGCAGGTTCTGCTCGGATACGCCAATCCAGCCGCGGTCATAACAGGCATCACAGCTCTTTTTACGGCGGTGTTCTTTGGCGATTTGCTTAGCGGCATCCAAATGTTTCTCATCCAGCTTAAACATAATATCTCCTTTAAGCAGACAGGTATGCTATCTATGACACAACCTGCCCATTCTTCCATTTTGCGCCATTATTTTCAAGCGCACGATTCTGTAAAAGGATTTTTTCCCAAGCTGCTGTTTGGCTTATGCTTTGGGTGTCCTTTTGCCTTTGGGCTTGGGAGCTTCAACGGGTAACTCGGTTACCTCGGTTATCGGTTCTTTCGTCTCTTCCTTTGCCTCGGCAAACTGGATGGGAGAAGAGATAACAGTCTTCTTAAGCTCCACTTTAACAATTGGTTCCAGACGGTGAGTAACCACGAATAAGCTTTTGTTGCGGGAAAGAGCAAGCTTATCTTCTGCAGTCATGGCTTCAATCTCGTTTAGGTTTACCACTTTTTCAATCTTCCCGGTGCTGTTGTCCACGATTTGGACAAAGGATTGCTTCTCGGTCATGAAGTGAACCTCCATTTCGTATTTATCTGGGAATTTCTTACATATTTCAAGGATGAATTTCAGGTATTCCTTGCTGTGGATTTGGTGCCAGGCTCGGAAGCTCCTGCATTTGAAGATACGCGGGCATACGGCACATAATGGGGGTGCCGGTTCACGGTAGCGTTTCAGTTCGCAAGAGAAGAGTCTGCCTTTTTTCATAACTTTCCCTTTTCTATGCGATGCTTTATGCTGTCAAGCACAGAGTTGGACGCTTTTCCCTCCATTGATTACAATATGAGTTATTCAAATGTCATTCACGAATAATACTCTAATCATATTAGGGATTGATTAGGGAATCATTAGAGAATAATTAGAGATAATAGAGAGATAGATTAAGCGGAAATTTTGGGAAAAATTGCAGTTCAGGTATGGAAAGATCGGTTTAACAATAACTTACCGGAGCAGATTCTTTGTGGTTGCAATACAGAAAGTGCAGTCGTTATTTCATTAGCGTGAGCTTCTTGTTTATCACTCCGGTTGGGGATTGCAGTTTAAGGATATAGACTCCGCTGGGCATAGCCTTGTTTTGGTCGTCACAACCATCCCAAATTAAGTTGTAATCTCCCACAGGATACGCTGCGGAGCATAGGTTACGCACCTTTCTGCCTGCCAGGTTGTAAACAGTCAAGTTCACATGCTGTGCTTGCTTCAGGCTGAAACGGATGGTGGTTACTGGATTGAATGGATTGGGATATGCACCGTGCAGTAGCATGCTCCCAAACCCGGAAACATTGGCGGGATCAGGCTCATCTTCATGATAATCATCGAGCAAGGCAACGGAGTTATAGCGAATAGAAATATCATCCAGCAGCACGATTGCCCCAGGGGTTTGGGGCGAAGAGGGAAGGATGAAACTGAGAGTAACGACTCTACCTTGATATGCTTGGATGTTTATCTCACGCTCTATGAATACATTACCGGTGGGGGTGAGGGGGATTTCCAGGAGTGTGCTTTCCCCCTCAATCTTGACGCAAAGGGATGCGTTGTAACCCGGAGATACCACCTTATACTTGAACCGCAGATATGCGCTGTTTCTCCCAATGTAAAAGCGGTTATGCCGCAGTATAGCATCACTCTGTTCCGATTGGGTCAGCATAGCGCAATAGCCTCCTGATTCTGCATCCATCTCCAGCATGCAATGTTGGGTGCAGCCGCCATGAAAGCTCCATCCGGGGATATTGCCCGCATCTCCAAAGCTGAAATCACCATTGAACAATGAAGTATATTGTGGGCTATAATCTGCCGATAAGCTGGACTCACCGGTGCGGAGCAAACCATCCATGGCTCCAAGCCGGAGATTGCCAATGCGAGACCTTTGGAAGCCTTGGGCAGCGCTTGCATCTTCTCCGGGACGGAGATAGAAGATGTAGTTTGAGTTGAGGATGGAATTAAGATACTGCTCGGCAATTCCGGGATGGTCAACTGCGTAATTGTCGGCGAAACAAGCGTTGGAGGTACCGGGTACAGCTCTTCCATTACAACTGTCTTGATTGGGAGCCAGCGGGTCATCACTACCTCGACGCTGGAAAATTGTCTCGATATACGGCACATCCTGCCAGCCCAGAATGGCGCGGGTAATGATGCCTGTGGGGATATCGGTTGGGGTAGGATAGAAGGGGTCGGGGGTTCCGGCATTAACCTCAAAATCAGCATCCATGCCGTTGAAGCCCCAATCATGCGGGTCAAGATAGCTTACATGACGCACCGGTTTATTGTTTCTCAGCAACCTTTCGGTGAGTTCACTAACCACCACCGCACCACGGCTGAAGCCAATCAAGTGCAGGTTGTTCATGTTGCGCAGAGTGGAGTAGGGCATCAGTGCGGCGAAAGCAGCATCAGCAGCAGCCTCGGCATAGCCATCAAAGTTCATCGAACCATCTTCCGTCCAGTCAAAGATTAGAATCTGCTCTTTGTGTTCCGGATTATCAGGAGTGCCGTCATATTGTTCAAACAAACCGCTGAGCGGATTGTACCTTCCGATGTAGGCATGCCCGCCAAGCCTGTCTTTGATTGCCTCAGCTATCTCAAACTGCCAACCTGACTTGTCATCGGGGGTGTTGCTTTGGTAGTCTCTGCAAATAAAGGTGATGCCATAGGAAGCAAAAGAACTTGTCTCGTTGCTCTCCAGCCATACTCCGTTGTTGCTGAAATTGTCGGATGCATCCTGCGCCATCACGGCAAACCTTAGCTCATTGTGGCAGGCAGCCCATGCAGGATTGAATATCTTAAACTTCCAGGTTACTTCCCAGCCGATTCTGCCAACGCTATCCGTTGTATAGTTCTTGCTGACGCTTTCCAGACTAGCATAGTTCGCTCCGGAAGCTCCTGACCAAACTGAGTATGTGTTTGTAGCAGGAGTGTAAGAGAGTGTGATGCTGTTGTCGTATGGGTTTACAATGCGCAAGAAAAGGTTCTTCAGGTCATTAACGCCATTGGGATCATAGTATTTGCTTTTAACCTCGTATGGAGCAGGGGTGTTAGGATATATGAAGGGAGGTTGCTGCGTTATATCTGCTGCAGAGGTGAGCGGAGGGGGGCTGCATATGATGTTAAACGCATTGTCACTTATGTCACTTATGGTCGGAATAGAGATACTGCTTATCTTGATGCGATAATCAGTCCCCAATGCCAAGTCTGATGGAGCATTCCAGGTAAAACTTCCGGAGTTAACAGCCACAGAGTTGCTTATAGTTGCTATATAATCCATTGTTGCTCCACGGTATAGCTCCACCAAAAGGCTCCCTGTGACGTTTGCGTAAGTCCAGCTTATCTGGTTTTGCGAGCCTCGTATCAATGATTCTCCGCCATTGGGGCTGATAAGCATTAGCTGTGGGGCGATAAGAGAGAACATACCATCACTGATGTCAGATATGTTGGGATTGGAATTGTTGGAGATTTTC
>CALDSN010000100.1 GCA_937924555.1 uncultured bacterium | reverse complement strand
ACGAGATCTGATCGTGACTGGAGTTCAGACGTGTGCTCTTCCGATCTTGGTTCTTTATGTAATTGTGGCAGAAGGGGCTGTCTGGAAGCTTATGCTTCGGTGGATGGCTTGCGCAGACGCTTGGAACTGGAAGATGCCAGGTTTGCGGGAATGAGCCTCAGCAGCTTGCTTGAGCTGCATGATAGCCGTGTGGATGAGGCGATAAGAACCGGACATAAGTGCTTGGTATCTGCTATTGTAAACTATGTTACCATGTTTGATCCGGAGTATGTTATCTTAGGGGGAGGGGGAATGGATGCCGGGATGTATAACCCCGGAGAAATTCAAAAAGATATGGAACATGTTCTCGCTGAGGTGAATCGGGGCAAAGTAAAGGTGGTAAAAGCTTATCACGGTAATAAAGCGGGTGTTTGGGGTGCCATATTGCTCGCATCAAAGGGAATAAAGTAAACTTGGGAATGGAACTTGCTTTATACTAATAGGTAGTAAACAGATGGAGTATGATATGAGAAAAACGATGTTAACCGCTTTATTGGCATTGGCTCTTTTGCTGGTTGCAGGTATGGTCTATGCTAAAAATGATAACATTCTTAGCTTTGAGGTTAGCCCTAATCCCATGGATAAGGAATGCACCATCTCTCTCGTTTTTCAAGCTGTAAATACCACACCTATCAGTGTTGTGGTTGAAACTGTGGGAGGGGACTTGGTCCGTGATTTATATACAGGTCAATGCGGAAAGGTTTTGGTATTAAACTGGGACAGGCTTGCTAACAATGGCTTATATGCCCCCAACGGGACATACTTTGTGTCCGTTAATATGGGGAATCGCTATACTTCAACAAAGAAGACTGTGATCTTGAAATAACTGAGATAGGTAACCCGTCTCTCAATGAGTAAAGTATCCCAAAGAAAGTCCCCTCAGGACTTTCTTTTATTTTTTGTCCAGACTGTATATGAGTTACTGAACGTCCGGGGAAATCGCCATGTAAGCAATGTGGTGATAACCAGACAGATACTCTTTACGGGGGTGGAAGCCTTGCCTCTGATAGGTTTCATCGCTTTGGCAATTGGTGGATTGGTCATTATGCAGGGTTATGAACTCCTCAGTAATTTTGGGCAGGGGATTTGGGTACACATTATTCTGGTTCGGGTGGTGGTGATTGAGCTTAGCGGAATTCTTACTGCTTTGGTGGTGATAGCCCGTAGCGGTACTGCCATTTCCACGGAGTTGGGAAACATGGTAGTAAGCCGGGAGATGAATCTGTTAAAGTCTTTCGGCATCTCTCCCTTAGTGTATTTGGTGGTGTCCAGGATAATTGGCGTAGTGATAGCAATGGTGATCCTAACCCTTTATTTCAATATTGTGGCGGTACTTGGAGGATGGCTATTCTCGCAGTTCTTTAACCATTTGGAGTTTAGAGCTTTTATAAACGACTTCATGTCGGTTCTGAAGATAAACTATATTCTGATGGGCTTGTTGAAGTCTATCTTGTTCGGGTTGATAATATCCATCACTGCATCCTATCATGGAATGAGTGTGCAAAGGGCATCAACTGAAGTTCCCCAACGGACAATTAAAGCGGTTGTTAGTTCTATCTTCTCGGTTATCATTGCCGATATAGTAATCTCCTGGCTGTTCTGGATGATGCAATGATGCAGATACGCTTTAGTGATGTTTGCTCATCCGACAAATTGAACTGCTTCAATCTGGATTTCGTCTGCGAAGGATGCACAGTATTGTTCGATCCCACCGAGCATGTATCGGGATCAATCTTGGAAACTTTGGTTGGGCTTCAGCAGCCTGAAACAGGAGAGCTGTATTTGGATGGGCTTGGTTATGATGATTTCTTTCTGCAGCATCGGCTGATCTCCACTTTTGCTCTTGTTTTCGATGAAGGCATAATGCTGGCGAACCTCACCCTCAAAGAGAATTTACAGCTCCCATGGAAGCTGCGTTTCCCCGGAGAACCGGTTTCTGCCTTTGAGAGTGAGCTTGATAGATGGCTTAAACGACTAAATCTGGATTGCGATGTTAGCCTACGTCCCGCTTTGGTAAGCCCGGCAGTGCGTAAGTTCCTTGGCTTTGTCAGAGGATGCATGTTGAAACCTAAGATTCTCCTGATTGATGATCCTTTTTATCTCTTCAATAAAACTGAGAGGGCGAGGATACTCACCTTTCTTCAAAGCCTTATGGATGAGCAGGAAATGCTGATTGCCAGTGCCGATGATGAGTTCTTGGGGGATATCTCCACCAAGGTGATTGACTTCTCTCTTCAATTCGGAAATGGCAAGAAATAACTGAGGTCATTCACTTTAACCCATCCCCTTACACTGCTGCAGATTAGCGCATAGTATCTATGCATGTAATAATAGATTTGAGGGTCAGGCGATGGCATTGTCAATGGTGATTTGCTGTAAATGCGAGATATTTCAGCCGGAAGACAAGCAAAAGCTTGACAAAAATGCGTAGCTGAAAAGTATAATACCAGCCTGAAATAGAGATAAATTTATGAGCTATAAGATAAAGCACGCAAAACAAATTGTCCTTACCTTCGTTGGTTTCCCGCTGATTGTGTTGATGGCAGCCCTGATATTCATTGCTATCCGCCAAAATCTGCTGGAAAAGAAGTATGAGTACAGAAGTACCGTAGCTAACGCTTTGGGAATCTCTACCCAAACCCCCGTTTTATATAAAGGTTTTGAGGTAGGTAGAGTACGCAACTTCACATTGAAAGAAGATGGCAATATTGAGCTGCTTTTCTATGTTCTCAAGAGATACAGAAACATCATGGTCCAAGGCTCAGTATTAGTACGCAACACTAATCCCATAACCGGCAAGACCACGCTGGAGTTTATCCGCAATCCCTTATCTAAGCAAGCAATTGCTCTTGAGGCAGAGCTTCCCTCCTCAGATTTTGAAGAAGGAAGAATGAAGCTTAGGCAGATAGCTCCGGAGCAGAGCGACCCCATCGCTTCCATTATCAATAACCTCGCCACCTTAACCAGAGAGTTGAATCAGGATAATAACAGCGATAAGGGAGCAATCCCAAGGCTATTGGTTAATATGGCAGATGCTTCAGAGAAGGCAAATGCGGGACTGGTGGAAGCTCAGACTATAATGGCACAGTTATTGATTCTTTCTCGTAATTTGAACCAGGATCATAATGCTGAAAGCGGTGTGTTAATTCGCTTGGTAAACAACCTTGCCGATCTCAGCCAAGGTCTGAACCAGCGTTTGGACAAGGTTGATGGGCTTATTAAAGGATTACAAACCGGGGTGGACAACTATTCCAAGCCGGATTCTCTACTCATCAAGATGATCGACCCCAATCGTGACCTGTTGATCAAGCCTCTCTCGAACACTTTGACCAATCTCAGTAATGCTACAGAAGAGCTTAGCGGTATCATGGACACTGTGAACAACCCCGAGCTGAGAGTGATGTTGGTGAACCTGAATCAAAGTCTGGCTCAAGCGAAGAAAACATTGGAAGCCCTTAATAACAACCCCTTCCTGCGCAAAGGGATAAGCCCATCCCAGGTCGGCTCAAGCCCCCCTGGACAACGCATACATGAGTTGCCAAATGAAAAGTAAACTGCTCATCATAATAATCCTTGTGGGCATGATGGGGTGTTCCTCCATCAAAGAACCGCAACAACCTCTGAGATTAACAGATGCTGACTCTATGCTCCGAAACGGCTTGGAGCTTGAAAGCAAGGGTAATTATCAAGATGCTGGGAGCTACTACCGAGTTGCTCAAGGCATGTATGAAGAATATGCAAAAATGGATGGGGTCTTGGCGTGTTTGAGTGGGAACTGCCGAATTTCCTTGTTGCAGAATCTGGACAAAAGCTATCTGGAGCAGAAGGAATATATGCAGGAGATTATCGACGAGGTATCTCCTGAGCTTGCCTATTATATGCTACTCCTCAAGCTCTTCGAACTGCAACAATCAAAGGACTATGCTTCTATTGCCGAGATAGCTGTGTACAATGATAACACCCCCCTCAGTGCCAAATTGCAGATTGCCACTGCAAAGCTGCAAGCGTTGGCATATCAGCAGTCCGGCACAGTTAAGTTTGCTCATGAGGTGGAGAATCTGGCAAAGGCATATAACAAACAGCTTAGGAAGAAAGCCTCCGGAGATGCAGACTTGCTGTCCTCCGCGTGGTATGCCATTGCATATTACCATTATGTGAACTCTGCTTTTAGAGATGCAGTTTCGTATCTGGACAAAGCAATAAGCTCAGACTTTCGTTATGGAAATACAGCCGGTTTGGGGCATGACTATTGGCTAATGGGTCAGGTGGAAGCTAAAAGGGGAAATCGGGACAAAGCTTTGGCATGCTTGCGCAAAGCAGAGTTCATCTTTAGATCAGGAGATTACAGCACAGCCCTTCAAGGGGTTACAGAAGAGATTTACCGTCTTAAAGGAGATACGCCATGAAACTTACAGGGAAGAAAGCCCTGATCTTGGGTTTGGCGAATAAGCATAGTATCGCATACGCAATAGCCAAAGAGCTTGTGGATAGAGGGGTGGAACTTGTTATTTCCTATGCCTCTCCCACGCTTGCTAAAAGGGTGTTGCCCATTGCTGACGAACTGGGGGTAACAGATTGCATCCAGTGTGATTTATCCAAGGATTATGAGATCCAGAACCTTATCCGCTTGGTTTCGGGTAAGTATAGCAGCTTGGACTATGTGGTTCACTCGGTGGCTTATGCCCCAAGCAACGAACTGAACATCCCTTTCCATCACACTTCACGCCATGGTTTTTTAACCGCTATGGATATCAGCGTTTATACCCTGATAGCAGTGTTGAAGGAAGCAGAGCACCTGCTTACACCCGGAAGTAGCGCTATTACTCTCAGCTATTATGGTGCCGAGAAAGTGGTCCCGAATTATGGGGTAATGGGAGTAGCGAAGGCTGCATTGGAAGCAAGTGTGCGCTATTTAGCCTACAGCATGGGTGAGAAAGGGGTGCGGGTAAATGCCATTTCCGCTGGTCCCTTGCGTACCTTGTCCTCATCGGCTATTGGCGGAATATCGCAATTACAACGCAAGATAGAGAAGTCTGCCCCCTTGGGACGCAATATTGAGCCCGAGGATGTGGCGAAAACTGCCTTGTATTTGTTATCAGATTTAGCTTCAGGCGTAACCGGCGAGACAATATATGTTGATGCCGGGATGAATATAATGGCTTACTAATATGAAACTACTGCAAAATATATCGCTTCCTACATCATCCACAGCTTTTAAGCGGGTGAATATCCTGTTTGACGAGCAGATTATCAAAATATCTGCCGATGACATTCCATTTGAAGAAGGCACTGAGATAATTGATGGCAAAGGGCTAATAATATTACCCGGAGGGGTTGATCCCCATCTGCACATTTTGAGTGATAGTAAAACTGCTGCACAGGACTTAAGCACTATCACTAAAGCTGCCCTCGAAGGTGGCTGGACAAGTATTGCAGAGCTTAGCTATTACACTGATAGTCCCTTGTTCAATCCCACGGACATCATGAAAAATAAAGCTTTGGTGGATGAACATGCCTATACCGATACAGCCTTATGGGGACATGTGGATATAAGCGACTATCCATACCATGCCGAGGCAGCGCAAGAGCTTTGGGCAAAAGGTGTCGTGGGGATCTCATTGGCTGCTCCAACTCCTAATCCTGCCATAGCGGAGATCAGCTTCACCGAGATAATGGATTTGTTTCTGGATATCTACGAGAGCGATACCGCCTTCTCCTTTCAGGGTTTTGACCACGAAAACCATCAGGAGTTCAGCTTTGAAGCCCAGCGTGACGCTATCAAAAAGATACTGCGCAGGATGCAGGAAAATCCCATCCATATCCCCAGAGTTTCATCCTTCTCCACAATTGAATTCATCAACAGTATTTCCAAACGCAGCGACATCTCATTCGCCATATGCATAGCAGACCTCATGCCGATCTTCAACCCCGGTTTCTTTAGCCCGGAACAAATCTGTGATTTCGAAGAAGCTCTGGATTTGCTATTTGAGCTTATCCGCACCAACAAGATATATCTACTTTCCAATTGCACATCATCCTATATAAGCCCCGCCAAGGACGCACCCGTTTTTCAGGGAAGCAAACCCGAGAACTTGGCTTATAGCTATCTCTGGGTTCTTTCCGAATTCTGGAAGAATAGAAAAGTCCCCTTGGCGACCTGCATTAAAATGACCAGTGAGAATGCCGCTAAACGACTGGGAATATACCCCAAGAAGGGTTGCATTGCTGCAGGGTCTGATGCAGACTTCGTGCTGTATAACCCGGAGCTTTCCACTGCTATCAAAACCCCAACAGGGGCTAAGACGGAGCTGCATGGTAGCTTCCAAGCTGTGTATTTAAAAGGGGAGATGGTTGCCGGAGTTAAGCACAAGACATTGAAAACAGGTTGTTTCCTCCCAAGAGTAACCAACCCCAAACGCCGCCATAACAACAACACCTGGATATAAACAATAAGGAATATAGACTATGTATGAACAACTTCAATACCTGAAGCTGGCTCTGGAAAAACATCCTGAGCTGAAGTACAGCATCATTCAAAGGTCATGGCAGACGGATTTCCTCCGTTTCTACCACAGTCAAACCAATTACAACATCAGTAAGGACAACATAAACCTTTCTGCTGACTTATACTTAAACAAAAAGTCCTTTAGCTTCAGCATCGATGACCCCACCGAAGCCAAGATTGATGCCGCCTTACAGAATGCTTTCTCAATTATCGACAGCTTACCGGAAGACCCGGACTTCGTGGATGTGGAGGATGACCTGTCCCTGGTGGAATCCCGTCAAATCACGAATAACATAGAAGCTTTAAGCCTGCAGCACAAAACCGAGATCCTCAGCTCTTTGGCACAAAGCGCAGCACAGTATGATTTTGAGCTCTATGGCACCTTCATCTGTAACTACAGCTCCTATCGCCTGATGAACAGTAACAACTTGGATAAAAGCAGTGCTACTTCCCCGATTTATCTTGAGATTAAAGCAGTGCATAACAAAACTCAGCTGACGGTGATGGAAACATTTGGTGGGGATGATTTCCGCTATTTCGACTTGGAAGACTTCCGTAGCCGGCTGATAAAAAAGATAGAGTTCTGTGATAACGCTGTGGTGGATGTAGAGCCCGGTACATATGATGTAATTCTTGCCCCAAGATGCGTTGCGGAGTTTGTGCAATATCTCAGTTATGGCATGAGTGCTCGTGCTTTAGACCAGCACAGCAGCTATTTTGATGGTAAGATTGACCAGCAGGTTTTCCCCAGCCATGTAAGTATCATTGACGATCCTTCTGATCCGGAGATGATTAGGATGGATTATGGCTCCGGGGGACACATCTATCAGCCCCTCAAGCTTGTGGACAAAGGCTTTTTCCGTAGTTTCATGTGCAATCAATACTACCACTATAAGACCGGGTTACCCAAGAACGGCAACACCGCTTCCTGCCTGAAGATAGCTCCCGGAACAGACAGTGTGGACGAGCTTATTGGCAAGGTTAAAAAGGGCTTGTACATCTCCAGCTTGCACTATATGAACTTCATCAATCCCAAAGAAACCTCCCTCACCGGACTTACCAGAGACGGCACCTTCCTGATTGAAGATGGAAAGATTAGCAAAGTTGTTATGAACCTGCGCTTCACCGAGCGCATCGAGCGCATTTTGAAACATATCGTGGCTTTAGAGAATAGAGCTTACACCATACCTTTCTCCGAAAACTACGAGAGCTTCGACATCTCAACCGTTAAAGCTCCCCATGCCTTGGTTAACGGCTTTAACATCACCTCCTCAACCAACACTATTTAGGATAGAACATGGAAACAAAGATAAAGAGTATCATTGCCCGTTTGGCAGATAAAGACATCCAGTTTGCCGATGTTCGCATCAGCATCACCGATAATGAAAGTATCAGCTTTAACAATGGACACTTACGCAACTATGGTTCCTCCCATGGCTCTCCGGCTATTGGCATTCGAGTATTGATGAACGGCTGCTGGGGATTTGCCGGTTCCAAAGACCTCTCCCCCACCTCTGTTGACCGTCTGATTGCCCGAGCTAAAAGTAACGCCATGCAAGGGTCGCTATTCTTGAAGGAAAAAGTCAGCTTCCCCGCACTTAGCCCAACTGTGGCAGAATATCACCATCAACCCGAGATTAATCCCTTCACCATGGCAAAAGAGGAGAAGATGGACTATCTGGGCAAGCTTGCCCTGGCAATTGCCCCGCATGGCAAGATTGTGCATTCCTACGTATCCGGCGAGTTTATGCGGCAGGAGAAGTATTATGCCAACACGGAAGGCAGCTATAGCCACACTTCTTTCTACAACACCCTTCCGATCATGATGGTGGTGGCTGCTGATTCCGGACAAGTGCAATCCCGCACTTGGCCCGGTCACATGAGTGCAGGACGAGCCGGCTTTGAGCTTTTTTACGAGCAGCAGTTTGCCGAGAATACAGATAGGATAATTAAGGAAGCTACCGATTTACTTACCGCTCCGGTGATTAGCGAAGAAAGAGCGGATATTATTATCGGCAATGGACATCTTGCCCTGCAGCTTCATGAATCTGTGGGACACGCCACAGAAGCAGACCGTATCTTTGGCATGGAGATATCCTATGCGGGTAAAACCTTTGTTAGACCGGAAATGCTGGGCAATTATCAATATGGCTCTCCTATTGTGAATATCTATTCCGACAGCACCGATCCCAAGGGCTTGGGTTATCATCCCATGGATGATGAAGGGGTGCCGGGTAGAAAGATGGACATTATCCGCGATGGCATTCTTGTAGATCAACAAACCTCCCGTCACATTGCCCACATGCTTGGCTTGCAGCCTTCCTCCAACATGAAGGGTTCCTATGCGGATGATATGCCTTTGGTGCGGATGACCAACCTCTGCCTCAGTCCCGGGAAGGGAAGCTTGGCAGAGCTGATTAAAGCCACCGAAAACGGGTATTATCTGGATTTCACCAAAACCTGGAGTATAGACGACAACCGCAATAACTTCCAGTTCACCACCGAAATCGGCTATAAGATAAAGGATGGAGAGATTGTGGGCATCGTTAAAGAACCTACCTACTTCGGGATAACCAAGGATTTCTGGAATGCTTGCGATGCCATCTGCGGAGATGAAGAATGGGGCTATTACAGCACCTTCCACTGCGGAAAAGGCGAACCCGGGCAGATTATGCAGCTCTCCCACGGGGTGGCACCTGCCAGATTTAAGAACATCAACATCAGCGTAAAGATGTAAATCTATATACGATACTCTTAAGGCTGCTTTTTCCGGCAGCCTTTTTTTGCAGGGTATTACAGTTTATCCATCCATCTACATAAGGAGATGATTCTTTGGGCGAATCATTCATCCGGCACCCATCGCAATCGATATATTACGTATTGTAACAAAGCAAAATAGCTGTATAGCCATACAGCGAGCTTGAGGAGAAGACCATCGACAAAGTTAAGCGCATATAGGATTCTTCGACACTTTTAACTATCTCGGGTTGTAAAAGAGAGGTTTCTCTTGACATTCCTGAGGTATCTCGGTTCCTGTGAGTGAGATTGATTTATACAGGATGTATAGTATGAAAATTCTTGCCAAACTTTGCTTGCTCGTCTTATTGATACCCGTTACAGTGTAGGCTCGCACCTTTGCCCGTTGGCACACCTCAATGGGCAGCTTCACGGCCGAGTTGTATGAGGAGATTGTGCCGATTACCGCCAATAACTTCAGAGACCTGGCGAACGATGGCTTCTATAACAACAAGATATTCCACCGCGTGATTGCCGACTTCATGATTCAAGATGGTTGCCCTTTTGGCACAGGCTACGGCGGACCCGGATACACCATCCAGGATGAATTCAGCCCTCTGCTAAACCACAACCGTCCCGGAACCCTTGCCATGGCGCGCACAACCCAGCCCAACAGCGCAGGCAGCCAGTATTACATCACCCTTGTTCCCACCCCTGATTTAAACGGGCGTTATGCCGTTTTCGGGCAGATTATCGACGGCATGGATGTGGTACAGGCAATTGGCGTGGTGCCTACCGGCGCTAATGATAGACCCATCACTCCCGTTAACATCTATCAGCTACGCATGCTGGATTTGCAGATTGCCAGTGTGTTCCCCGATACCACACAGACAATCCAAAATGCCCCCCTTTCGCCCACCAGCTTCATGGTGGAGGCATTCACAGTTAACGCTGCGGTAAGCTATAGCTGGTTTGTGAACGAAGTTTTACAGGAAGGACAAGGCGACATGCTGTTCGAAAGCATGCTCCCTGCAGAAGGCGATTACACCGTGCGCTGTAACGTAAGCTCCACCGACAGCATCGCCACCGATATTGTTTGGCATGTTAGTAACAGCAGTTCTGCGCTGGACAATAATACCCCAGAGATCAACGAGCCACTGCTGCTCTGTTCGCCCAATCCCTTTTCCAGCATTCTTGAGCTGTCATACACCCTTAAACAAATCTCCGCTGTGGGCTTCGAAATCTTCAATCTCAAGGGACAGAAGGTGAGAAGCATTGCCCCAGCCACCAAAGGCATCGGCGAGGCTAAAGAATATTGGAACGGAGTGGATGATAACGGCAAGGCTTGTCCCTCGGGAGCATATATCATCAAAATGCGTGCCGGAGACACAGTTATCATAAAGAAGAGTTACTTAGTTCACTAACAGTTAGTTAGCTATAATATAACAAGCAGGATTCCTCTCTGTCATAAGACCGGGAGAAATCCTGCTTTTTATATCTGACGATGCTTAAATATGCTCCAAGTCCTTATGTGCCATCCATGTCTTAAATTCATGCGGCACGGGAGAAAACCCCGCCTTTTCGTATATTTTAATGGCTGCAGGATTATCGGAATACAGATACAGGTAATTGTCACTTAGTCCTTTATGGTAGTTCACCAGATGCGCAATCATCGCTCCGGCAAAGCCTTTTCCGCGGAACTTATCGCGCGTAAACACATCATCCACGCGGCTGTAACCTGCGAAAATGTTCACCGAAGCAAGCGAGGCAAGCTCACCATCCACAAAACCACCCAGCAAGTGAAATGAGGGATGCAGCAGGTGCCTTTCCACCACTTTAATCGTCCAATCGCCACCGAACTCCACGGCAATGGTCTCCATCATGTCTATATCCAGCCGTTTCACCCGCTCAATATGCAGGCTGTCCACTTCCCGCAAAGAACCTGCATGGTCGTGGACAAAGTATTTGCTGTCATATTAATGTACCTGAAAACCATGTTTCTCAAAAGACGGCATCAACCGCTCCAGCTCATTACTCCCCAGAGAGGGATAGATGCGCGGGGATATGCCTTTGCTTTTGTAAAAGAACTCAATCTCTCGCACAGAACTTTCCACCCCCACAGTATCGGTGATAACCGCGTGATTACTGTCGTGAGAGGCTTTGTTCCCTTCGTTAAAGAAGATAAGACCCCAGTTCTTGGTCAACATGGTGGAAAACCTCTGGGGGAAATGCAACTCTGTGTCTATCATACGCTTAACATTGAATGGTAGTGACATACAACCTTCCTTGCTATAAACAGCATAGTTTATCTATATATTAGGCAATTTTGCCCACTTAAGCAAGGAATTTATCTTAAATCACTCTGATTAGCAAAATCTGGTGTGTTCTTTCTGCCCGTTTTCTCGCCCCCAATTCGCACGACTCGTGATTCCCTCGTGATTCCCGGGTGACTCCCGGGTGACTCCCGGGTCGGACGAGAGAATCACCCGAGGTGCGCCTACGAGTGATATCCGAGTATCTGCATGAACAAGAAGGGGATACGGCTGTGATGCTGTTGGTATGTGCAAACCACATAGGCAGATTACTAATAGGGCTTTTGGGTAGCTCATTAAGTTGGATAGATAACACCTCCCCTTTCACCCTGCAAGTCCTATCAGGAAGGTAAATTAGATAGATGTAGGGTATTGTAAACACATCCCCCGGGAGAGTCCCAGCGGGACGCTATTTTTAGCTAAATAAGGAGGCATAATCGACACAGCCTATTCTCAAGTGAGTCCCAGCGGGACGACATTTTAGATAGAAAATGAGGTGTGAACTACACAACTTCCCCCCGAGAGAGTCCCAGCGGGACGACATTTTAGATAGAAATGGGTGTTTAAGCTTAGAGATAAGTCCTAACAGGACGGCATATACCTTTGACGACACAGGCGGAATAATCGATGTTTATATGCCGTCCCGTTTTTATTGAATCTTATAGCTTGCACGCTAGATATCGTGCTCAAAAA
>CALDSN010000099.1 GCA_937924555.1 uncultured bacterium | reverse complement strand
GTTTTGTATCGGAGCTAAAACCCCAATTTACGAATTTACTCAGTTCTTTTTCCTGACTATTTGCCAGAGCATTCATGGGATAGACAATAATGGCTTTGATGCCTTTCCCGCTGCCCGTCTTTAGAATGTGATTCACAATAGGGATGATGTATGCTAAGCTCTTTCCTGAGCCAGTACCTGTGGTCAGAATGTAGTTGAGCCCTTGGTCTGCTCGTTTGATCGCCTCCGTTTGATGCCGGTGTAACTGCATTTGTGTACCAAAGTCAGTTTCATCCTTTTTGATTCTGAATACTTGCTTACATAGCGGATGCAGAATATTAGACTTGATCAATTCTTCAATGGATTCACCAGACTCGAAAAATGGGCTTAACTGGATAAGTGGATCGGGCCAGAGTAAGCCATCTTTCAACTCATTGGCGACCATTTCTTTGATCGCATCGTCTTTGATTGTGATAAAGCCCTTAACGAAAGAGCAGTAATCAGCAATCAGCTTTTCTCTAAGCTCGAAAACATTCATCGGTAAACCCTCCCATTGGTCCTGCAACCAAATGATAATCGTAAGTAAGCTGTTAGCTTATGCAGAATAACAGTCATTGCGAATCGTGCTTTTGTAGTTTGCGGCTTGCACCACCAGCCTTGACCCAGGCATCGATCTCCGAGATCTTGAATTTGAACAAACGCCCCATCCGATGAACCGGCATTTCGTGTGTTTCTACCCACCGATAAACGGTGTCACTGCTTACGCCCATGTATGAGCATATCTCTTTCACCGATAACCAACGGTCACTCATCTCATTCATGATCTCTCCTAACATCCATACTGGCAATGGTATAGGTTCTGATGATTAGACTCTTTTCACTACAAACCATCGCTGATTTATACTTTTCGAAACCTTCCCAATTCGTCAACCGATATTTTCGGGTATTGTCCGCAGTGGTTGAGATTAATATGCTAGATTCTTGTGTCATTGCATAATGTAGTATTGTTCTAACATTGTTGTTGACAATGAATGTGTCCTTATATAGTATGTTTGCAGATGCCTAATTCATTATAAGGCTAAAGTTAAAGGAGGATCGACTGATGGAAACTAGAATTTACAATGGCTACAAGCAGTTCAATTGTGGTAACGGGTGGGTTTTTACACACAGAGCAGTAGCTCAGAAAGTGCTAGGGAACGAGATCCCGGAAGGTCATGAGGTGCATCATGTAAATGGTGATAAATTAGATAATCGTCCAGAGAACTTGGTCGTGCTACCAAGAGAAGAGCATCAGAAATTGCATAGGGATTCTGCTAATGATAGTTCAGGTTCACTCACTAGTACAATTGGGAACTACGCAGATTTTCTATTGTCGAATATGGTCGCTGCTGACAGTGCATATCTTCAAGTCAGTGCAACTGATATGGTATTACTACAATTGAAGTTATCGACAATTGATATGGATATCAGCACAAATGAGCGAACAGTACAGAACCTTAATGAACATGGAGCGTTTGATGGTCAAGATACTTCAAACGGAAACTCTGAGTTGCAAAAGCAAATCGACGTCTGTAGGAAAAATATTGAAGGATTGATGGCTGAGAAAGAGATCATCCAGCAGCGGTTAAAAGAATCAGAAAATAGGTTCAATAAACAAGTTCAAGATGTGGCAGACAAGTATTCCAAAATCGCCGAGAATATAGCCTCCAGCCTTTCAGGACTATTCGGAGGAAAGAGATAGCTATTTTACATATAGAATGCATCAGTGTCATTGTCGACAAATAACACCTCATTAGAGTGCCTCATTGTAACTATCCAGTAGTTTTTATATCTATAGTAATACCACCTTGATTCCTCATCCCCGAATACCTCTTAAGCACACCCAGTATCCCAGGCTGGATATAGCGCCCAAGTTGTTCTATACCCAGCCGGGTTTTGATGTAGTAGCCATGCGGATTCATGCCGATGATGCTTATTGAAGCCAGAGCTTCCAGATAGACGAATACGAACTGCCTGCTTCTGCCATAGTCCTT
This sequence comes from uncultured bacterium, assembly GCA_937924555.1. Taxonomy (GTDB): domain Bacteria; phylum Cloacimonadota; class Cloacimonadia; order Cloacimonadales; family Cloacimonadaceae; genus Cloacimonas. The sequence goes on along the minus strand of CALDSN010000099.1, from coordinate 2,535 downwards.
TGTTAGTTCTCTAACTGAGCGGTAGCTCTTGCTTTCGATTATGTCCAGCAGCTTCATGGCGGTCTGGATGTTGTAATTCCATTTACAGCGGGGATCGGGAGCCATGCCTTGGGTATAGCGGTTGGCTCGCACATAGAGTGAATTACTAGGAGAGATACATCGCACTTTATCCGACTTCGCCAAATCACCAAGCAAGTGCTCGACTTCCTTGATATCGCCATCGAGCATGCCTGCCAGCATTCTGGGAGTAAAGGGCTGATTATACTTAGAGATCAGATTGGAGACAGTTTCGGAGTTAAGCATAATGTTTTCCTTTGCTCTGTGGTTTCTGAGTGACCTTGTTCAGCTTTGATGCTCGTTTCCAGCAAGTGCAGCATCTTCATGGCTTTACGCAGATTGCCTCCGCTGTTGAAGTGGATGGAATTGATCTGCTCCGGACTCGCTTCCACTTCCAACACTTCCCTGGCGATGGCGGTGATGTCTTTCAGACTGGCTGACTCGAACTCGTAGAATGAGTTGCAGCGGTCGAAGTAGTATTCATTGATCTGCGCCAGGCGATCCCGGGCATTTTGCATTCCCACCAGTATCACGATTGCCGCAGTATTATCCACGATATCCCTGATCGTTCCGAGCAGTTGCTGTTGTTTGAAGGCATAATCGATCTCATCCACGATTATCACGATGTCCTCATTCCTCTCGATCTCATCCATGCACCTGCGGAAGATGGCATTAGTGGTGCCATACAAAGGCGGATACTCTAGATTGAGGTAGTTGTAGATGCCAGTGATCAGTTGGATGGTGAATGACTTTGGTGTGGAGGTTGCCTCCAGTCTCAGATACACATAATTGCGCTGTAAAGCGATCCTGGTGGCATAAGTGGTCTTGCCTAAGCCAGGCTTGCCATAGAACAGCCCAAGCCCCATCATTTCTTCTTTGGGACGGGTTACGAGCAGATTAATCGCTTCATCAGCTTCCACTACGTTGCGGGTTCTTACCAGTTTTCCTTGTTTCATCTGTATTCTCCTTATTTAATTCCTATGAATCTGAGCATCTCTTCGTAGCTCTTCTTGCGTGGTTTGATTTCATCATCGTCATCTTCCTGCAGGGGAGGTGTGACTGGTTTGTAATCGGGTTTGAACTCACTCTGTGGTGCTGGATTATCATGGTTGATGTTACTCGCCGATAATGGTGGCAGGTTCTTGATGACCTGCTTTTCGAGGGCTTGCATGAATAGCTCTGCATCGTGTTTAGGAGCTTCGATCATGGGTGGCTGGATAAAGATCGCACTCTGTTCCGGTATGCTGGTCAGAGGCTTCAAGAACTGATCGACTACAGCTTGGGTCTGTTTAACTGTGAATTTCGCTCTCTGTTCAGTGGTACGACGCAGCTTGAGAATCTGCTTATGTTCCTTGTTCAGATTGCTGTGCGGGATTGGGTTGGTCTTATCGAGATGGATAAAGGGATGCTGTGTCTGTCTCAGTTCAGCCTGGCAGATGAAGCGGTCTTGCAGATCATAAACAAGTATCCATCTGGCATCAGCATAATCGTAACGGATTACCACATCCTTGCCGACATAATCGACCAGGGCGATATCCCAGTATTGCAGTTTGTTGAAGCGAATACCCTCGCTACGGATCTTCTTTTTCTCCATCGCCAGCATCATGAAGTTCAGTTCGGCTGGTATCACTTTTCTATCTTTCGGTAAAGGTGCCTGACTGAACACTTCCCAGGGACTCTTGCCATCCAATCCACTATGCGGAGCCTCGCCATACATGTAGCGGATGTAAAATGCTATCATCTGCATCGCTTCATTCAAGGTGGGCGGCTTGCTTTCAAACAAGGATCGAGCCCACTTCTCATTACGCATCAGACTGGATGGCTTATCTGCCACACATGAACCTCTGAAGGAGGATAGAAAGCGTTCAAACTGATCCTGGAAGGTCTTGAAGAATCTCTCGATCACCTTGGCTTTGGCATTGTAGCTCTCGGCAAAGGCTGCTTCGATCTTGAGCCGGGGGAAGATGCCTCCCAGTTCAGTTTCTAGATTATGGTTTTCCCACTTCTCATGAAAGAGCTTACTTTTGAAGGCTTTGCCATTGTCCAGATAGACAAACTTAGGCAAGGCTCCCCAGTTCAGAAAACCATTGCGGAAGGCTGTTTGGATGTGCTGACTATCTTCAGTTAGTGCCAGACTCGCTCCCACCGGATACCTGCTAGCCCAGTCAAAGACCATGATCATGGTCATGCGCTGCGCTTTCCCGGTTTGAGGATTGATGATATCGAAAGCCAGAGTGTGTCCATCAGCCACCCAGACATCACCAACCTTGAGCAGTGAGCTGTCACGCATGATGGTCTTGACGATATGCTCTGCCACGAACTTGCTTCCCTGTCGGGCTTGACCACTGATGGCAGGATTGTCTCTCAGCCATTCTTCACAGAAGCGTCTCAGAGTTCTTTAATCAGAGGGAGATTCACACAAACCCAGTCTGGCATATCCTTTCAGGATCGTGATAGCTGAACCGATCTTGATCTTAT
>CALDSN010000098.1 GCA_937924555.1 uncultured bacterium | reverse complement strand
AGGTGCAGCAGATAGATTTGTTCATCCTTGGTGCCTTGATGGCATTGGACTATGATGTTAGCGGATATGACTGCCACCCCTATCTGAACCGCGATAAGGCGTATGAGTTGGATAATGTTATCCTGTATAGCTTGTGGGACTATAGTGAAGAGGCATACAACGAGGTGCGGCAAAGCTTGGTGAATTGCCGTCAAAGCTGGATGGATGTTGCCGCAAAGCTTGCCGACAATCCCTATATCCTCCCCGAAATGCAGGCGGTTTGCATGAGCAGGATGTATAACCTCGCTTCGCTGTGCGATACCCGTCTTGCCGAGTTGGATGGCTTTTATACTAACCGGACTCAATTGCCGCGTTCTGCCCAGCAGCTATTCACCCAGTTATTGGGCGAATGCCTGTTTCCTTCGGTAACCTTTCCTGCCATCGAGGAACTGGAGTGGAGCAGTATTCTGCATAACATGGGAATAGTAACGGTTCGTTTGCAGATTGATTAATCCCCTCAAATAGCCAACAATTTTGGAACTTGACACAGTCTCTCAGGCAAAAAAAGAGCAGGCAATGGCTGCCTGCTCTGTAATCTATGTATCTATAGGTTAGCTACTTAGACTTGCTGTTGTCCACCACAAACACAATTGTTCCTTTGTCCGTGGTTTGTCCTGCACCGGGGAAGTTCAGGTTTAACAGGTTTTGGCTGCGGTATTGGGTGCTATTGAAATAGGTCGATGCGGTGACACCATTGATTGAATAGTTGGGAGCTTCTGCGATAGTAAAACGGCCGTTGGCGTCCACTTGAGCAAACATCTCTCCCTGCATCCCCCCCCCTTCTACGAAGAAGTTCACATAGGTATCTGTAATCAGATTACCGCTTGCGTCTTTACAGAGAGCGGTGATTTTACCACCTTCACCCATCACGATGGGGTTGGTGATGGTGTAAACCTGACCGATTGCCGGCTCGTTGAAGCTGATGGCAGAGGAGAACTTTTTATCCGTATTCTAGCCGTGACTGAAGATAACACTTACGGCTGCTTTGGCACTGGGAGGATAGATTCGAGCACTGAAATAGCCTTCGGAATCAGTTTGGAATGAACCGTAATTCTCGTTGGTGCCGGATTTGTTGATATAGCCATAGGAAGCCGCCAAAGGAGTATTGTCACTGTTCAATATCCTGCCGTTGAGGATGAAGCTGTCGTCCGTCATAAACAGGTTGTTGTTGCCAAGCGTTTCCCCACCTGCCGGAGTGGTAATGATGGTGGAATTTGCGCTGGTGCTGTTCTGACCCAGATAGGCACGAAGTCTCACTTGAGCATTTGCTTTTACGTTGATGCTGAAAAAGCCCTCATTATTTGTGTAAACTCGTGTATAACCGGAATAATCAACACCGGTGGCAACTAGTTGAGCACTCACTACAGGATCACCATCTGCATCTGTCCACTTCACGTATCCTTCAAGGATTGCTTCATTGGTTACAGTGATGGGTTGGTCGAAGTTCCAATAGGTAAAATGGCTCACGGAGCCTTCGTAGTAGCCGTTAATTTTGGTGGCAGAACCCTGTTCTTTCCACATTCCGGCTGCTTCGTCATAATACCACATAGGGATGGTGGCAGGGGCATTGCTTTGCAGAGTCCAAGGGATGGGTGCCTTCAAAGTTGCAGTCTTTCCGGAGGCAAGGTTTAGCTCGCTATCCGTTTTGGCGGCATCAAAGAATCTGGCAGAAAGGAAGCCATAGGATTCGAAAGCGGTTTCGGTAACGCCATCGGCAAGCAGACCGGTGAATGTGCCGGGGAAAGCGTTCAAACAATCGGAATTAGTGGGATCAAAGTACTTTAGCTCGGTTTTAACTGAGCCGGTGAAGGGATTGCCGTTTTCGTCCACAAATGCATCCGCAGGAAGCTGCACTTCGGCACCACCGTCATAAATAGCGCTTGCGGTATTGGAGGCAATGATAGCGGTGACGGGGCTAAACATGGTGCAATCGAGAGTGGCGGTCTTGCCATTCTCCACCACGGTGGTTTTCTGGACAGCGACCATACCTGTTTTTTCGAAATCAACCTTAACATTGGCACCCAGAGGCACACCGCTAAGCAGATACATACCATATGAATCTGTGATAGTGCTAAGCGAGCCGACCTTTACCGTAACGCCTGAGATAAGAACCTTACCTTGTCCAAATACAGTTCCGGTGATGTAGCCGGAGGGAGTGGTTGGGGTGGTGGATGTTGGTTTGTCCTTGTCACAGGCGAAAGTGCCGAATAATACAAACATAAGAAGCAGACTGATACTTACAAGACTGCGATACCTGTTCTTCATGATTCCTCCTTTCGGGCATGAAAAATAGTAAGTTAGCCATTGGGACAAGCATATAAAACTACTGTCCAAACTGCACACGCCAACTCTACGGGCACTGTGAAATATTGTCAAGATATTTCCCATCGCTTCGTCTCAACCCGGTTTTTTGGCTATGAGTTACATACTTCTTGACACAAATTGGCTGATTTGAGACTTGGCTTTTAATTAATAAGAATCAGGTGGAGGAAAACATGTTAATCCAAGACGATTTATTCTATACCGAAAGCCACGAATGGGTGCGCATAGACGGCGATATCGCCACCATCGGAATCAGTGATTTTGCCCAACATGAACTGGGTGATATAGTGTTTGTGGAGCTTCCCGATGTGGGGAGCAAAGTGTCTGCGGGTGAACCTTGCGGCTCCATCGAAGCAGTGAAAGCTGTGGAAGACCTCAATTGCCCCGTCAGTGGCGTGGTGGAAGAGAGAAACGGCGATCTGGAAGATGCCCCTGATACCATCAACAAATCCCCTTACGAAGATGGCTGGCTGATTAAAGTCCGCATGAGCAACATGGAAGAGCTGGAAAACCTGCTTTCCGCCGCAGATTACCAAAAGAACATTCCTGCATAACCAGACAAGTAAGCAGCTTGATACAGAAAAGCCCAAGCTTCTTGATTATTCTATCCGCACCTTCGGGAGGCGGAAAGAGTACGATATTAAACGAAATCCTTAAGGTAAGTGATAATATCGACTACTCGGTGTCCTACACGACACGAAAACCTCGCGGTGTGGAACAAAATGGTACCCATTACCACTTTGTGAACGAGGAAGAGTTCCTTGCGCGCGCCGAAAGTGGTGACTTTCTGGAGCATGCCAAGGTCTTTGGCAACTGGTATGGCACTTCCATCAGCTATATTAAGTCCAGATTGGCAGCGGGTAAGCATGTGATTATGGACATAGATGTGCAAGGTGCCACCCTCATCAGTGCCACCGATGTGCCCTATGTTAAGGTGTTCATTATTCCCCCAAGCATGGATGTGCTGCGGAACCGGCTTGTCTTACGCGCCACTGATAGTGAGGAAGAAATAACTAAACGCCTGAACACCGCAAAAAGTGAGCTTGACTATATTCCTCACTATGATTACCTTGTAGTAAACGACGACCTTGCCCAAGCTGTGCATGATGTTCAAGCCATAATCCGTGCCGAAGAAAACCGGGTGTATAGATATGTGAATCCGGTTGAAGGCTTTTTAACACAGGAGAAATAAGCATGATAAACCAAAAGATCGAAGGCTTCCTGGAAAAAGTGGACATGAACTACCTGTTCTGTCTGCTCTCCAAGCTTGAAGCTCAACGCCTGAACCAATTCCCCACCTACGTTAAGCACAAATTCCCGGAAAAGATTACCGTGATGGCAATGGAACATGTTGCAGATAACGAAGTGCCGGATTATATCGCCGAGCTTGCCGAAGCCGAGCTTGCCATGCAACAGGAACAGAACCCATTCAACGACGATGAAGGTTTTGAATACACCGAAGAAACCATAGACGATTCCGAGAAGTTCATCGACGACATCGCCAGCGATAACCTTGATGAATATGATGACGACGAGGATGATGACGACTTCTTCGGCTCTGCCGACGATAACGACGACCTGTAAACCATGTCTCGCAGTGCCTTGCTCCAATATCTGGAGCTGCTTAAAAACAGCGGCATAAAAGAACTGTATCAAACCCAATCCGACAGGGCAGCCTTGCTTGCAGAACTGCAGGACAAGTATGCTTCTTGCACCAAGTGCCAGCTTCACACCGGGCGCATTCGTTTCGTGTATGGTGAAGGCAATCCCTATGCCACCGCCATGGTTATCGGAGAAGGTCCCGGCAAAGAAGAAAACCTCAGCGGACGTCCCTTCGTGGGGCAAGCCGGGAACCTACTTGATAAGATGCTTATTGCCATCAACATCCACCGTGAGGATGTGTACATTGCCAATATCGTGAAGTGCCGTCCCCCCGGTAACCGAGACCCCGAAATGACAGAAAGGCTTGCCTGTCTTCCCTATCTGGTGGAACAAATCAACATCATCCAACCCAAGATTATCCTTGCCATGGGCTTGGTTGCCGCTCAAACCCTGACCGGGACCACCAACACCCTGCAATGGCACCGGGAGCAAACCCGCGAATTTATGGGCATCCCCATGTATGCCACCTATCACCCCGCTGCTTTGCTGCGAAACAGCAACTGGAAACCTGCTGCCTGGCAAGACCTGCAAAAGTTCCAGAAGGATTACGAGAGATTATTGTGAAGCGCATAGGCTTCATCCTCCTGTGCTTCCTTACCCTTTTATGCAGCAGCCTCACCGCTGATATCGCCATCTATGGCGACACTCGCAGCGATGAAAACACCCACCGTAAAGTAATCGCTGCCATTACAGCTCACAAACCTGAGATTGCCTTCCACACGGGAGACCTGAACCAAAAGGGCATCCTGCAGAGTGAATATGACAGCTTCTTCCAGATTGTTAAGCCCTTAACTGATATCTGCCCGCTATATCCTGCCAAAGGCAACCACGAGAAGTCCCGCGACTTATTCCTCAATAACTTCCCTGCGCTGAAGGGCAGCGCATATTATAGCCTCGTTTATGACGGCATCAAGTTCATTGTATTGGACAGCACCGACGATCTCAGCCCCGGCTCACCCCAATACCACTGGCTAAAGAGAGCTGTGGCAGATTCCCTTCCTGCCATTCTCATCATGCATCACCCTGTATTCAGCTCCGGTTATCACGGAGATGAGCTTGGTTTGCAGCTTTGGCTTCCCCAGATGCTTGCTTCCACCAATGTAAAAGCTGTTTTCTGCGCACATGACCACGGCTATGAGCGTTCAGAATACAAAGGTATCAGCTATATCATCAGTGGTGGAGGTGGAGCTCCTCTGCGGGAACAAGGCAACACCAATCCCCATAGCTTGGTGTTCAACCTCAGCTACCATTATATCATCGCCAAACACGAAGCCGGAAAGCTGGAATGCAAGGTGTGGGACATTGATAACAGCTTGCTGGACAGCTTTACTCTGAGTGGTTTCTAATCCCTATAGATGCGCACCATCCTATTACTCTTAATCTCCAATATCTTCATGACCTTCGCTTGGTATGGGCATCTGAAACATACCACTGCCCCATTAATAAGAGTAATCCTGATTAGCTGGGGAATAGCCTTCTTCGAATACTGTTTCCAGGTTCCTGCCAACCGCATCGGTTACGGGCAGTTCAATGCCTTCCAGCTCAAGACCATCCAGGAAGTTATCACCCTGCTGGTGTTCACCATCTTTTCCATCCTCTATTTACGCGAGGAACTCCGCTGGAACTATATCGTAGGCTTTGTCTTCATCATCCTGGCGGTGATCTTCATCTTCAAGAAGTGGTAAGGCTTTTCAGCTCCTCCCAATATTCCACAGCCCGGCGATGATGCGGGATAACGATTGAACCCCCAACCATCAAAGCCACGCCAAAAACTTCCTGCAACTCCTCATCCGTAACTTTAAGCTCCATGCATTGCCCCAGGTGATAGCGGATGCAATCGTCACACCTCAGCACCATGGACGCCACCAAACCCAGCATCTCCTTGGTTTTGGCATCCAATGCCCCGGCTTCATATGTCCCTTTATCCAGCCCATAAAAGCGTTTAACGCTTAGGTTTGCCTTGTTCATAGCCAGCTCGGTGAGACGGCTACGCTCCAGATTAAAGTCCTTTACCTTCATGCTTTCTCCTTCAGGCTATGCAGTATCCGCCTGATATCCTCTTCCCGCACTGTCAGCGGGTTCAATGCCATATTCCTGCTTGCCATAATCTGCGGGATTACCCGCTCGATAAACTCGTCACTCACCGCCACTCCTTTGCGGAAGGGCAGAGCATCCAGCCAGGCAAAGAACTGCTCTCTCCCCAGTCCCAAAGCCTCAAACAAAGCTTCCAGTTCTTTAGCCACATAGGGCTGATAGAGCTTCATAATATCCTCCATCACCATGGCATTGGCAAGCCCATGCGGGATATCATATTCTGAGGTAAGGGGATAGCCGATGGAGTGCTGCAAAGTTGTGCTGCCCTGGGATATTACCATGCCTCCATACAGCGAAGCCTGCATCAATTGCTTCCTTGCCTCAATATCTCCACCATCATGCAACACCACCGGAAGTTGCTGCATAATCATCCCAATCCCACGGTAAATAAGGGGATACAGCATCGGGCTGCGTTGGTTGCTATACAATCCCTCCAGCAGGTGACTGAGCGCATCCAAAGCCGTGTGCAGGGTAACCTCAGCGGGAAGGCTGATGCTATATTTGGCATCCAGAATAGCAAGCCTGGGAAAGGCGAAAGGGTGTCCAAAGCCGGCTTTCTTCTTGGCAACGGGATCCGTCAACACACTATATTGGGTTGCTTCCGTACCCGTTCCGGCAGTAGTGGGAATCGCCACGATAGGATAGGCAGTTTTAAACTTCTCCAAACTGTATAGCTCATACTCTGCTAAGTTGTTAGCTGCTGCCAGAGAGATAGCTTTTGCCGCATCGATGGGGCTTCCACCGCCCACGCCAATCACAAAATCGCATCCTTCACGCAGCATCATCATACTGCCTTCCATCACATCTGCCAACACGGGGTTTTCCCTGATGGCGTCATACACGGCATAGTCGATACTCAGCTTCTCTAAACTCTGTAACAGGTCGTCCAAAGCCCCACTGAGCTTGGCACTGTGCCTGCCTGTGACGATAAGCGCTTTTTTCCCTATATGTTGCAGATGCACCTCTGCTTTGCTCAGTGCATCCTTGGCGAAGATTATCCGGGTGGGGCAATAAAACATGGCAAACTCCTATCAGTCTTTACGGCTATGATATTTTGGAGCAACTTGCATGTCAAGCAAATTGAGGTCTTTCAGAAACAGAATAATGCGTAGCGGGTTATCGATAATATCGCTTCGAGTCATTGTTTGGGTCTTTGGGTTTTCCTGTTCGGATGTCAGATCACTCTCAGGTGATTCCCTCGTGACTCCCGGGTGGGATGAGGGAATCACCTAAGATTGATGAGGTGCTGAGGTGAAATTGGAATAGGGGGCTAGCGACAAGAAATATATAGAATTTGGGAGAAGGAAGTGAAGAGAAAGGCTTGACTTATTTACAGGCTTCCACATGATGGTAAAATAAAGAATAATAACCACAAAGGAAGTAACATGATACCCGATAACCCCTTACTGAATACGAAGAATGACCATCGCCTCAAGGCTATCCCCTTTGGCGAATTCAAAACCGAACATTACCTTCCCGCCATCGAGCATGCCCTCGCAGAAGCAAAGGCAGAAATCGAGGCACTTAAAAACAATCCCGAAGCACCCAGCTTTGAAAATACCATTATGGAGCTGGAGCTGAACGGTGAGCTGCTGGATTATGTAGCCACCATATATTTCAACCTCTTGGGTGCGGAGTCCGATGCCGAGTTCAAGGCTTTGGCACAGCAGATATCCCCCATGCTGGCAGAGTTTGGCAGCATCGTTTCCACCGACCCGCAGATATTTGCCCGGGTGAAAGCAGTGTATGATGCAGAAGTTGCCGGAAAAGCAAAGCCCCAGTTACCTGCCGATATGAAGGATAAAGAAGCCATCAAGGCTGCCGAGCGTTATCGCCTGATTGAGCGCACCTACAACGGCTTCATTCGCGGCGGTGCCATGCTGAATGATGAAGATAAGAAACGCTTCACAGAAATAAGCATGGAATCCTCGCAGCTAAGCCCCAAGTTTAGCGATAATGTGCTTAATGCCACCAATAAATGGGAACTGCACATCACCGATCCCAAGGATGTGGAAGGCATCCCGGAGAACTCGCTGAAAGCCGCTGCCTTCACTGCCAAGAAAAAGGGTAAGGAAGACGGCTGGTTGTTCACCCTGCAGCCCTCCAGCATCACCCCTGTGCTAACCTATTGCAAAAACAGAGAGATTCGCAAGCAAGCATCCTTGGCGTATTCCTCACGCGCCTTCAAGGATGAGTTCGATAACCAGGAATTGATTATCCAAACCCTCAAGCTGCGTAAAGAACGAGCATCCCTGTTGGGCTATAAAACCCATGCAGATTATGTGCTGTCCGACAGAATGGCGGAGTCCTTTACCACAGCCCGCGACTTTCTGGAAAAGATATACACCGTTGCCTATCCCGCAGCAATGAAGGAAGTGGACGAAGTGCGCAACTTTGCCCGCGAACTGGACGGCTTGGAAGAGCTGATGCCCTGGGATATGAGCTATTACTCCAACAAGCTTAAAGAACAACGCTATGCCTATGATCCCGAAGAGCTTAGACCTTGGTTCAAAGTTGAGAATGTGGTGGAAGGCCTATTCGTGGTTACGGGCAAGATTTATGGCATCAAAGTGAAGCAGGTGTTTGACGTTCCGGTGTATCATGAGGATGTAACCACTTGGGAAGTATGGGATAAGAACGATAACTATCTGGGCTTGATGTATATGGATTTATTCCCCCGGGAAACCAAACGAGGCGGAGCTTGGAAGACCTCCTTCCAGGGACAGGGATTGCATCGCAACGGAATGATGCGCCCCATGGTGAGCATCGTGGCGTCGCTTACCCCCTCCACGGATGAGCAACCCTCGCTTTTAACCCTCAGCGAAGCCCGCACCATATTCCACGAGTTTGGGCATGCCTTGCATTCCCTGCTGGCGGATGGTTATTACAAAGGACTTTCCGGCACCAGTGTGCTGTGGGACTTTGTGGAACTACCCTCACAGATAATGGAAAACTGGTTGATGGAAGAGGAGGCATTGAATCTCTTTGCCAAGCACTATCAAACCGGGGAAGCCCTGCCCAAAGAGCTGCTGGATAAGGTTATTGCCGCCAAGAACTTCCAATCCGGCATTGCCAATATCACGCAGTTGCGTTATGCGATGATGGACTTTGCCTGGCACACTGCCGATCCTGAAGCCATCAAGGATGTGGATGCCTTCGAGAAAGAAGTAACTGAACGCTTCCGCCTGATGCCTGTCGTGGAAGGAACCAATATCTCCTGCGCCTTCTCGCATATCTTTGCGGGTGGATACTCTGCAGGATATTACAGCTACAAATGGGCAGAAGCCCTGGAAGCCGATGCCTGGAGCCTCTTTGAAGAAAAGGGAATCTTTAACCAAGAAGTGGCGGATAACTTCAAAAAGTATATCCTCTCGCGTGGGAACTCGTTCCATCCCATGGACTTGTTTGTTGCCTTCCGGGGACGCAAGCCGGATCCGGATGCACTGCTCAAGCGGGATGGCTTGATCTGATATAATAAAAGGTGCGGGCTGATAACCCGCACCTTTGCTTTATAGCTATTGTATATTTAGTGTTTCTCTTTGCAAAGCTCCAGCAACACACCCATGCTGGATTTGGGATGTAAGAAGGCAATATCTGCCTGGTGGGCACCGGGTCGGGGTTCCTTATCAATCAGGGTGATGCCTTTGGCTTCGCTTTCGGCAAGCGCCTTGGGCAGATCATCCACCGCAAAAGCGATATGCTGGATGCCTTCACCTTTCTTTTCGATGAACTTAGCGACGGCACTATCCTCGGAAGTGGGGCACAGCAGCTCAATACGTGTATCCCCACAGGGCAGAAAAGCTACCCGCACCTTCTGGGAGGGGACTTCCTCGATGCCTTCAAGCTCCAAGCCAAGGCTTTGATAGAAGGCAATACCCGCCTCTAAATCCTTAACCGCGATGCCGATATGACTGATGCGCTTAACCATGCTCACCTACTTCTTATACTTCTTGGCAAGCTCGAAGCCTAGCTCCATGGCTTTATAGTTAACGTCCACGAAGGCAGGCTTAACCGATTCGGCGATGGATTGCTTCAGGGATTCAGGTTTCACGATGCCGGTAATCTGCACCAGGAAGGCAAGAGACATGATATTTGTGGTAATGGGGCTGCCTAGCTTCTCCTGTGCAATATCGGTGAAAGGAACTTCATAGGTGTTCTCTGCTGCCAAGGCAAGGTTTTTCACAAATGTGGTGTCGATAATCAGGATGCCATTGTCGCGCAGATCATACAGATACACATCGCAAGCTTCCTGAGTAAGCGCCAGCAGGCAGTTAAAGTTTGTGGCTTCGGGGAAGAATATCTCATCATCACTGATGATAACATCGGCGCGGGAATATCCCCCGCGTGATTCAGGACCGTAGCTTTGGGTTTGAGTGACCCTGCGCTTCTCGATAACTGCGGCACGGGCAAGAATGATGCCGGCAAGGATTAAGCCTTGACCACCACTGCCGGAGAGACGAATCTCATAGTTCATAGCCATTATTCACCTTCCTTTGCTTGCACACGCTTCACCAAGTCAGCATATTGGGCAGTGTATTCCGGGCGGATCTCACGGCGAAGGATGCCACGGATAATCTTTCCTTCCACCTTCTCGGGGGGAAGCTTATCCACGGCTGCCAAAGGAATGGAGTTATCGCGGAAGTCCTTCATCATCTGCGGTGCGCCACCTTTCTTGTTCAGACGACCAAAGATTACGGGACAGGCACTTACCACTTCAATCAGGGAGAATCCGGGATGGTCCATGGCGTCCTTTATTATCCCCTGCATCTCCTGCACATGGAAGGCAGTGGTGCGGGCAACAAAGGATGCTCCGGCACCCATAGCAAGGTTACAGACGTTGAAGTCCGGCTCAATATTGCCGTAGGGTGCGGTGGTGGCAACCGCTTCGTGCGGGGTTGTGGGGCTGCACTGTCCACCAGTCATGCCATAGATATTGTTGTTGATGAGGATAACCTTCAGGTCAATATTGCGTCTGGCGGCGTGGATAAGGTGATTGCCACCTATGGCGGTGCAATCGCCATCACCGGTGACCACAATAACCTTCAAGTTGGGCTTGTGAAGCTTAACGCCTGTGGCATAGGCAATGCTGCGTCCATGCAGAGTATGCAGAGTGTTAAAGTCCACATACACCGGCATGCGTGAGGAGCAACCGATACCGGAAACCATTACAATGTCATCCCTATCCAGATTCATGGAGGCAATAGCACGGATGATGGCACCAAGCACGATGCCATTGCTGCAACCCGCACACCAAACATGCGGGAACTTCTTATCGTGCCTCAAATATTCGTGTATTATGCGTTGCGGTATGTTTGCCATGTCAGCTTACCTCCTTGATTTTACGCAGGATGTCGTTGGGGGTGATGAGCTGTCCATCCACCCTTTGAATGGGGATAAGGTTGCCATCGCTCTTGTCCTTGGTGAGGCGCTGTATCTCGTGGATAAGCTGTCCTTGATTGAGTTCAGGCACAATTACAGTCTCCACATTACGCAACATTTTACGCACTGCATCATCGGGGAAGGGCCAGATGGTGAGGGGACGGAGCAAGCCGACCTTGATGCCCTCATAGCGAGCCATGGCTATGGCAGCCTTGGCAGCACGGGCAGTGATTCCGGCAGTAAAGATGGCTATCTTGGCATCTTCCATTTGATAGCTTTCAATCTGCACCAAGTCACGGATGTTATAATCTATCTTCTTGCGTAGGCGAGCCATCATTTCGGCAGCCTCGGAGGATTTGTTGGTGGGGAAGCCATGGGAGTCGTGGGTCAAGCCCGTAACATGGAAGCGATATCCTTCGCCATAGCTGGCAAGCGGGGAGAGATATTTCTGGTTCTCGTCATAGTGCTTATACCAATGTGGGGGCACTGTGGGCTTGATGCGGTTGATAACACGCACATTCGCCATATCCGGCAATTTCACGGCTTCACGCATGTGCCCTATTACCTCATCCAGCAGCAGAATCACACAGGTACGGTATTTCTCGGAGAGGTTAACCGCTCTGATAGTTAGTTCATAACTTTCTTTAACCGTTGCGGGATACAGCACGATTGCCGGGGAGTCTCCGTGAGAGCCCCATTTTGCCTGCATCATGTCACCTTGAGCGGGACTGGTGGGCATGCCGGTGCTGGGTCCCATGCGCTGCACGTTTACCACCACACAAGGGGTTTCGGTAATCTTGGCAAAACCAATGCCTTCCTGCATCAGGGAGAATCCCGGTCCGCTGGTTGCGGTAAGGGACTTTGCTCCGGCGAGGGAAGCTCCGGTGATGGCGCAGATTGAGGCAATCTCATCTTCCATCTGGATAAAGGTTCCGCCACGCTTGGGGAGCTCTGCTGCAAGGATTTCTGCCACTTCGGTGGAGGGAGTTATCGGGTATCCGGCAAAGAAGTTTACACCTGCATCCAAGGCACCGTATGCTACTGCTTCGTTACCTTGCATCAGCACATTCTTACGCTCGCGGGTAGCCTCTAGTTCACTCAGCTTGCTTTCCGGTTTCACGGCGATGCTTTCTTTCTTTGGCTTGGGGGCTGCTTTGCTTTTTATTTCTTTCTTCGGCATCTTTTCTCCTCAACGGTCCTTTGCGCCGGTTATGGCGAAATCAGGACACAAGCGGTCGCAGGTTTCACAGTGAATACACTTTTCGGGTGCTGCCACATAGGGTGAGCCATCGCTCTTTCTTCCCAAGCAGCCGGTGGGGCAAAAAGCTACGCAGATACCGCACTTCTTGCACCAATTGTAATAGATCAGTACGGGAGAATCGTCATCACCGGGTGCTTTAACCTCGGTAACTTCCACTTCCATCTTTTCCGGAGTGTCTTCCGCACGAATGATCATGCCCATTCTGTCTTTTTCGACTTTGTTGGACATCGTACCTCCAGGTTATATTTTTATTTCTTGATTACTTTCTTCAGGAAGGCACCCAAGCGTTGGCAGCCTTCGGTGTTTTTCTCGATATCTTCATAGCTGAAGTTCAAGCGCATGGTGTTGTTCCCGCTACCATCGCAGAAGAAGCTGTTTCCGGCAACATAAGCAACATTGGCTTCCTTGATACAATCCAGCAGGATGGCATTGGTATCCAGGTTTTCCGGTCCATGCGCCATCAAGAACAATCCGCCTTCAGGGTGCGTCCAGCTTACTTCCTCGGGCATGTATTCTTCCAGAGACTTAAGCATATTCTGTTGTTTCTTGGCATACATCTTGCGGATTTCGGCAATCTTGGGATCCAGGAAGCCTCTCTCGATATAACGGGCAGCAATGCGTTGGGTGAAGGGCGGGGTGCATAGGTCTGTTGCCTGTTTGCCCACCACGATTTTATCCAGCACATCGGGATGTCCTACCACCCAACCAATGCGGAATCCGGGGCAGAATATCTTGCTGAAAGTGCCAAGCAGCACCACATGACCTGTTCCGTCCATTTCATAGATGGTCTTTTGTGCAGTACCTTCATAGCGAAGCTCGCGATAGGGACTATCCTCGATAATAAGCACATCATACTTATATGCCAATTCCAGGATTTCTTTGCGGCGGCGTTCGCTCATAGTTACCCCCGCTGGGTTCTGGAAATCAGGAATCAGATAGATAAACTTCGGTTTCTTACCCATGCCGATAAGCTCTATCAGCTTGGCTTCAAGGATGTTGGGGTCTTCGCCTTCCTCATCCATGGGGATGCCAACCATATTAGCTCCGTATGAATTGAAGGCAGAAAGTCCACCCAGATAGGAGGGCAAGCCCACGATTACATAGTCGCCACGATTGATGAACATCTTGGCAATGAGATCCAAAGCCTGCTGTGAGGCAGTGGTGATGATCATATTATCGATGCTCATGTCCACGCCGCTGGCTTTGTAACGCTCCACCAACAAGGTGCGCAGCAGGATATCTCCCTCTGTGGCACCATATTGCAGGGCATAGGCAGCCTCATTGTCCATAACGTCCGTAATTATCTCTTTCAGCTCTTCCGTGGGGAAGGAAGCAGGGCTGGGAAAACCTCCGGAAAAGGAGATCAGGCCCGGAGTTCCAAGATACTTCAGCAGTTCGCGAATTGCGGAACGCTTCATACCCTTGATATTGGTCGATAGGATATCTTGCAAATCGGTGATCATGATGATCCTCCATTTATCTTATTTTCTTCATATACAAGGACTTTCTTGTTCGTCTTACGCCACTCACGATAGGCTTTTTTCACTTCCAGTTCCCACACTATGCGTTTATCGTTATCTTCAAAGGTGATGATATCGATATAGAAAGTTCGTTTGGTTTTGCCCACAAAGCTCTTACGGGGGAACTCCACCACCGTTTCACCATCAATGTTCAAGATGGTTACTTCGTTCAAAAACACTCCCTCAGCTATCTCCAGAATTGCTCTGGCTTCCACGCTGCCGGTCTGGACATCACGAAAATGTATGTTCATTTTGGCTCCATTTTTATCATATTCTTCCCCATATAAGATATGCTTATATTGGTCAAGTGTTTTTTTGGTCTCCTTAATCAAGCAGGTTTTTCTTCTCGCTTCGGCATAGACCTCCTTGCTTGAATTGCATAATCATTACCTAATCATTGCATGTTTTGTCCGTAATAAACATGCAATGATCATGCAATGATTCCAAGAAAGGGCTTAGAAAATCTCCAATTGCTCAGCATCCGGTTCCCACTGCCTCAAATATGCAAATATCCTGTTCTCACCATATAAGATACCAGCCTCATCGCAATAAGCATTGAAGATGCGCATCAGGCTTTTGTGATTGGGAGAGTTGAGGATATAGCTGTTGCCATAACTCCTTACATAACGCTGCCGTAGCAATGGAAAATGCTGATCCAGCTTGGCATAGAAGTATTCTCGGTTACCTTCGCGCAGAGTCATGCCAATTCCGAAGTTCAGGATGCCTCGCACTCCCACTTCTCGGCAATAACCCAATATTCCACGCAGATTATCCTCCGTATCGTTGATAAAAGGCAGGATAGGGCACAGCCACACCACGGTGGGAATATGATTGTCATGCAGTATCTGTAATACTTCCACTCTTTCGGCAGTGCCGCACACATCCGGTTCCAGCAGCTTACATAGAGATTCATTGTATGTGGTTAGCGTCATTTGCACCACACAACGGGCATTGCGGTTAATCTCTTGCAGTAAATCCAAATCTCGCAGGATGAGCTTGGATTTCGTTTGTATCGCTAAGCCAAAGCCTTGCTCCGCAATCTCCATCAGGCACCTGCGAGTGTATTGCAGTTCTGCTTCCAGGGGAATGTATGGATCGCTCATAGCCCCGGTGCCGATGATACACTTTTTACGTTTGGATTTAAGCTCTTCTCTCAGCATAACTGGAGCATCAGTTTTTACTTCTATATCCTCGAAATCGTGCAGCATACCGTAGCATTTGCTGCGACTGTCGCAATAAATACAACCGTGATTACAGCCCCGGTAGATATTCATCCCCCCAGAGGGCGAGAGAATCCGTTTATAGGTTTGGTAGTGCATCAAGCGTGAGTTAGAGCAAGCATATTGTAAATGTCAAAGGTCACTACAGCTCTCCACCAAGTTTAGCAATTACTATCAAAGCAAGCATCTTTACAAAACTGACTTCCGCTCACAGTTGCTCCGGTAGTCCATTGCCATACAGGGGTTTGGGCATAGCTAATCACAACAAAGCACAATGTAATCAAAATCAACAACAACTGTTTCATAGGGGACTCCCACTTATTCTTATTAGATGAGTGCATCGAAAAGCGTACAACATTCAATCTACACTACATGGCTATATCAAGCTGTGCCAGTAAGTAAACTGAGATAGCCGCAAGCATAAATTGCATAATATCAAATCTGTCAACCTAATTCATGCCCTCGGAAGCCAGCAAACAACTCAGATAGCAACAAATAAGGAAAGACACTCCCATAGTCATGCTTCAGAAATGCGTGACAGAATGTAAATGAGTGGTATGTGGCAGAAAAGCAACCACTTTTTCCTTGACAGAAACCGGGCTCCTAAATTTGGTGAGAAAACTTAACCGAAAATAGGTCCAGTAACTCAGTGGTAGAGTATCTGCCTTTTAAGCAGAGAGTCGGCAGTTCGAGCCTGCCCTGGATCACCAGTTTGCGACCCCTTCGTCTATCGGTCAGGACTCAAGATTTTCATTCTTGCAAGAGGGGTTCGATTCCCCTAGGGGTCGCCAGTTTTTTGGTTTTGCCATTTTATGAAAACCGCTTGTTATTCGTCCCGTTCGTCTAGTGGCCTAGGACTCGTGATTCTCAGTCACGCAACAGGGGTTCGATTCCCCTACGGGATGCCATTTTGCTTACCCCTTGGCACGAAACTTGCACCGAAGTGCTGCAACTGAATCTTAATTAAGGATTGTTTAGAAAGCCATGTCCCACGAATTTCTACCCCCGCATAAGCTTAAGATAAGCTATCAAATAACCCCGGATGGAGAGGAGCGGTATCTGCTGTTACCCCGCTGGAGCTTTGCGGCGTTGGTGATATTCATTGTATTGCTAGTTGGCTCTTCAGTGTTCAGTTTGGTGTATGGCAGAGGTTTATCCAAACGTACAGCCAAGCTGGAACAACTGGAAACAGAGAATAACAGTCTGCGCAACAAAGTGGATTTCTATGCTGCCACGGTGGATTCCATCTATGTGATGCTGGATACCCTGCGAGTGAAGACGGAACCCAGCGAAAAGGTTTATCCTTCTTACAGTCCGGAGCTTGGAGCAAAGCAGACAGATTTTGCCTATGACCCCGCCCTTAAGAACCAGATTAATGACCTGGAACAGAAGCTGGTGTATATCCTATCCTATGTGTCCCATCCAGAGCTTGGCAATGCCACTGTATATGGTTTGCCGGAAGGGGAGATAACCCCGGATAGCATGCCCTCCATCTACCCCAGTTTTGGACGCATCTCGGATGGTTGGGGCTTGCGGGTGCATCCCATCAGCAATGAGATTGAATTCCATTATGGAATTGATATTGCCAATCAAGCCGGCACTCCCGTGTATGCCACAGCAAAGGGTGTTGTTAGCAAACAAGATTATGACACAGGATATGGCAAGCGATTGATTATAAATCACGAGAATGGCTACGAAACAGTTTATGCTCATCTTTACAGCTATTTGGTGCGTGTGGGCGAAGAAGTAAGCAAAGGGCAGATAATTGGCTTAATGGGTAATTCGGGAAGGTCAACTGGACCGCATCTGCATTACGAAGTGCGCCGGAACGAGGAAAAGCTAAACCCCATTGCCTATCTGAACCGGATAGACGAACCTGCCTATGCATCTCGCTGATGCCACCCCAAAAGCATTTCTTTTTACAAATCACGCTCCCCGGCAAATAGTATCACGCTACGAAAGCATCTCAGTCCGTGATTGCCTGATCGCCGTAGATAGCGGCTTGCAGCGTATCAACGAGTTGGGCTTAGAACCTAGCATCATCATCGGAGATATGGATTCAGTTGAGGGCTCACTCTTGGCAAAGTATCCTCAAACAACCATTATCCGTCATCCTGCCGAGAAGAAAGAAACTGATACGGAGCTTGCCATCAGGTGGGCTATGGAGCAAGGCTTTCGGGAGATTATTATCTGCAACGACATGCAGGGACGCTTCGACCATGCCATGGCAATTGTGCAAAACCTGCTGATGGCTGTGGATAGTGGGGTGCAGCTTCGGGTAGAAAATGAAAGGCAACAGATATTTATCATCCACGAAACCACTACACTATATGGTCACGAAGGGCATACCCTCTCCCTGATCCCGCTTAGTGACAAGGTGGAGTTTGTTAACTCCCTAGGGCTTAAGTATTCGCTGTACCGTTTGTGCATCAGCAAAGAGCAAAGCCGGGGGATCAGCAACGAAATTGAAGCGGAAGAGGCAAGGATAGAAGTCCAAAGTGGTGTGGCTTTGGCAATTATTACACTTTCTAATTGACAAAAACAGAGAACCTCTGTAAACAGGCGTGAAATAGATAATGGGAGAGATTTATCATGAGTGCCATAACAGATAAAATTAGCCCCTTGAGCTTCGAATCTGCCCTGGAAGAGCTTGAAAGCATTGTTGAACGCCTATCCGGAGGAGATACCAAGCTGGATGAACTCTTGAGATTATATGAGGAAGGCGTTGCTTACCTGAACCACTGCCAAAGCCGTTTGGGAGAAGCCGAAGCCAAGATAAAGCTGCTTAGTTCTCAGATAACCAATCCCAAAGCTTCGGAGGATGTAAATGGATAGAAAGATACTGCTTAAAAAGGACATGAAAGAGAAGCAGGAGTTGGTAAATATCATTCTGGATAGATTCCTCCCCCGTAAGGATGAATATCCCAAAGAGATACATAAAGCCATTCGCTATAGCGTGTTTGCCGGTGGAAAACGTTTGCGTCCCTACCTTACCCTGTTGGCATTTGGGATGTATAGCGAAGATGTGGAGCCAATTACTCCCGTGGCAGCTGCCATCGAGATGATCCACACTTTCTCGCTTATTCACGATGACCTGCCGGATATTGATGACGACGAATACCGCAGAGGAAAGAAATCCTGCCATGCCATGTTTGGCGAAGGGGTTGCCTTGCTGGCGGGAGATGCACTGTTGATAAGTGCTTTCGAACTGATAACCTTAGCTGAGATTGATGCCTCCCTACGGGTGCAGTTCATTCGTGAGTTGGCTCAGGAAGTGGGCATTAAGGGCTTGATTGCCGGACAGATGGTGGATATCGAATCCGAAGGCAAGAAAGTGGACAAGAAGACCCTGAATTATATCCATGAGAATAAAACCGCCCGTTTGATAAATATCTGCCTGCGCTTCGGTGCTTTGGCTGGTGGTGCCCCGGAAAACGAGCTGAAACTGATTGAAGAATATGGCAGACTTATTGGGCTGGTGTTCCAGATAGTGGACGATCTTTTGGATATCGAGGGCTCGCAGGAAGAGCTGGGGAAAAGCATTGGTAAAGATGCCGGAGTGAGCAAAGCCACTTTCCCCTCTGTTTATGGCATCGAGGAATCCCGTGCCAAAGCCGCAGAATTAACCGAAAAAGCGCGGCAGATAATAGCTCCCTTAGGAGAGAAAGCCCTTAAGCTGGATATCCTGGCAGAATACCTGCTAACCCGCAAATCATGAAGCTTGCTTTTACCAGGCTTAGCCCCTCTGCCACAGTGCCGCAGCGCATGACGGAGCATGCTTCCGGCTTCGATCTGTTTGCCGATATTACCGAGCCTGTCAACCTGCAAGCGGGCGATATCGTTGCAGTTCCCACGGGAATTGCCATGCAGATCCCCCAAGGTTATGAAGGACAGGTTCGCCCTCGCAGCGGCTTGGCATTGAAGCATGGAGTTAGTGTGTTGAATAGCCCCGGCACCATTGATGCGGACTACCGGGGTGAGATTAAAGTGATCCTGATAAACATGGGTAAAGATACATTTAGCATCGAAGCAAAAATGCGCATTGCACAGTTGGTGATATGCCCTGTGGCAATACCTGAATTAGTGGAATCGGATACTCTTGATGCCAGCGAGAGACAGTCTGGTGGGTTTGGACATACCGGACAATAAATGAGGATAGCATGAATACCGACTTAAAGAAGAAGATACAGAAGCTGAAAGAAGAAAAATCCGCCGTTATCCTGGCGCATAACTACCAAGCTGTGGAGATACAGGACTTGGCAGACTATCGGGGAGACTCCCTGCAGCTCTCCATATTGGCATCGCAATTGGATGCTGAAGTGATAGTTTTTTGCGGAGTGCGCTTCATGGCAGAAACAGCAGCCATCCTGAACCCAAATAGCGAAATCCTGCTGCCTGCCCTCGATGCGGGTTGTCCCATGGCAGATATGATTAATGCCGCCCAACTGAGGGACTTCAAGAGCCGTCATCCCGGATCACCGGTGGTGTGCTATGTTAATTCCAGTGTGCAGGTAAAAGCAGAGAGCGACATCTGTTGCACCTCTTCCAATGCCGTGAAGGTGTTACAATCATTGCCTGAAGACAAACCTATCCTGTTTGTTCCAGACAAAAACCTTGGGGCATGGGCTGGGGCGCAAAGCAGTAGAGAAGTGATTACCTGGCATGGTTATTGCCCGGTGCATCAATGGGGCTTCACAGAGCAACAGGTGCTAAACATGAAAGAGAAGTACCCAGATTATACGCTGTTGGCGCATCCTGAGTGCGATGAAGACATCCTGCGCCATGCAGACCTGGTGATGAGCACCGGGGGAATGGCAAAATGGATGGAGACGGGAGATAAGGCAATAATCGCCACAGAAGCCACCTTCACCAAGTATTTGAAGCACCTTTATCCCGAAAAACAGATGCATGCCCTATCTACCCAAGCAGCATGTAAGAACATGAAGAAGACTACTATGGAGCATGTGTATCAAGCTCTCCTTCAACACCAGCACCTCATCAAAGTGGAGCCTGCTATTGCCGAGAAGGCAAAGCAGAGCATTACCCGAATGCTGGAGATTGGCTGAGGGTGGAACCCCAAATGTATCGTGAAGTCAGCTTGCCTGCAGAATTGATGCAAGCACCTCACAGTTTATTGCAAGATAGCAGTGCTCTGGGTGTGAGCTCCGCCACTGCTGCCCTTTATGCATATATCAAACAGAACTTTAGCAACAATCCGCAGAGAGTTTTGGAAGCAGGGAGCAGTAGTGGAATACTATGCCTGATGCTTAAGCTTGCCATGCCGATGTGGGATATCTTCGGCTTGGAAATCCAAGCAGAACTACACCACTTGGCAATCGCCAATGCAGAGAATCTTAAGCTGCAACTAAGCTTTGTCAATACGGACTTGCGAAGCTTCCACGATATATCGGGCTTTGACCTGATTATCTCCAATCCACCCTGGCAGAAGCTGGGACACGGCTTAATCAGTCCCAACGTATCCAGAGCAATGTGTCGCACCGAGCTTTGCTGCACTCTGCCGGATATTTTAGCTTTCTGCTCGAGGAACCTATCAGCAGGCAAGCATGCAGTGCTGCTATATCCCGCATCTCGCAAACAGGAACTTATCCAAGAAGCTTATAAGCAGCAGATGCGACTCCTTTACACAACCGAAGTTGAAAAAAGCTCCCTGATATTCCATCTGGAGAAAGGACAGTAAATATGACCACTCGCTTTTTCTTAGTTATAGTAATGCTCGTTGCTCTGTTCGGCGCATGGCAGTATTTGGGCTATGAGCACGCCCTGAGTACTCAATCCAAGCTTGATGCTATATCCAAGCTATCGGTGTATGCTTATATTGCCGATTCCACTAAAGTGCAAAGCATCTTGACAGAGATAAAGCCAATCCCTGCAGTAAGAAGTGTCATTTATGAAACCGCCTCCGAGGCTGCCAATGAGCTTGTAACAGCATACGACCTGCCTTTAAGTGAGGAAATGATAGCTGACTATAAGCTTCCCGCTGTAATAACCATCAGCTTTGAGCCAAACATCCAAGCCTTGAAGAGCAAGCCCTTGGTGTTGGACATTCTCCGCAGCCACATTAGCGAAGCAGACATCGATAGTCAGGCAACCGCATATAATAGCTTGTTGGACGAATTGAAGGTATTAAACAGGCGCAGCATCGTGTTCCACATATTTACCTCTATCGTGCTGTTACTTATCTTCGTATTCAGTCGACTAAGCTACGAACTGCACACTCTGCTTCTCAGTAAAGGCAAACATCATACCGTGGTGGATATTATTCGCCACCACAAGCAAGGCGTGGAACACACTTGGTCTATGCTACTTATCCCCCTCCCCATCAGCATAGCGGGTTACTTTGGGTTCATATATCTCCAGCATTTGCCGATGCTGGTGCCCTATTGGGTGTTTCTAGCACAACTGGCTGCTGCTTTTATCGGCACACTCATCACCCATTTCACGCTGCATACTTTCGAGCATGAAGTAGCTTTAGCAGAACGTCCCGTGCAGATTATCAATCCCAATGCTGCACCCACTTTGGTGGAGAGTGAAGATGAAACGCAACCTTCCTAATGCCCTCACCATCCTTCGTTTCTTACTGGTACCCGTATTTTTGTACTTTCTATTCGTATCGCTGCATGATAAGCGCAATTGGTATGCCCTTACCGTTTTTGTGGTGGCTTCAATCACGGATTATCTGGATGGGATGTTGGCTCGTAAGTATAATGTGATAAGCGATTTCGGCAAGATAATGGATCCCTTGGCTGATAAGCTACTCGTGCTTTCTGCCTTGTTTGGTCTTTGTTGGCTGCCTCCTTTTAATCTCAGCAAGATTATCTTTCTCATCATCTTTGCCCGTGAATTGCTGGTTACCATATTACGAGAGGTATATCAACGCCGGGGCATCGTGGTTGCAGCTGATAAGCTAGGTAAAATTAAGACTGTGATGCAGATGCTGGGCATCATTGCAGCATTCGTCTTCTGGGCTACAGCGGTAGAGATAAGCCCAACCGTCATACTTACCATCAGCATTTGGTTCTGGTTGGTGGCGGCTATCACTGTTATCAGCGGTATCAACTACCTAAGAATACCGCGTCGTAAGGAGGCATAACATGCGCAGATATCTCCTGTTTCTTCTCTCTTTACTGCTCTTGGTGGGTTGCTCAAAGCCCAAAGCAGAAAATGAACGTTACACTATGTTCGACAAGATTATTGACCATGCCAAGCCTTTGGCAATGGGCGATGACAGAGATGTACATGTGTTCTGCGATCCAGCCAATTGGAAGGCATTGGAGCCTTTCGTCCGCAGCGGTATCGAGCGGGAAGTGCCTATAGTGTATCCAGAAAAGTACTTCAACCTCATCCTTACAGATGTTGCAGAGGCAAACACCCTTGCCAAGTATAAGAATATTGTATATATCGGCGATCTGGAGAGCACCGCCCCCGTATCCACTTACATGCGAAGCGTTCTGGCAAAGGACTTCATCACCCGGGTTCAGCAAAGTGGTGGTGACCTTTTTGTAAGCAGAAACCACAGCTCACGAGATCAGATTATCCTATTCCTCCTTGCCAAGGATGCTCTTAGCCTTAGCAAGATTGGTGCGGTGCAAGCAGACCCAATCTTCAGTATCCTCTTACAACGCTTTGCCGAACGTCAGGGCTACTACGCCTATCAAGGTAAAGTGCTTCCCTCGTCTTTCTTTGATAACTACCCTTATAGCATCCAAATACCCGACACCTATCGTATATTCTCCAATGACAAACAGGGAAGATTCCTCAGTTTCCTTTATCGTGCCAAGATGCAAAACCGCGAGATTCCGGATAAGTACGTATCTGTGTATTACGAAGCCATGCCCGAAAATAAGCTGGATATTAACTGGGTGTTGAACAAGCGTAAAGAACTGGGGCAAAAGTACTTTGAAGGGGACGAGTTTGATGCGCAGCTTATCCGCAAAGAGCCCTTTAAGTTTGGTAAATACGAAGGTTACCGACTGCTAGGCGCTTGGAAGAACATGAAGCTTGCCATTGGAGGAGGCTTTCAAAGCTTTGCCTTTTGGGATGCTGACACCAAAACAGCCTACCTGATAGACAACATCGTATATTTTCCTGCAGGGGATAAACTGCCCATCCTTGTGGAGCTATACACCATCTCCAATTCCTTCAAGGTTAAGTAATGCATCGCATATACCTTCTGGCTATTGTGCTTCTGCTTCTCTCTGCCTGTGCCACACCCTCGGCACAGTTCCCTCAGGCAGAGCCGGATAACTCACATCCCACAATTGCGTCCATATACTATTACATTTCCGGTTCGCTGATGCATTATGAAGGTAACTACCAAGCTGCGGATGAGTTATATCGCTTGGCACAGCTGCAAGATATAGATAGCCGGCAGATACCCCGCCAGATACTGATAAACAGCGGTTACGCCTATATTAATGGGCAGGATATCGGCGAGGATGTCCCCGCTGCTTTCAATGCAGCTCGCAAGAGTATGGTTTTCGACCAAGACTTGCTTAAGATGGCATACAGCGTTTATTACGAAGCGCAGGATTCTACAGGAATGCAATGGGCGATTAATGAGTCCGTAGCGCGTTTCCCCTCCAGCAGAGCATATCTGCAGAAGTACTTCCAGCAATATCTTGATGAACAAAAAGCTGATGAAAAGCTCTTACAACAGGCTTACAAGCTGGCAAAGGGCAATGCGGATGACCTCATTTATTGTGCTAATATGTATACCATGACAGATAGAAACAAAGCTCTGAACATCATGAAGGAAGCTTACGCACTAAACCCCTCGGTAATCACTGCCAAGATGGTGAATGACCTTACTATTCGCCAAGCTGATGATGAGGAAGCCGCAAAGCTATTTTCAAGTTACGCTTATCCCCAGGACAAAGAGGCAATGAAGGATTTCCTGCAGACGGCTAATAAAACCCTGAAACTCAAATTAGTTCTCAGTTTGGCTGATTCCATCCTTGCTACAAGCGACACACAGCTCATTGCCGAGTTGGCTTTTGCCGCATATATGCGTTTTGACGACAGCATTCTGCTGCGTTGCCGCGAAGCCACCACCAACTCAATACACACGCCCGAAGAACTTGCCGAACTTGCAGTGTTCCTTTTCGGTCAGTCCCTATTTTCCCCTGCCATGGGTACAGCTCTTGATTATGCTGACCTACTGCATGGCAGCAAAGATGTGGACGATATGATGCTGTACCACACTCTACGCTTTACCCTTAAACTACAGAACTCTGCTGAGGCAGATACAGAGGACTACTCTGATTTGCAGAAAGCCTGTGAGAAACGATTGCCTGATAACCCTCTTTCGCGTTATATCATCAGCGCTCACAAGGATTTCCTGAACCCACCCGATTCACTCAAAGCACTTCGCACCGAGCTTAGTGAATACTTCGTGAACCGAGACCAAGGCTATGAAGAGGATTGGACCAGTGTTATTTCGAAGTACCTGCTTGAGGGTAGAGAACAGGAAAAGCTTTCTTCACTGCGTAAAGCTGTGGTCCGCTTCCACGATAATCCCGTGTTTCTCAACGACCTGGGCTTCAGTTTACTGGACTATCCCGATTCCCTGCAGGAAGCAGGCAGCCTTATCACAAAAGCCTTGGAGTTGGACCCCAACAATGCCTATTATCATGACAGTATGGCGTGGTTTTATATGCTATCAGGTTACACCCAAAAAGCTATGGAGTACATCCAAATCCCCATGCAAATGGAGAATCTCCCCGGAGAGATTGCCTACCATATTGGCTTTATCCTGGAAGCTAACAACGACCTTATCCGTGCTAAGGAATACTATATCAAAGCACTGGACGACAGTGTGTTTCCCGGCTTTCAAGAGAAAGCAAAACAAGCCTTGCAGGCTTTGCAACAGCGCTGACATCATTAGCGTAGGTAAGCATGAAGAAAGTGGTTGATTTCCTGGGCTTGAGACCCAGCATGGCTGCTATGCTTATTATGGCGGTGCTGGTAGGTTTGGGCGAAAAGATGGCAGAGCGTTTCCTACCCATCTATCTCCTTGCCTTGGGCGGTTCAACAATAGGAATCGGCTTACTGAACGGCATGGACAACCTGCTTTCAGCTCTGTATTCATACCCCGGTGGCTGGCTTGCCACAAGAATCGGTTACAAGAAATCACTACTCTGCTTCAACTTTCTGGCTATCTTTGGCTACCTTATTGTGGTGCTTGTCCCAAGCTGGTATGCGGTATTGCTAGGCTCTGTGTTCTTTTTATCCTGGACATCGCTTTCCCTGCCTGCAACGATGGAGCTTGTTTCGGCAGTGTTGCCCAAGGATAAACAGACCATGGGCATCACCCTGCATTCCCTTATTCGCCGTGTTCCTATGGCGTTGGGTCCCCTAATCGGGGGATTCTTCATCGTTCACTTCGGCAGGTTGCAGGGAGTGCGATATGCCTTCTTAGCCGCAATTTTCTTTGCGTTGGTAGCCCTTGTGGTGCAACAACGTTACATTTCGGATAAAAGCTCTCCCCATAACAGCAAGAACGTCAAGGGTATTAAACATAGCTTCAATCGCAATCTCAAGAATCTATTGGTATCAGATATCTTGATCCGCTTCTGCGAGCAGATACCCTATGCCTTTGTGGTGGTGTGGGTGATGAACAATCGCAACCTGAGCGCTTTTCAATTCGGCGTGTTAACCACGGTGGAGATGCTAACGGCGATGCTGGTGTATATCCCCGTGGCATATCTTGCCGATAAAAGCAGCCGTAAGCCTTATGTAGCTATCACTTTCTTCAACTTTGCCATCTTCCCTTTGGTGCTCTATTTCTCGCGCAGTTTTCCTGCTCTGATAATTGCGTTTATCATTAGAGGCTTAAAAGAATTCGGCGAGCCTTCCCGCAAATCCCTCATACTCTCGCTTGCCCCTGAAGGTGCCAAGGCAAGCACCTTTGGCAGATACTACCTTATCCGCGATGTGGTGGTATCGGTGGCAGCCTTTGGGGGAGCCTTGCTGTGGAACTACAACCCGGCGATAAACCTTTTCTCTGCCTCTGCTTTTGGCTTTGCCGGGATGCTCTATTTCATCATTAGAGTACAGAATATAGACACCCAACATCCTATGGGCTAACGCTCCTATGTTCTTATCCTCTCATTTGAATTACATGCTCATTACCTAATCATTGCATGTTTCTTATGCAATGATTATGCAATGATCATGTAATGATAGCAAGGAAGAAGCTTGTTTTAGACTATGCGATAGCCTTATACACCCACACGATGTCGAACTTGCTACCTTTCTTCTCACCCACTGCCGGGATAGTTCCGCATTCAACAAATCCTGTTCTCTTGTGAAAGGCAAGACTTTCGGGGTTCAACGAGGAGATATTGGCAACCAGCATTGTAACACCCATCTTTTTGGCGGCATCTTCCAATGCAGTGAGAAGCAACTTGCCCAAGCCTTTACCCGTGTGAGCGGGGTGGATGAAATAGCCTGTTTCGGCGGTGTGCGCAAAGCTATCCTTGGTCATATACCACTTTAGCATGGCAAAGCCTACAACCCCTTCTCCGGGGATTTCTGCCACCCAGAGATTGTTGTCACGACACATAGCAAGCATCGGTTCCCATGCTTGCAGGGGCATTGGATGTTGTGGATATGCCGCCATGCTGTTTTGGATATAGTGGTTTAGAATACCAATCACGGATTCCTTGTCCACATCTGTAGCAAGTCTAATGATAGCATCCATGGTGAACTCCTTGATGACTTATATTTTTGTGGCACACTCATCAAAAAGCTTGATCCTCGTCAAGAGAGAAAATAAGGAAAGCTACGCTGCTTCATCATGCAAATCGCATGCTACCTGCTCCTTCAAACAAGAAATGAATTGACAGCTACGGGGACTCCCGTCACAAAGGCAATATCAAGATAATTATAAGGATAATAGATGGCTTTTAGCGGTGGAAAAAGCTGAAAGTCCTGTAAGGAACAATGAAAGGTATCATCCTCGCCGGAGGTTCCGGCACCAGATTGCACCCCTTGACCATTGCCGTCAGTAAGCAGCTTATGCCTGTTTATGACAAGCCGATGATATATTACCCCCTCTCCGTGCTAATGCTTGCTGGCATAAGGGAAGTGTTGATAATCACCACTCCAGCCGAACAAGAAAGTTTCATAAAATTATTGGGTGATGGTAGCCAACTTGGGATGTGCTTCAGCTATGTGGCGCAGGAAGTTCCCAACGGTTTGGCACAGGCTTTTGTGCTTGGTGCAGATTTCATTGGCGGAGATAGCGTATGCCTTATCCTGGGAGATAACATCTTTTACGGAGCGGATATCCAAAGCAGGCTGGCAGAGTGCACTAAGCCCGATGGAGCCATCATCACTGCTTATCCCGTGGTTGACCCCCAGCGTTATGGAGTGGTGGAGTTCGCTTCCTGCGGAAAGGTGCTTAGCCTGGAAGAAAAACCCAGCGAGCCGAAATCCACCTATGCCGTGCCGGGATTATACTTCTACGATAACAGTGTGGTGGAGATTGCCCATAGGATACAACCATCTGCCCGAGGTGAATATGAAATCACGGATGTGAACAAAGTATATCTGGAGATGAATAAGCTTAATGTGCTGGTGTTTGGTAGGGGCTATGCCTGGCTGGATACGGGGACATTTGAGTCCTTGTTGCAGGCATCACAGTTCATCTCGGTGATAGAACAAAGACAGGGCTTTAAGATAGGCTGCATCGAAGAGATAGCTTATCGGAAAGGTTTTATCAGCAAAGAGCAATTGCTAAGAATCGCAGCTCCAATAAGAAAAAGCGGATATGGCGAGTATCTGGAAAGCTTGGTGTAAAGCGGGAGAAACCATGGATAATGTATTTGTCAGCTACATAACCGATAACTCTGTTTTACTAACTTTGAGATCTGAACAAAAGAATTCACTGACTCAAGAGATTATTGTTGAACTAGCAACAGCCTTTGATAAGTATGATAGTGACCCTAAAGTGGATATAATCTGCTTCACGGGGTCGGAGCGTGCTTTTTGCACCGGAATGAACCTTGAAGCTATGGCAAAATTGGAACAAGAGAGCGCAATCCGCACTCTGTATCTGCTGGATATTTTGCTCTATAAAGTCCTCCGTAGTTCTAAGTTGATTATCTCCGCAATCAATGGTCATGCTGTGGGAAGCGGGGCTGTACTTGCTTTAGCCACAGACTATCGTTTAATTGATGCCAACGAAAAAATCAAGATTGGTTTCCCTGAATATCCCAAAGGTATAAGCCTTCCCGGATTGATGCGTGAGATCATAGCCAAAGCAGGATTACACAGCGCTAGAATGCTTCTGATGGGTGAGTTCATCAACCCAATGCAAGCAGCAGCTATGGAATTGGTGGATGAATTATGCGAGGTAAACTTGTTAACTCGCTTGCAGGAGTTGTGTGCAAAACTAAACAGTGGGAACCATAATTATCGGCTTTACAAGCAGCATTTCAAGGGACATGGTGGATATAATATGCCCCAAGCCGATGATCCCGAATATGCCATGGTTGTGTCAATGGTGCAGAACTCTGTGGGTAGAGGGGTATTGGATGCTTAAAAGTCAGATTCAGTTAAAAAGAGTTAGAGTTAGGACATTGAAGCACTTGGACAGCATGCGCATAATCTATAACGAAAATCTGGAAAAGCTAGCGACAATAGACTTGCCCTATCGCAACTTAAAGGATCAGGTAGATTGGTGGAAGACAAATAAGCATCAAATGCGTGCGTACCTATTCGAGACTATTGATGAACCGGGTACTACGATTGGATTTGTTACTCTTACAGATAGAGGAAGTTTCACTACTCATACCATAGCCTTAAGCGGTGAATACCAGGGCAAAGGATATGGTACAGAAATGATGCATGATTATATGCATCTTGCCGGAAAGCCATTGGCAGCATCCCAATTGGCGAGTAATACTGCCATACGTAGTTTGCATGCAAAACTGGGGTGGGTTGTCGTAGGAAGAGCAGAAGGACCCACTGGTGAGATAGAGCTGATTTACCACCCAGGTACATCAAGAAAGCATCCCGGAACTGACGATATTAGAAGTACCGTCACTGCCTACCTTATTGACAAATATCACGGATATGCCTTATGATGAACATAGAGCTTAAGCCAATAAGCACCATGTTCGATGCCCGGGGTAACCTCTCTGTTGTGGAAGGTGAGAAGGACTTACCCTTCATAATTAAGCGAGTGTTCTACATCTGGGGAAATGATGGCTGCTTTAATCGTGGAGGACACGCTCATAAAGAACTGAACCAGAGTTTTATCTGTCTGAATGGTTCGTGCAGGTTGCGAATCAGTGATGGGCATAGCACACAGGAACTGACCCTCGATACCCCCATGTATCTTGCTACCATTGCTCCCGGTTTGTGGGTGGATATATGCGAGTTCTGCCCGGGAGCAGTATTGATGGTTCTTTGTTCAGAGTACTTTGACGAAGGTGACTACATCAGAGACTATAACGAGTATCTCCGCTATGCAAAAGCATGATATCCCCTTCTACGACATTGGCAACAGCTATCGTGAGCTGAAGCAGGAGATTGACGCAGCCATAGCCAAAGTGATGGCTAAGGGTTGGTATATTCTGGGCGAGGAAGTGGCTGCTTTCGAGCAGGAGTTTGCAGCATACATCGGGGTAAAGCACTGCATAGGGGTCAGCAATGGACTTGATGCTTTGTTTTTAGCGCTTACAGCATGGGGCATTGGTGCAGGAGATGAGGTTCTTGTCCCCTCCAACACCTATATTGCCACTTGGTTAGCCGTAAGCTACTGCGGAGCTACCCCCATCCCCGTTGAACCAGACGTGCTTACTTACAACCTTGATCCCAAACGTATTGAACAAGCTATAACCCCACGCAGCAAAGCCATCATCCCCGTTCATTTATACGGTATGCCTGCTGATATGAAGCCTATCAACAAGCTTGCCTCGCAATATAATTTAAAGGTTCTGGAAGATGCAGCTCAAGCACATGGTGCATCATACAACGGTATCAAGTGCGGGGCTTGGGGTGATGCTGCGGCCTTCAGCTTTTACCCCGGTAAAAACCTGGGAGCATATGGCGATGGGGGTGCTATTACAACCAATGACGATGAGCTTGCTACTAAACTGCGCATGTTGGCAAACTACGGTTCCAGCCGCAAGTATCACAACCTTTACAAAGGTTACAATTGCCGTTTGGATGAGCTTCAAGCAGCCATCCTTCGGGTTAAACTCCCGCATCTGGATGCCCACAACCTGTTGCGTCACAATATAGCTAATGCATATCTGGGAGTGAACAATCCCGAGATAATCTTACCCTATACCAAGCTTCGCTCTGTCTCTCCTGCCGCAGAAGAGCTTATTCCCTGTTGGCATCAATTTGTTATCCAAACGCAGAACCGTATAGCCCTGGAATCTCACTTACAGCAAGCCGGGGTAAGCACCATGATTCACTACCCCATTCCTCCCCACAAGCAGGAAGCCTACCAAGAAATGTCTCACTGCTCCTTCCCCATTGCCGAGGAGATTGCCCAACACTGCCTCAGCTTACCTATGAATCCATATCTTGCCACAGAAGAATTGCAACACATTGTATCCACACTGGAGCAATATGCGGGACTTTAGTGTCAGAGACTTCATCCGCTTTTCCGGAGTGGGAGTGGTGGTAACCCTCCTCTCCATGCTTATCCTATATGTTTGTTTGGAGCTATATCACACACCCTTGCAGCTTACCTACATGCTTACCTACATCACCACCATTCTGCTTTCCTATACGCTTAACCGCATTTTCACCTTCAGCAGCCGTCACAGCTCCAAGCAAATGCTGCAATACTTCGCCGTGTATCTTTCGGGGATGCTCCTGGGCATGGGAATGTTATATGTATTCCGGGTGTTATTGCCTTTCCCGAACTGGCTGCTTTCTTACATGGTTATTCCCTTCACTTTAGCCTATAACTACCATTGGTCGCGCATCGTATTTTCCCCCCAAGGAGGAAAGCAATGAGAACAGGCTTGTTCTCTCTCATTCTGTTGTCATACCACAGTGGCAACCGCATCCCGCAGGTGTATCACAAGCTTGCTTCCGGTTTCCAAGCCGAAGGCATAGAGTTCGAATTCATCATTATCGATGACGGCTCCACCGATGACTCCTACAACATCGCCAAGACCCTTGAAGCGT
This sequence comes from uncultured bacterium, assembly GCA_937924555.1. Taxonomy (GTDB): domain Bacteria; phylum Cloacimonadota; class Cloacimonadia; order Cloacimonadales; family Cloacimonadaceae; genus Cloacimonas. Next base: position 73,184 of record CALDSN010000098.1, on the reverse strand, counting down.
CATCCCCCAAGGTGCAGGCATACCGCCTCAGCCGCAACTACAGCTCTCACTACGCCATCTTTGCCGGGTTATCTGTGGCAAAAGGGGATCTGGTGAGCATGATGCCGGACGACTGGCAAACCCCTCTGGAAGTTTATGTGCAGATATACCGGGAGTGGCAGAAAGGCGCACAGGTGATTATCCCCTTCCGCAGCAAACGCAACGACGGAATCTTTAACGAGCTTTTTGCCCGCAGCTACTACCTCCTTATGAATAAGCTCTCCGACATCAGTTTCCCTCCTCTTGGTGCCGATATCTTCGCTGTGGATAGAGAAGTTGCCGACATCCTGAACCAGCGCATCCACCCCATAAACACCTCCGCATTAATCGAGGTGATGCGCCTCGGCTTCGATCCTCTTTACTTACCCTATGAACGCCCCAGCACTAAAGGACATAAATCCCGCTGGACCTTCAAAAAGAAGCTTCGACTGTTCAAGGATACTTTCTATGCCTCCTCAGATTTCCCCATCAAACTAATCTCCTTTGTGGGCGGTGGTTCCTTTGTGCTTTCTTTGGTGGTGATAGTTATCTCCATCATCCTCAAGCTGATGGGGGAAGACCAACTTGGCGGTTTCCGTGTTCCCGGTTGGACTACCACCCTCATCATCATGTCCTTCTTCTGCGGACTTATCCTCCTTTCCATCAGCGTGTTGGCACAGTATCTACTGCGCATCTTCGACGAGGTAAAGAACCGCCCCGGCTATATTATCCGCAAAGACAAATAGGGTTCGCTGCTTGGCTAAGCAACCGCTTCACACCATCATCGGCATTTTGCTTGTCCTCTTCTCACTGGGCACCATCATCTGGGGCTTTGACAAAGCCTTTGACTTCAGTGATGCAGGCTATTATGTGCTGCGTTATCAGGATGCCCAACCTGTGGAGTTCGGCGGGCATATGTATGAGCATATCCTCCTCCGCTCCCTCCTTCCCACAGCCATGCGCCGACTTATACCCCTGCGTTTTCTTGGGTTGCTGATAAATCTCCTCGCCACAACTTACCTTGCCAGCAGCATATATCTGGTGCTTAGCTATAGGCGGAGTAAAGCGATATCCTTCCCTTTTATCTTTCTTGCGGCTTTTTCAGGATTCATCGCCTCCTATGCCGGCTCTCCTTCCGAGCTTTCCTACAACAGCTTAAACCAGTTTCTCCTAACCCTCTTTGCCGCATCCATGCTCTTGGCTACTGCAGGTAAGGAAAGATACCATACCCTGTTCTCAGCTATTTCCGCCATCCCGCTTGCCTTCATCTTGGCGGTTAAACTCCCCACCGCCTTGGGTGGATTGCTACTCGGCAGCGTCGTCCTTCTATGTTCCAAACAACATAAGCTAAGGAGCTTACTTGCCTTCATCTTGGCATGGCTTGGCACCGCCACCTTGCTCAATCTGCTTATCCAACCCGGCATGATAGCCTATTATGGCAATTTCTACCACTATCTGAGCAAGTATATCATCTACGACACCAAGCTCCTCGTCAAATCTTTAATGGATATTGCCAAACTGAACCTATACGCCATGTTGCAAGCTCTCGTTGTGCTGCTGCTGGCACGCATCACCCTCCTCACCGGAAACAAAGGCATGAAGCTAACGGCATCCTTGGCAGCCCTGGGGATGCTGCTCTATGTAACCGCCACCGGCTTATACTCCCATCTGCAGGGTGAGATGCTGCTCTCCGGGTTCCTGTTGTTCTATGTGTACCTCTCAATCGGTTATTTGCTACTTCCCCCCAGCTTGCATCTTAGCACCACAGCAAAGGCAGTTCCCAGTTTCCTGCGAGACAATTACCTCTATATAATCCTTATTGGTATGCTGCTCTATCTTCCCTATCTGGGTGCCTTGGGTTCGTCCAACCCGCTCAATTGGGGTGCCAAATACTACTATTCACTGCTGCTTGGCGGGTTCAGCTTGCTGCTGGGTTTATTCTATCCCGCCAAAGCTATCCGCTATGCAGCGTACATCATGCTATATGTGCTGTTTTTCGGCTTGTTTCAATATGTGCAGCATCCATACCGTTCTCAACCATTATACATGCAGAATAACGCCTATAAGGGCATTAAATATGACTTCCCAAAGTGGGCGTTCCTAACCCAGACAGAGGGTATCCTTTCGCGTTATGGCTTCACCCCTCAACAGGGGATAATCGCCGTGTATAAGCATCCCGGTTTGGTGTATGCCCTTGGCAGTTTCGAACCCGGCACAGTGCTGTGGTCCCGGGAAACGGAAGACCTATATTTTGCCATTCTGGCAAAGAGTGATACCCCCTCAAAACCAGTGTTGCTGTCTCTCGCTGGAGAATTGAAACAAGAGTTCATCCACAAACTAGAACTTGCCTTAAATGTGAAGTTCACCCGTGATTATCGCTTGGTAGCATCCTATCCCTCGTATAACAAGGGGGATATGGTTTTTTTATATACACCTCGCTGATTTCCTTCCCTCAGCCTCCCCAATTTGGCTCTTGTTATTTCCCCTCTGTCTTCTTGGGATAAACACGGTATCATTACGGACTCATTGCGCTGTTTGTCCGCAATAAGTCCGTAATGATACCGTATTGATACCAGACAGGATATCTATAACAAGCGAGTAGGATGAGGAGCTAAATTATTGTAGTTGCCTCAGAAAGATATATGTTTAGTATGTATATCAAGCAAGCTTAGGTGAGGTGTGCCTTGGCGAAGGCCAAAGCGAGGAAATCCCGACAATGTGCGGACTTCAACAGCAATTTAATGAGATGTGTGGATTAGGAAGATTAGATGGATGTAAGCAATAACCGTATGCCGAACAACAGTTTAGACTTGGTTAACAGTTTTTTTGATTCTTCTTTGGACTTGCTTTGCATAACCACCGGAGATGGTATCTTTTGCAAGCTTAACGCTCAGTGGGAAGAAACCTTTGGTTACCCTATTGAAGAGATGTTGGGTCAGAATATCCTAAGTTATGTCCATCCCGATGATGTGGAGAGCACAAAGCAGGAAATGCAACGCTTACGGAGCGGGGAAAAAGTGCTCAACTTCAACAATAGGATACGGGCACGCAATGGCAGCTTTCATTGGATGGAATGGCGTACATCCCTCCACGGCGAGTATTTTTTCGCCTCAGCAAGAGACATCAGCGAAAAAATCGCCTTGGACGATGCCTTACGAGCAAGCGAACTGATGTTCAAGAAGATCTTTGATGGCTCTAATGTGGGAAAATCCATCACCCAACCAAACGGAGAGATAAGGGTTAATCCTGCTTTTTGCGCTATGCTGGGTTATGAGGAAAAAGAGCTTGTTGCGCACACTTGGCAGGAGATAACTCCCCCGGAAGATATCCAAATGGTAGAGAGGGAGATTAGCCCCCTGCTAAGCGGAGAAAAGGATTCTGTACGCTTCAGGAAACGGTATGTCCACAAGAATGGCAGCTATATATGGGGTGATATGAGCGTTGCCGCCAACCGGGATAAGGATGGAAACTTTATAAACTTCATTACCACGGTTATTGACATCACCAAGCAAATTGAGGCTGAACAAGCTTTAAAAGACAGCGAAGCGGCAGTCCGCGACAAGCTTAATGCCATAACTGATCCCACTGGTGACCTCAGCGACCTAAAGCTGGAGCATATTCTGGATGTGGATGCACTTCAATCCCTACTAACTGATTTTCATACATTAACAAATGCCGTATGTGGAATTTTGGATGTGGAAGGTAAGGTGCTTATTTCTGTCGGCTGGCAAGATATCTGCACTAAGTTCCACCGCGTAAATCCTGCCACCCGCCTTAACTGTGTGGAAAGTGATGTAGTTCTCTCTAAGGGTGTGGAACTGGGTACCTTTAAAGCATATCACTGTAAAAACAACCTCTGGGATTTAGTAACCCCCATCGTGTTAGGAGGGAAACATGTGGGTAACATATTCCTCGGGCAATTCATGTATGATGATGAAGTAGTCGATGAAGAGCTATTTCGCAATCAAGCAAGATTATACGGTTTTAACGAAGAAGATTACATTGCAGCCCTAAGAAGAGTTCCGCGGTGGAATAAGCAGAAAGTGGAAGCGATAATGGCATACTATGGTAAGCTTGCAGGAATGATATCCAATCTCAGCTACAGTAAGATTAGCTTGGCAATTGCTTTGGAGAAGCAGAGAAGGATAGAAAGCAAATACCAAATCCTGTTCAACGAAATGTTGGATGGATTTGCTCTGCATGATATTATCTGTAATGAAGCCGGCGAACCGATAGACTATAGATTTATCGCCGTAAATCCGGCTTTTGAACGCATTACGGGGTTACGGAATGAACATATTGCCGGTAAAAGAGTATTGGATGTGTTACCGGATATTGAGAAGCACTGGGTCGAAAAATATGGGAAGGTGGCATTAACCGGGGAACCCGCGCATTTTGAGAGCTATGCAAGAGAATTGGACAAGTATTTCGAGGTTACGGCCTTCCGCCCTGCTCCGATGCAGTTTGCATGTATCTTCATGGATGTCACCGAGCGTAAGAGAGCTGAAGCTGAAAAGGATAGGTTACAGGAACAGCTTAGCCAAGCGCAAAAGATAGAATCTGTGGGACGGCTTGCCGGAGGAGTAGCGCATGACTTTAATAACATGCTCAGCATCATTATCGGACATGCCATGTTTTTGGCAGAGGAAATTGGCGAAGATAACCCGCTCTATGAAGATCTGAATGAGATTATCAAAGCAGGTAAACGCTCTTCGGAACTCACCAAGCAGCTTCTTGCCTTCGCCAGGAAGCAAACCATTGCCCCTCAGGTGCTGAACCTGAATATCGCCTTGCAGAACATGCTTAAGATGCTGGAACGGCTTATTGGGGAGGATATTAATCTGTTGTGGTTCCCCGGAGAAGACCTGTGGGACATCAAGATTGACCCCTCTCAACTGGACCAGGTGTTAACTAATCTGTGTATAAATGCACGTGATGCCATCCGTAATGTGGGAGAAATACGCATTGAAACGAGTGCAGTAACTATTAATGAAGTGGATTGTGCCCGTAAAAGCGGAGTATTACCCGGAGAGTTTGTGTGTCTGTCGGTCAGCGACAATGGCTGTGGAATTGAGAAAAACCTGCTGGAAAGCCTCTTCGAGCCGTTCTTTACCACCAAGGAAGTGGGCAGAGGAACAGGACTGGGCTTATCCACCATCTACGGAATAGTGAAGCAGAATAACGGCTTTATTGGAGTGTACAGCGAGCCTGGAGTAGGCTCCACCTTTAGAATATACTTCCCCCGTTACATCAACGCCTCGGGTGAAGCCAAACCCTCTGAACACAATGGCACAGTGCTGCAGGGAAGCGGTGTTGTGATGCTGGTGGAAGATGAGCCTGCCATTATGCGCATAACCAAGCGGATGGTGGAGAAGATGGGCTTTGAAGTCATCTGTGCCGGGAACCCAAGAGAAGCCATTCAAATAGCTAAGGATTATGTGGGAGAGATTAAGCTGTTGATAACGGATGTGATAATGCCCGAAATGAACGGCAGAGATTTAACCAAGAACATCACTGCTATTCACCCAAAGATTAAGAGCCTGTTTATGTCCGGCTACACTGCGAATGTTATCGCTCACCAGAGTATATTGGATGCAGATGTGCACTTCATATCCAAACCCTTCACCCTGAAAGAACTCTCTGACAAGATTCAGGAAGCATTGGAGGGAGAAGCTTAAACAGAAGGTGTAAGCCTCTCCCTTAAAAGGACAAAGTCTATTGCTTTAGCAGGATTTGCTTACCACTAATACTAATATCACCAACCCTTGCGTGATAAAGGTATATTCCACTACCACAAGCTCTACCGGCGGAATCACGGCAATCCCATAGTAACCGGATTGTATCGGAGGAACCTGCAGGGGAAGCCAAGCCTCTCACCAATTGCCCCTTGATGTTATAGATATTCAGTTCAATGGGCACTCCCTTGATGTTACTAAGAGCAAAGTGCACAGTTCCCCTTCCGGGATTGGGATATGAACTCACCCTCCGGATGGGCATGATATTAGTTTCATCCTGCACAGAAGATGGGTTACCCGTGCTAATTCCCAAAGTGTCACACACAATACTCAGCATATCTGCAAGGCTATTTTCTCCCTCCAACACTCTTGCAAGCGAGAAGGATGAAGCAATACTGTGATACAAACCATTGCTGTTCCAGATGGAGAGGTAGGCATCGATGGGATCCATATTGTTTGTGGCAAACAAGGGTAAAGCAGAGTCAGATGCTGGTGTAAGTGCCTGAGCAAGGGTTGATGTAGCATCATATTGCCATGTCATATTGGAGCTAAGGTGCCTGATGCTTTGTATGGGAGTTACGGCATTTGGCAAGGAACTTGCACCAAGCTTAGCCCAGAGAGGTGAGATGATGGTATTGGGAATCGAGCCTCGTTCCAGATACAGGCTTCCCCCTTCCTCAAGATAGCTGTTTAACAGGCTATGCTCGAATGAATCAGGCTCAAGCTCGTAAGTATCCTCGCCTAAGCCCAAGAGACAGAACACCGCAGCAAAGTTATGGATATAATCATAATCCGGGATAAGCTTATCTGTGTAGATAACATTCATGTTGAGAGTTTCACGCAGGGCGTTTACCACTGCAATGCCTTGCTGTCCTGTGGGTTCCCACACCAACACTTCTCCTTGGGGAGGGATTGGGTTGGGAGTATAGCCAATCAAGGGATCACCAAACAGCAGGTAGGCATATACGTTCTGCAGTTCAGGCCATATTATCCCTCCCGAATCCAGCGGATCTCCAAAGAGGTAATAGCGAGTATGTAACAGGTTGGTATAGGCATGCGAAGTGCCCAAATCCATCCCTGTTTGGCGGAAGTTCTCCAAGAAATGGTAGTTGTAAGAGCTTAGCCCACCCCATCCCGGGTTGCGCCAACCCACCTTATACCAACCCGTGCGCGTGGCACCCAGAACCCCCACGGCTCTCTTTTGCAAGGCGTATTCCGCCAAGCAAGGCTCATCAGCATCGATAAGCCCATTATAGCAGGAAGCGGCAAAGATGACCGTTCCTGTGTTGGTATCCAGATTGTCAAAGCTGCTTCTATCCACCAAGCCCATCCATGTCATCTCGTCCTGATCAGGGAAATTATCCTCGTTGATGTCGTCCATCCATATCTTACGTGCCGAGGATGTCCCGCTGCCATGAGCGCTCCAGTTTATCATCCCCCAGCTTTGGGTATTCAGCACCTCGCGGAAGTTCTCCTCTGAGAGAGCAAGGTCACCCGGATAGGAAGGCACCACTCCAAGCTGTTCATACATGCTGAAGTTCTGCTGTCCCGCCAGGGCTGTATCCCTAACATATTCCATGAAGTCCGCACCGTCCGTGGCGGACAAACCTGCTTCCGGCTCGTTATTATAGTTCAGATACGCCGCTGGCAGCAGGTTTTTCTGCTTCCATGGCTCTGTGCTTTGCTCGTAGGCAACAATCCTGCCTGCTATGTTTGCCATCAATGCAGGACTATTGGTGGAAAGCCTTCCCACAAACACCTCAGGGGTGAAGTCCACTTCATAGTCTTGGTTCAGGTTCCCGCCGGAGTATTCCCCCAATCGCCCGTCATTATCGCTATCCCAATTGCTGCTGAGGTCTCCATAGAAGAAGTCTGAAGGTACTTGGTCCCAACCATCCGGTTCCGGAGTAAGGTAGGCAACCGGGATGGTGTTATAATCTCCCAAGAGCAGCAGATAGCAGAAGTTATTGCTGCTATACTGGCTTTGCAAGTAGCTACGCAGCTTCTCAGCATTAGAAGTACCCGTTCCCTGGCTGAGGGCAGTGGCAATCTCGGTGAAGCTTACCTGCAAGCCCTGATTGAAGCGGAAGCTCACCCAGCTTGACATGGCGGCATACAGTTCGGGGGTTCCAATCACCAATATGTCATAGTTACGCTGGGTGTCCTTCGTGTACCATTTATTTATTGCGCCGGGGTTGGCAAAGAAGCTGTTATCAGTAAAACTGGAGGGTATCTTGCCTGTGGCTTTGCTTTGGCTGAAACTGATATCTATAGTGCAGGAAGGGCTCCATTGCCACATAGCTCCGTCCCAAGTTGCCGGCAGAACATTAAATGCTGCATAGCATAGCTCTCCCCATTTTCGCATCCCAAGATACACAGATGCAGGAAGTGTGCGGTCATCATTAGCCCTACTGAGCAGCTTATCCCCGTCACTAAAGGCATTGTTGCGCACTGGCGCATATCCCATTACAGGCTTGGGGCTTGTTAAAGTGATAGTATAATCCAACACTTTAGCTCCCGGAGGCAGCAACACATTTATGCTTTTAACCGGCATTTGCATACTACCGGGGTTAACCGTGCTGCCATAGCCAAGCTTAGCTAAAGTTATGGAATCAAATCCCTCAGCGGGGACCTCAAATGGCACTACCAGTTGCAAGCCATAAACAAGCGAGCTTAGGCTTATCAGCATTAACAAAATAACAAATATGCGTTTCATATCAATCCCTTCTTAATCTTATCTTTGCGAAAGCGGAGTTTATGCTCCGAAGTCATCTTTTCTGTGGCGTATTGGATAATTAGCCTGGCACAATGGTTCTTATGTTGCAGCAGGAAGTCTTCCACAGGCTGCGGGTGTAATTTCCACAGCTCTCTAAGGAACCAGCCCAAACCTTGGTGCACCACTCTTTCCGCATCGTCCATCATCGGGTTAAGGAAGCTGAGCAGTTCCTGCGGATTTGCTGTCTTACGCAGGCAAAGCATGGTTACGGGCACGGCACGTCTGGTCCATCTGCTCTCAGCTTTTCGCCATGAGGCAAAGCTTTCCAAAGGGGCAATTCCCTTTTCCAGGAACACCGGAGTTACCCGCGAGCACAGGATGTCCGAGTGAGCCCAATTGTTAACACCTGAATCAAACCAGCTTTTCACTCCCTGCAGAGTATCTGCATCGTAGGCTGCGGTCTGCTTCATCAGAAGGAGAATCGCCACCGTGCCATATTCATACTTCCCCGGTTGTAAAAGCTGTTCGCCCAAGCGGATAATTTCCTTGCAGTTTAGATTGTACTTGGAGGATATATTGTCGCGAAGTGTATGCACTTTCTCTTCGCTAAGCCCATAGGCATCATAGCCTTCTCTGAAATAGCGGCTATACTTCGCCACCAATACGGGGTCGCCGTGTTCGCTGCAATAAGCTGCAACTTCCCTTTGGATATCTGCAAACTTAGCATCACTTTTGCTCGCCATCATCAAGCTCCTTACCTTAGGAAGCTCTGTTTGTAAGTTATTTCTCTCCTGCTTCCTCTGTTATATCATCAGTCTTTTGGACAGCAATTTCCGAACCATAGCCCAGACCTTTTCCTGTAACCAGCACATGGAAGCGGTTAAACATCTGTCTGAATCTGTACAGCATGGTTTTATTGGGGTTAAGCTGCGCCATCATCTTTTTCAGGAAGCCTTCCCAATTCGTGCTCTCATAGCTGCGGAAGAAGCCTATCGCCTGCATCACTTCCAGCATATAATTGCGGATGCTATCCAGCTCTTCTCCGCTAACTGCGTGCAGTTTGGCGTTAATCTTTGCCTGTTCGTCCATGGGCAAAGCATACAGTTCCCAGATAGCCAATGCCACTGCTTGCGCCAGGTTGATAGAGGGGAACTCGGGATTCGCAGGGAAGTGGCAACGAAACTCGCATAAATCCGCTTCTTTATCGGTTAAACCGGAAGTTTCTCTGCCAAACACCAAGCCAATGTTCAGCTTGGGTAAAGCGTGCACATAGCGTGCCATCTCGCGGGGATTCATGTCCATGGGCTTAGTTTTTCCAATGCGGCGGGAGAAGGCGATAACCCTGTCCAACCCGGCAATTGCCTCTTCCAAAGTATCAAAGGTCTTTGCTTGCTCCAGGATGTGCCCGGAGTGCATGGCGAGGTAAAAGTCGTTCTTCTCCGGCACCTTGCCCACGATGCGCAATTCGCTCACCCCGAAGTTATTCATGATTCTGGCAATTGCCCCAACATTACCGCTGTAGATAGGCTCTACAAGGATGATGGCAATGCGGGAAAGACCCTGTTCCGCCAAGTTTGTTACCCTACGATTTCTTACTTTTTATGTTCATTAACCCGGCAAGCTTGTTTCCCATACTGGAGACATTGTGATTGGGGTCGTTTCTCCATTCGTGAACAGTGCGCTGGGTAATGTTGATAAAGTCTGCTGATTTGTCCCTTTTGCTCTTTTGGGTGAAGATGTTAGCCAGCTTCTTCATGGTCTGCCAGATGGTGCGGATGCGCTTTTCATCGGCATCGATTAGCCAACGGCGAACATTGCTGTAGCATTGCAGAGGGCGTTGACGTCCCACTTGAGTAAGGATGTGGCTTATCTTCTTCTGCACTTCTTCGCTTTCGTCATCCAATAGATTGGAGATAAAGGTTAGGATATATTGGGGGTGCCGTGAGGCTATATTTTCCATGCCATGCATACTGATGGCACGTTTCTTTTCGTTGGGGGATTCAGCCCAGCGGGGCATATGTTCCTTCATCACTTCGGGAGCCTTTTTCCACATGTCAAAACAGATGGTTTCGGATTCCCAAGGCACACTCTCAAAGGTCTTTTCGATAGTTTTAACTATCACTTCCGGACGGCTTTGGTGCTTGTAATAGAAGTAAAAAAGTCCGGTTGCCCGCACCCCATAGATGAAGTTATCCAGCAAATGACTGCATATTTCATCCATTTCGCCATTGCCGGAATATTGAGCTAACCTTTTGCCCAGTTCTTCGCGCACAAAGTAGTTAGCTGTGTTGCCGATTTCAATTATTTGTTTTTCTGCCAAGGCGAATTTGCCTTTTTCCACATTACGGAAGATTTTCTCCACCGATGCATCCAGAAACTTAAAGTCGTCTATGTTAAGACGTCCCATTTCTTTAATCATTCATCCTGCTCCGTGGTTTATGCGATTTTCATAACCACTTTTGTAGATAGCGTTCAAGCCCATTGGGCATGGTAACTTTGGTTGTTTTGCCAAATAATAAACCCTAATGAGGGTTATTGGATTTTTGGATTGCTTTATCTCTTTGATGTATAGCTACAAGATAATTGGCAAAGGCAATCTGTCAAGAACTTTCTCGCTACACCTCACCTGCTGCCAAGCCACATCACTCCCTCGTGACTCCCTCGTGACTCCCGGGTCGGATGAGGGAATCACGAGGGAATCAACTAAGAATGAATACTGAAATCTGCAAGGAAGCTTAAAGGAAATGGAGGGGAGAAGAATGAACCCCGCAAAAAAAAAACCGCAGCCTAATCAATTGGTTGCGGTTTCAGAACTTAAAAGTGAATAATGTTTACACTCAATCCCCCAAGCAGATACCCATGCCTCTGGCGGTGTTCATCAGGTCAGATTTTGTATCCACCAGGTTATACTCTTGAATGGCTTCTTTAATTGGAACAGCGACAATATTTGGATGCCGGTATGCCACCATGTGCCCCCACTTCTGCTCCAACACCAGCTCAAAGGCTTTTACCCCGAATTGGGAGGCAAGGATGCGGTCGAAGGCATTGGGACTGCCTCCGCGTTGAAGGTGACCGAGGATGGTTTCTCTAATCTCAATGCTGCAGCCAGCATCTTTAAGCTCCTGGGAGAGGCGCAATCCGGCACCACCCAAGCGAATCTTCATCGCTCCGGGAGTGTCGTTCTCGGAAAAGGTCATTTCTCCGGCGATGGGCATGGCACCCTCGGCAATAACGATGTTGGCAAAACCTTTACCGTTGTCGATGCGGGTGTTCAAGGCTTCCATAACCTTATTGATATCATAAGGAATCTCAGGAATAAGGCACACCTCTGCCCCGCCTGCGATGGAGGCATGCAGAGCAATCCAGCCCGCATAACGTCCCATAACTTCCAGAATGAGCACTCTGTGGTGACTGGCAGCGGTTGTTACCAGCTTGTCCACGGCATCCGTGGCGATATCCACGGCAGTTTGGAACCCGAAGGTAAAATCCGTGAGGCTAAGGTCATTATCTATGGTCTTGGGCACTCCAATAATGGGGCAGCCAAGCTCGAAAAGCTGTTGCGAAATACGCTGGGAACCATCACCGCCGATATTGATTACGGCATCGATGTTCTGATAGCGAAGCCTATCCATGAAGTCCTTGCTTCTATCCACCGTATCCCAGGTGCCATCTGCATTCTTGATGGGCCAGGCAAAAGGACCGCCCTTGTTGGTGGTGCCAATTATGGTGCCGCCTTGCACATGTATGCCGGCAACCTTTTCCGGGGTTAGTTCAACCAAGTGCATAGGGTCTCGCAGCAAGCCATCGAAGGCATCGATGCTGCCGATTATCTCCCAGTTATGCTCACGGGAGGCACGTTTCACTATGGCGCGGATAACGGCATTCAAACCGGGGCAGTCACCTCCACCGGTGGCGACAAGAACTCTCTTCTTCATGCTAAACTCCTCGTAGCGGCTGTTTAGATATCTCTCTTTATCATAGTAATATACCCATCCAACTCGGTGAAGCCATACTTTCTATACAGATGCCTGGCGGATGGATTATCCTTATGCACTTCCAGCTTTGCTTGATAGCCTAAACTGTGCGCAATCTCCAACGCTTTGGTAATAAGCGATGCCCCGATGCCTTTGTTCTGGTGCTTGGGCATAACTGCCATGTGATGAACATAGAGACGGCGAAAGTCGTGAGTGAGCCAAGCTGAGCCCAATAAGTTTTCTCCCTCAGTTGCCGTTAGCACAGTGCCACCGTTGCTTAAACTGTGATTGATTGCCTCAAAGCTGTCGCTACGGGCAGGGTTGCTTATACCTGCTTCATCCCAAAGAGCTAATAGCTGGGTGTATGTTTCCCTGTTCAAGGATGTAACGGTGCTGATGGTAATCATCCTTGTAAGTATCCTCTAAGCTTGAATATCTCTGCACTCCGTAAGAAACGATATACGGAATCGGTTGAGACCAGGAACAACACGGTTGGGTCATCATCAATCATCATCAGGTAGTTCTTGTCCTCATGTAGGGCAAAGCTGAGCTTCTGGGTGCTCTTGTTGGACAGGTATAAAGTAACCTCACAAGCAGGTTCCTTGAACTTATCCTTATATTTCGCGTCATTGCCATCGATAAACACGAACGAATCCAGATTGCTCAGGAGGTGCACAATCTTCATAATCGCCAGATTTGAGGAAGGTATGGCAAAGTCGTTTAGCGCATCCTTGAAGAACCAGTTGCTGCCCTTACGGGTTAGGATATAGCTGTTTTGGGGATGTTTAACCTCTATCCTTTCCAAGGCTTCTTCTGTGTGCTGCACCACATCCGGAGACCGCCAATATGCAATATCAGGACTAAAAGAATTCATCACCTTGGTCTTGATTTGGAACACCTTGTCATCCCCGGCATAGCGGAAATAGTCATAGGGATTACCCATATTACTGAACAGCACATGCACCTTTTTCTTGCCCTTACTGTCTCCAATGATTACATGAAGGGCTTGGCTGTCATTCAGTTGAAAGTTGTCCACTGCTTGTTTACCAACTCCCATTTCGGTTTTGGGAGATTTTGCCATCAGCACTTTGTGGAATAGTTCGCCTACCCGCAGGGTATCTGCCTTCCACACCACGGGATACAGCAGGTTCCAGGTGCCCTTGGTCTTTTGCAGCTTCAAGGTATCTGCCATGTCATACATCTCAATGGAGGCAATTGCCAATGAATCCAGCCCGAAGATAGGGCTTTGCTTTTCCTCGGGACGCTTGAGACGCAAAACGACGTATATCACAAAAAGCAGGATTAGGGCTATCAGCAGTGCTTTCTTATTCTTCTTCATTCTTAAACCCTTGCATTTGCTTGCGTCTTAATGCCATAAACAACCCTATGCCTATCAACAACAAGGAAGGTACAACGGTGCTGGCAAGCTTGATGCCTGTCTTGATATTCCGCTCTATCTTGGCTACATCTCCCCATACTATCTCGTGTTTCTGCATATAGTAGGGGATGTTGAGGATGCTTGTTTGCATATGGCGTGAGCGAATAGCGATCATGGAATTGCGTTTCAGCATCCAATCCACTGCGTTCAGCACAATGTAATTGCGGTCGGCAAAGATTTCTTTATCAGAATCAATACTAAGGTCTCTATCGCCATACACCACCATCTGGAACTTGTCTGTTTGTTTCACAAAGCCCGGCTTCTGGTACTCGGGTTTAGCGGCAAAAAAGCTGTTAGCCTTGCCTTCCACAATAGCCCCCATGGTGATAGGAGGTTTACTGAAAAGCTGTGGATCCGGGCTGCGGAACACCTTCTCTTCCAAAAGGAAGTCCGGTGCTTCCAGTATCCCGCTGGTTGCAGAGGTTTGGAGGATAGGTGTGAAGCGTAAACCATCCTTCTTCACAAAATGTAAGCCATTGGAAAGATACATTACAATGTCCGCAATATTACGCGTTATAGGGTGATCGGAACCGCGTAGCACCGGATAAATGGGGAAAGGCAAAGAGTTCTCCACCCCTATTTGACGGATGTCACAATAGATATCCATTGCCATATTCTCATCAATCTGCACCCCATAGTTCTCCAGGAAGGGGAAGATATTCGAATCCAACGGGAAGATAGCACTGCCGTCGGTAGCAACTCTGTCTTGCATCACCAACAGCTTGCCCCCTTTCATCACGTACTGATCCAAGTTGTAAAGCTGGGTCATGGACAGGCTGTCCAACACTCCGCCAAAGATCATCACATCCGTCTGTTTGGGAGGGGTTAGCAGGTCGGTATCCACCACCTGATAGTTGGAAAATAAGGCTTGCTCATAACGCTTAGAAGGTAATTGCACGAAAAGCGAATCCCGGAACACAGAGATTTCCGGCAGGATGTATTTGGAGAGCTTCTGCACCTTAAGGGTTAGCTCATACTCCAGCTTCGGCTCTATGCGGGGAAGCAGGTTCATGGAATCGAACTTACCCTGATACTCAAACACCACCCCATAGATAACTTCTTTGTTGGTGGTTTTATCGTTCTCATAGATGTTGAAGAACATACTGCTCAAGCCATTCTCTTCGGCTTGGGTGCGCAGTTCATCCATGCTTAAGCCCCGGATGAACTCATAATGGAACTTACCCCGGCTTGCCATGCGATACTCGGTAAGCAGGTCTTTGAAGTATCTATCCAGCTTGCTCATTTCGGGAGGCAGCTCTTCGCTGGCATAGATCTTTAGTACCATGTTATCTTTCAGGCTGCGTACTGCCTCTTTGCTAACTGCGCTGAGGGAATAGGCTTTGTTATAGGATAGATCCAGCCTCAGCTTCAGATACCCGGCAACCAACAGCACCAGCAGGATTATCCCCAGTTTCAGTAACAGAGTGCTTAGGACGGTATTTCTGTTCTTATTAAGTATCTTCATCCTAGCGCTCCTGCATCATGTTTCTGCTTTGCAGGTTAAACTCCGCCAACAAGGCAAAGACTGCCGTCACGGCAAGGAAGAACAGGATGTCTCTGGTATCCACCACTCCCTTCAGAAAACTGGCAAGGTGATTGTCGAAACTCAAATACATCAAGGGCTGCATCAGGTTCATGGGGATTAGCACAATGAGGAACTTCAGTACATAGAAGAAGGCAGAAATCAACAGTGCCAGCACAAAGGCCAGTATCTGGTTGCTCGGTAAACTGCTGGCGAACACCCCAATGCTGATATAGGCTGTTCCCGCAAGAATCAAGCCCAGATATCCGCACACCACCGCACCATAGTCTATCCCTTCGCCAAAGATGGCGATTATCCCCAAAAACACCAGCGTGAAAGCTACCAAGGTCTTAAGCTGCATCAAGCAGGAAAGCACTTTCCCCCAGATGATGGAGGAGAGCTTTATCGGCAGGGTGGACAGAAGCTCAAGTGTGCCGCTCTGCCTTTCCCTGGCTATGCTTCCCATGGTTATGGCAGGAATGTAGAATACAAATACCACATGCATGATCTCAAACAAGCTGCGCATTTCCGCCAGCCCCACTTTGAAGATGATATTGGAGAAGAACAAGCCACTTACCACCAAGAACAGCGTAAGCACAATGTAGGTGGAGATGGAGCGCATGGCAAGTTGGTATTCTTTTTTAGCTATTATCCAAATTGCTCTCATTGTTGCTCCTCGATGTTCTCATCCGTTTGAGGTGCTGTAAAATGCACACTGTTATCTTCCCCCGTCAAACGGTGGAATATCTGTTCCAAGCTCTGTTTTTCCACCCGCATTTCCAGGATAAGCCATCCTTTTTCGTTTATATATCGGGATACATCCTGACGTAAATCCATACCCTTGGGTTGTTTCAGCTTCAGTATGCAATGCCTTTCATCAACTGCTTCGCTTTGCAGTTCAAGCCCGGCATACTGCTCTGCAAATGCGCCAAACTCTATCCCTTCACCTTCTACTTCAAGATGCAGCACTTCGCTATTCTCCAGATAGTTGCCCAGGTTTTCCTTTTGGTCGTCCACAATAATCTTGCCTTTGTTGATAATCACCACTCGGTCGCAAAGTGCCTGCACTTCCTGCATAATATGGCTGGAAAGGATAAGCATCTTTTCTTTGCCCAAGGTGCGGATAAGGTCGCGGATTTCCATTATCTGGTTGGGATCCAGTCCGGAGGTAGGCTCATCCAGGATAAGGATGCGTGGGTCGTGCAATATTGCCTGCGCCAAACCAACCCTTTGACGATAGCCTTTGGATAATGTCCCGATGCGCTGGTTCAACACTTCTGCCAACCCGCAGTTTGCCACCACGAATTCCTTTCTTGCCTTGAAAACCGCTTTACTCATGCTGCGCAAGGCACCAAAATACGCCAAAGCCTCCGACACACTCATATCATCATACAAGGGGTTCTGCTCCGGCAAATACCCTATTTGACTGCTGGCTGCCAAGGGATCGGCAAAGATGCTCTTGCCGTCCAGCTCTATGCTGCCGCCACTGGGCTGCAAATATCCAACCAGCATCCGCAGTGTGGTTGTTTTGCCGGCTCCATTGGGTCCCAAAAAGCCCAATATCTCCGTGTCCTTAATGTCGAAGCTGATGTTATCCACCGCCTTCAGATTCCCGAAGTTGCGGCTTAAATTCTGTATCCTTATCATGTTCCTCTCTTACATCATCATGCCGAAATTCGCTTTCTGCGTTCCCGGCTCATTAAGCAATATCTTATCGTTTTCTTTTAGTCCTTCAATAACTTCCACCTGCTGCAGGTCATTTGCCCCCAGCTTAACGGGAGTGGCAACTCCGCTTGGAGCAGAGACGGGCATAGCTTTAGTTTTCTTTGCTGCCGGAGCAGCCTTGGTGTCCGACACCAAATACACGATATCCTGGTTACTGTCGTTGCTAAACACTGCTCGGATGGGTATAACCAACACATCCTTGCGGGATTCGCCGATGATGGTTACATTCGCCGTCATCCCCGGTTTGGCAAGCTGCCCCACCGCATTGATGCTTATTTCCACGGGGAACACCTTGGCATTGTTTACCGTTATTGCTTGGGGGGCAATCTTGATTATCCTGCCGCTGAACTGCTTATATGGCAGGGCATCCAGATTTATCTCCGCTTCCTGGCCCATCTTGAACTTGGCGATATCCACTTCGTTGATGTTACTCTTCACAATCATGTTGTTCAAGTCGGCAATCTTCATCACCACTGTGCCTTCACCATAGCTGCTGATGCTGGATTGCACCATCTCACCTTCGTTGATGTTACGCTCGATAACCACTCCGCTGGAGGTGGCATACACATGGGTAACCTTGCCCGGAACATCCAGATCGCGAATCATTTCGTATTGGCTGCTGGCCTGGGCAAACTCAATCTTAGCGGTCTTCAAAGCGTCCGATGCCTTGTCAAACTCCTCTTGGGAGATGTATTTCTTCTCCAGCAGAGTGCTTTTATCAGCCAAATCCTTCTGTGCATTGGCAAGCTGCATCTCGGCACGCTGCAACTGCGCTTTGGTGTTAAACAGCGTGTTTGCCTGGTTGTAATCCGGCTCAATATCGGCGATAATCTGCCCGGATTTCACATAGTCATTCTCCGCAGCGTAAAACTTCACTATCTTACCGCTTACCTTGGACTTGAGCGACACAATGGTTTGAGGCTGAACCTCGCCTGTAATCTCCGTGCGGGAGAGAATCTCCCCTTTGGTGACGGTTGCGGTCTCGGTTGCAGTATTGCTGGGCGCAACCACCGCTTTCTTCTTGCCACAGCTCTTAACTGCCACGGTGATTATCACCAGCAGAATAAGAATCCCTATGATTATTCTCCATTTCTTGCGCATAAAACCTCGATACTTGTTGCTTGCCATAAGTTTAGTCCATCCCACACAAACGGGACTTTGTGTCAACAAAAAGGATTTGCAAAAATCGTGCCTTCTTTACCATGCGGGTGACAGATTTGGGGTTTGGTGACAGATTTGTGATTAAATTAGCGGGTTAGCTGGTTAACAGGTGAATAATGTGATGTAGGGGCTTCCCCTATGTGTCTGCCCCAAGAATGCTCTATTTCGCCAATACCATCTTGCCGCTGAACTGATGTTTACCGCACTGCACCCGGAAGAGATACATCCCGCTGGCAACAGGGCTGTTGCTTTCATCTTTGCCATCCCACAGCACCCGGTGCGTGCCTGCTCCCAAGGGGGAGCTTATCAATCTGCGCACTACCTGCCCTTTCAGGTTATAGATGCACAGCTCGGTGTTGCCCGCTTCCGGCAGGAAGAAGCTGATATTGGTCTCGGGGTTAAAGGGATTGGGGTAGTTGCTTGCGTAGATAGCCCCGGTAGGCTGGGGAACCACAGGGTCGTCAACTCCCACAGGTGGAGCACCAAACTCAAAGCAGCCCATATCTATCACATTATTCCAGATGCGCATGTTCCCCGCCAGGTCATAGGGCAAAAGGCTTAAGCCCGTAGTGTCGGGTGTTCCCGCATCGATGCAGGGAGAAGAGGCAGAAAGGCTGTAATACTGCGGGTTGTGGATATCATCCCCTCCTCTGAACAGTGGAACACCAGATTGATTACCTTCTAGCCAAGTGTGAGAGATGTCCCCGGAAAGCAGGAACAAACTATCACTACCACCGGTAACCATACAATTACTGAATGAAACATCGGCAAAGGAGGATTCATCGAAAGCAGCCATCGCTACTTCATATGGTGTATTACCCGATACAACAGTATTATACACTTGGATATTGCAGTTCTCAAGCGTTATGTTCAATCCTCCACTCTGAGTAACTGAGCTATTATTGGCTATAGTGCAATTGCTAACATTCAAATCGCAATTGCCACCTTCCACACTAATGGACAACCCACTGGGCATGTTCTGCCAGATTTGGGAGGTATCAACAATATCGGTAATTAGGAAGTTTGAGATATTAATCGTGGTCTGCAATGTTGCTGCACTTAATGGTTTTCCTATTCCTCCACCCGTACAGGATGAATTATACATATCATAATTGGTTGAACTAAGCCTCTGTACTCTGAAATTTGAGAAGTTACCTGTCTCATAAGCATATATGTTGAACCCATTACCCACTTGAGAATCTTCAATGATGAGGTTGTTCACCGTGAGGTTGTGACAAGACATTATCCTGAAAGCATCAAACTTCACCCATGAGTCTCTAATGTGGATGCTATCTACAGTCAGGTTGTTCGTATGCCCACTAGCGACATCCTCCATCCAAAACAAATAGTCGTTTGTTGAGTAACCATTTATGAGAGATAGGTTCTTTATCAAAAGGTTTGATTGAGCGTCTTTACCACATATGAAACTTCCATAATGCTCTGCATCGAGAATGACACTTTCCATATCCGAACCATATAGGTTAACGTCGCTTTTTAGTTGAAGGGGAAGAGCCTCATTAGTTTGACTCCGTGAATATGTTCCAGGCATTACATGAACAGTACGAGTAATACCACTTATGGGTTTTATCTTTGCTAGGGCATATGAAATATTTCTCAGTGGCGACAGTGGTGTTTCTCCATTATTGTTATTGTCACCATCTGGGCTAACCCAAAGGTCGTGGTCTATTTGAGTAATCATCGGCTGAAGAACATTTACTGTTGTTTGACCCGGCAAAAAATAGAAATATGGGTCTAAAGAACTGACAGATCCTTTATTGAGGATAACAGAAGTAGGATAGTTGTTGTATGCATAACTGATGTCACAACCTCGCGAGGCATAGTTATCAAATACGCTGTTTAGGTCATACCCATCAAAGTATATGTACATATTACTATACCCTCTTCCACTCAGTCCTCCACCAGATGTAATAGCGCTATTTGAAAATATTTCGTTACCATATAGGTAAACAGATGCTTGATATACCCCAATACCGCCTCCATAATAAGCCCTATTGTGGAAGATTTTACATCTGATAACTTTTGCATCAGACGAACGGATACCTATGCCTCCTCCAACTGAATAATCAGATGTATCAGGATACCAATTACTACGGCAATTCGTGATTGTAAGTCCAATCACTTTTAAGGTATCAACAGCACCGCTACAGTTTTGAATTATAATACCGGTTCTGGTATCCTCACCGTCAATAATGGTCTGGCTGATATGGGTGGAATCGCCATCAATTATGAAATAACTCCCAATTGTTATCGGTTTATTATCAATCACAACGGCACCAGTCCAAATCCCATGGGAGATTAACACCGTATCACCAACCGCAGCCAGATTAATGCCGGCCTGAATGGTGTTAGCTTGTCCGGTGTTGTCAGATGCCACAACGATTACTTCAGCACTTATGCTGCCAATATGCAATACCGAAATGGCAATGAATAGCATTACCCATATGACTATGCTTGTATTCTGCGTCGGTCTACTGCCATTCAGTCTTGTTGTCAGCATACTTATTTCCCCTTATTGTTTTCATTCCATCGGGTGGAGACTACCCCACCCGATGGACAAGTTCATTGACTATGCTTAATCTAAAACTATCAGCTTCTTTGTCAATAGATTGTTTGGTGATATTATCCTACAGAAGTATATACCTTTAGCTACAGGTCGTCCATCATTAGCTTTCCCATCCCAGATAAAGGTGTTGTTTCCCTTGGATATCTCGCTAGAAACCAATTCTTTAACCAATTGCCCCTTTAGGTTGAAAATGCTAACATCAACTGCACTCTTTGCGGTAGCTTGGATTTCTATATTGGTGATACCATGCATTGGATTGGGGTAGATGCTCGCAGATAGTGCAGGACTTACTGCTGTTTCACTTTCTTGACTGCCCGATAGGCTTACAAGAGAGAATAGATGCCTACCGCTATCAATCACTGAATTTTTAATATCTATTGATGTAGACGAATACTTCTTTTCCATGTAGTTGCTACTCTTAGCACCTGAATAGAGCACGTAATCATACTCATCCGGTGAAGAGTTGTCATACACTTGAAGATTGATTGGATAACCATTAAACTTAAGAGCACCAACACATAACCCATCCTTTAGCACTCCAATTTCATCAAAGATTGGGCTGTCAGGAATGGATTCAATCACAATTGCTTGGTATTCTGGCTGTTCTGCAAACTGAAAGTAGCTAGTGTTCTCTTTCACAAAACTTTGTGTTCTGGCAGAAGCAGACCAAGTGAAGTTTGATATGGTTTGATCAACATATACTTTATACATCTTCCCATAGTCCATAGTACCTGTTGCACCTTGTTGAATATAGCCGTACCACTGCCCTTTGTACTTGTATCTATACCAGTCTTGAGCATATATTGCAGTAACATGTGAGTAGTTACTACCAAAGGCATTTGCAGGTGTCTGAGAGTATGTAACAAAATATGGGACCCAGTTTTCGTTGTTTTGGTATAAACTCAAAGCAGTGCTATTTGGGGTTCTCTGGCCACAGGTTGAGTATTCATATACGGGTGAAGCACTACTCATGTTGAGAATGTAGCCGTTTGTTCTGGAAAGGGATACACCATTAGGCCACAGATGTGTATCGCCGTCAATTATCCAAGCTGGTTGTAGTTGAGTCAAGTTTTTAGTTTGTAATGTAGTTGCATATTGATTGACGTCTCTGAGTGTGTAATCTGGATATAAGCCATAAGTACTTTCTAAAACAGGGAATCCAATCCAGTTCAATCCTTGTTTCAGGGCAAAGCTCGCAGTTACACAATTATCAGCATTATAAGTAATCTCCATTTGCCCTTGTGTCGGGAAATAGTATAGATTGTGCGTTGACAGAGAAGTCCAATCGCTTTCTACGGTACCAGAGCTTCTTATGTAATGATAGATAGATTGTAGTGATTTGTATGACATTTTGTGAATCGCATCGATGTTGTTGGAATAAGCATATACTCCAGTCCCATCAGAGAATAAAATGTTTTTCTGCCCGTCGATGTTATTTGTCGTTAGAGCTGTCAACCCTTCCACTAAGCCTCGTTTCACATCTCCAGCATTATCTTCTATGTATTTAACTAACCACAAAAAGAGGTAGTCTGAGTCTACATAGTTGTTCACACTGTCGGCTAATGAGTAGTAAGTAGGACTGCCGTCTAGTATATTCTGGATATCGTAATTAGACAGCCAACTCTGAAAACTGGGTATATTATACAGACTCCATTTATTCACTGTGCCATGATGGGAAAAACTATAATCAGTAGTGTCGGGCACTCCATTAACATAGTCTATATGGCGATATACAAAAGGCGCAAAAGCTCCCAAAGGGCCATCACTTCTTAACCTTACATGACCCATGAATATCTTTGCTTGTTTCTGTTTTGCTGCACCTACAAAACAATTATAGTTATTTGAGTAAGGAGCATTGCTCAACTGACCACTGTGCCTATAAACGTGGTTGTTACTTCCACCGAAGAAAGAATCAATAGGGTTATTGCATTGCAGTACTTTATTGCTATGCCCTGGATATCCCGCTCTATGATAATACACCATTCCATGTCCGTCTTGGTTAGAACTGCTTTGATTGTAAAGCCAATAAGATTCTCCACCGCCAGAAGAGCCATCACCGAAATCAACCATTCCGCTTTGCAATGTATAATCACCTTGGCATACTACTGCAGTCATTGCGCAGGCATAAATCTGGGCTATCGAAAAAACTGTAATTAGAACACCCAGTAAAATGATCATAAAACTCTTGTTCATTGTTTCTCCTTTGTGTTGTTATTTACTTGTCCTAGTGATTAAAAGAAATATTATGTTTGAAGTCTTTGTGTTAAGGGAATTAAACCCCCATCACATTGCTATGCGAGTTGTGAATCCATCTAAGTCATCATTACCTCCCTATTGGTTATGCTGCCTAGTCAAGCTCTGTTTTTTGCTCGATTCACCATGTAATTTTAATGACGCCCTAAGTTTAATTAGCCAATTAGCCACGATATCCATAATTTTCTTTCCTCCTTTGTATATTAGTTCTATTTTTACCAAAGTGTTCCCCAGAATCTCTGTAACTCATAGCTGTATATGAGGATAAAATTATCGGTTTGTTACTACTCATCCGTAGAAGCATCGTATAGTTATTCAGCGATGGTATAACAATGCCATGTTTATCAACGGAAAAAGCACTAACCACATTGCCTCACATCATTATGGGCATTGCTTAAGGGCTGGGAGTTCATGTATCTGGAGTGTCTTGTGACCCGGCTTATCCCATTTGAAAGGCAGGAACATACATAGCGCCGATGTTGCTACCGCAGGGGAATGGTTTTGGTGGAGAAATGCTCCAGCGAATTTCAAGGTCTATTGAGGAAGCGTTTAATTTAATCGCATAGAAAAGGGCATAACAGCAAAGCTCCAACGGAGCGTAAAGATACTAGCCTGAGGTGTAAACCCGAGGTATATGAGTAGCTTAGATGTATATCATTTATTACCCCCCCCCTCCAAGGGCGGATAGAATCCGCCCTTGGAGGGGGGGGGTATCTATTTTGTTAAGGGTTCAGCAATCCATACCCGGGGTTACGCTATCGCTGCACCCCGGGCTAATATCTGTCGCCCACAGGGGGCTTATTCACTTTATGGGGTGTCGTTACGAGGGTCTGCGCATTGCTGCGCAAATGCTCCGAACCCGTCGCTATGCTATGTCGCCCTCCGAACTTAACGGCAGGATATAGTTTATTCCATTAGCATTCATTGGGCAAACACACAGGGAAAGCCCCCTACATTGCATTATTAACCTGCTATCCTATTAGCCTCTTCACAAGTGGCATCGATGTCATGTCCCATCGGGATGGCATATTAATCATTAATTGGAGGGGTATATGGGAGGGTGAGTTTGCCATCCCGATGGGACTTTCAGGGGGGAGGATATGTAGTTCATACACCTTTTCTATCTAAAATGCCGTCCCGCTGGGACTCGAATGGTTGCTAATTGTTCGCAGCGCGTCTAACGTCTAACGTTTACCGCTTAACCCTCTCTTATCCTCTTTTCCTCTTTTTTAATTTCATCCTGCGTATATCGAACATTCATGCAAGAAATGTCTCATCATTCTTAGGTGACTCCCTCGTGACTCCCGGGTGGGATGAGGGAATCACCTCGGAAATATGTGGTGGTGAAGTGATGTTGGAATTAGGGACAGCACCCCAGATACCCCGTATTAATCCTGTGGTGGCACAAACCGGGATAAGAAACGGGAAAGGATTTGACAATTTGATACCATGACAGATATTTGCCTCTCAAAGAGGTTAAGATGTTGCATAAAAGCTTTTTTACCATTCTGCTTACATTGTTTGTATGTTCCCTAATATATGCCCAAACCACTATGGCTTCGGAGCTTGATAGTTTATCTGCGGACTATTCCGTGCTGGGTGAAGCAACCACGATGCAGCTTGATGCCATGCTGAAAGAAGCAGGCTTGAGCAGCAAGTCCCTCAGTTTTGAAAAGGATTGGGATCTCTCTTGCAAGCAGAAGAGCGCATGGCACATGAATGCGTTGCAGAATCCGCTTGCCGGCATCAATCAAGTGGGAGATTTACGCGGCATTTGCGCCGGGATGGACAGCTCGTCCCCCGCTGTGCAGTTAAACCACTTTGCCGGTATAGCCTGGGGCACTCCCGATGCCATTGATGTGTATGCCGAAGCATATTATGCCTATGAAAAGATGTTTGAAGCCAAGGTGCGCAAACCCAAGGACATCTTTAAGTTTTGGGAGCAGGTGTTAAACGGCTTAAGCGGTGAAATGAACGCCATTCGCACAGGTATTGGCACTGCCCGCCTGGATAGCCTCACTGCTTTTTACCTGAATGCCTTCGCTGAAGAAGAGGACAGGGAAAAATATAACGAACTGCTTGCCGCAATGCAGCTTCCCAAGCCGGATAGCCTTTCTACCGAGGCTTTGGAAGAGATATTTCAGGATATAAACTACGAGTTCCTGCAGAATGCATCCCTCAAATACCTGGCTGCCTCACAGGTGCTGAAAAACGGTGCTGCAAAGTTGCTGTACACCAACCGTAAGCCAATAGTGAAAAACACTAAGCACGGCTTGATGGTTATCGGCACGGTGATGGCGGATTATTATGACCAATACGACTATGCCGATAAACCTGTTTGTTTGATGCTGGAGCCTGCGGGCAACGACATCTATGAGCTTAACCTGCAAGCAGGAAGGAAGAACCTTGCTTATTTGCTGGTGGATTACAGCGGAAACGATTTGTTTCGCAACACAAAAGCAACCGCAATGTTCTGCTCTTTGGCAGGGCTTGGGGTGTCCTTTGACATCAAAGGTGATGACACATATTTGACCGATGATTATGCCTTCAGCAGTCTGCTGGGTTTTAACCTGCATGTGGACTATGCCGGAGAGGATATCTATAAAAGCGGATTGTTCTCCCAAGCTGCTGCCATGCAAGGGATTGCCATGCTGGTGGATTACAGCGGGAACGACACCTATACTGCCACAACCATGGCACAAGGCATGGGCAGTGTGCGGGGAGTGGGTGCCGTGTTGGATTATGCCGGGGCTGATGTTTACCAATTGGGAGGTAAATACTTCCATGCTCCTCTGATGCCGGATGATTACCGCAGCATGGGGCAAGGAATGGGCTTTGGCATGCGTTCGGACTTTGCCGGAGGTTTGGGACTGGTTTATGACCAAAAAGGAAATGACAAGTATCTCGGTGGTGTTTATGCCCAGGGTGTGGGCTATTGGTATGCCACAGGAGTGCTGATAGACGAAAGCGGCAACGATGTGTATAATGCCATCTACTACCCCCAAGGCTCCGGGATACATCTATCCTGCGGCTTCCTGTATGACGGTGGCGGCAACGACACCTATTACAGTCGTCACGGACCGGGACAAGGTGCCGGGCATGATTGGGGCGTGGGTGCCTTGATAGACAATGGCGGCAACGATGCCTATTCCATACAAGGTGGCAATGGGGTGGGGCTTAGCAACTCTGTGGGTATCTTCGTGGATAAGAACGGAGATGACCGTTATGAACGCAATGAAGCCCAGAACTATGGCAATGGTGCCTTTGCCCGCTCCACGGGGAGCATTGGGCTGTTCCTGGATATGGGCGGAAAAGATAGCTATCCCGATAGCACCAAAGCCGATGGCAAGACATGGCAAAAAGGCTCATACGGCATTGGCAGGGATATTGACCAGACCTCGGAGCAGGTGCAGGAAAAGGTGGAAGCAATAGAGATGGATCCCTTGGTGGCTGCCGATGCGCCTATTGCCGAAGTGTTTGCCGCCGCAGCGGAGTGGGAAGTTGGCTCTGCGGTGAATAGGGTTAAAGAAGCCCGCAAGGTTTTGGCTGCGCGTAGTGAGGAAGCTTTGCCCTATATTGTGGAGCATAAGCTTAGCACAGATTCGGGGCTGGAGTATCGTGCTTTGGAAGCGTTTTTGGATGAGGTTCCCGCCTTCAAAAGCCGCTTGTTCGACTTTGTGGAAGATGCGGATAGTACAAAAGCCAAGATGGCAATGAGCCTGATTGCAGGGGTTGGAGACAGCACCCTTATCGTGCCTATCCGCAAGCATTTGGCGGCAAAGAGGTATATCACCTCCTGCATTTCACTATTGGGAAGCATCAATAGCGAGGAGAGCATCCAAACCATCAGTCAATATGCCTTTCACCCCAGCGAGAGATATCGCTATATCGCAGCAAGATCTTTGCGCCAAATCGGTAGCAAGCAAGCTTTGGCTGCGCTTAAGACCATGAACAAGGATGAATCATTTCTGGTGCAAGCACTCATCCGCAACCTTCCGGAGGAAACACCATGACCGAACCCAAGAAACGCTTTGAAGAATATATCACGGAACGAGGCTTTAGCAACCCAGCCCAGTTGATGGGACGATTTGAGCACTATTTTCAGCTTTTGTCCTCTGCCAACCGAATGATTAATCTGGTATCCCGCAACCTCCCTGCAGAGAAATATTGGGTGCAGCATTTCCTTGACAGCCTGCTTGCTCTGGAATGTTTGGATTTGAGTGATAAGACAGTGCTGGACTTCGGTTCAGGGGGTGGAATCCCGGGAATACCATTGAAGTTGGTGGTTCCGGATTGCACCATGGTGATGCTGGATTCCGTGCAAAAAAAGACCCATGCCGTGCAGGAATTCAGCGAAGCACTATCCTTGAATGACACTTCTGTAGTATGCGCCAGGGTGGAAGACTATGCCTTTTTGGCAGGTCGCCCCAGCTATGATATCATCGTAAGCAGAGCAGTGGCTTTGGAAGAAAGATATTTGGCACCGCTACGCAGACTGCTTAAGCCATCGGGACTGCTGGTGTTCTACAAATCCCAGAAACTGACCGATATCGAGAACCTGAAACATGAGATCCTGTGGGAAAAGACCGATGCAGACCTGGGACTGCGCAGGATTGTGGCAATTAAACAGCGTGACCTGATGATGCGCTGAACTGAGACAGAAAGATAAGGACATATATGGCAAAAGTAATTACCATAGTTAACCAAAAAGGCGGAGTGGGGAAAACCACCACCGCCGTGAACCTCGCTGCTGCTTTGGCAGTGTTGGAGAAAAAGACTCTGCTGATAGACTTTGATCCGCAGGGTAATGCCTCCAGCGGGGTGGGGATAGATAAAGAAAAGCTGGAATTGCAGGTGTATGATGCCCTCATCGGCAAAGTGCCAATAGCCAATACGATTATGCCGACCAATACCGAGAACCTTTTCTGCGTTCCGGGAAACATAAATCTTACCGGAGCGGAGATAGAACTGGTGCACGAGTTTGCCCGTGAGCACAAGCTGAAGGAAGCCTTGCAGCCCATTTTGAACGACTATGAGTTCATCCTGATAGATTGCCCGCCCTCTTTGGGCTTGCTTACGGTGAATGCCATGACTGCCAGCACAGATGTGTTGGTGCCCATTCAGTGTGAGTACTATGCCCTGGAAGGGGTAAGCCAGCTTCTCACTACCATACGGCTTATTCAAAAGAATCTAAACCCCAATCTGGGAATCTTGGGAATACTTCTCACCATGTTCGATAAACGAGTGAACCTATCCATGCAGGTTGCCAAAGAAGTGCACCGTTACTTCAGGGAAAAGGTGTTCCGCTCGGTTATTCCCCGTAACATAAAGCTCACTGAAGCCCCAAGCTTTGGCAAGCCTATCTTTTTGTATGATATTCGGTCTCCGGGAGCGATGAGCTACCTGAACCTTGCCAACGAAGTTATAGAACGCAGCAAGTAAGGAAAACGCAATGAATGAACGCCTTGGACGCGGCTTATCAGCTCTGATACCGGAGCGGGATAGTAACAACAGCCCCCAATTGGGGATAGGCACTCTGCCCATTGGGCAAATTCAACCCAACAGCTATCAACCGCGCAAGACATTTGACCCCCAACGCTTGGCTGAACTGAGCGAATCGATTAAAGAAAACGGGATTATCCAACCCCTGATAGTTACCAAGACCAGTGCCACTCAATACGAGCTTATCGCAGGTGAGAGGCGTTTGGAAGCTGCCAAACTTGCCGGCTTGGACATGGTTCCCGTGGTTATCCGCAGCGTAAGCAAGAAAGAGCAATTGCAGTTGGCGATAATTGAGAACATCCAGCGCGAAGACCTTAACCCCATGGAGGAAGCACTTGCCTACAACGCCTTGGCGGAAGACTTTCAGCTTACTCATGCCCAGATAGCGCAGGTGATGGGCAAAGACCGTGCCACCATCACCAATAGCATCCGCCTGCTCAAGCTTCCCAAGGAAGTGCAGGGAATGGTTGGTGGTGAGTTACTCAGCCCCGGGCATGCCCGTTGCGTGCTGGCTGTGGAAGAGGAATATCGCCAAAGCTTTGCCGAGTTCATTGTGAAGTATAAACTAACCGTGCGTCAAGCAGAAGAGAAGGCAAAGGTGTATGTTCAATCCCTACAGCAAGAGGATGATACCCCAAAACGTACTGCCTTAACTCGCAGCTTCGAGCAGGAATTGAGTGCTCTGTTCAGAGTGAAGGCAACCGTGCGGGAGCATAAAGGCAAAGGCAAAATAACCTTGGAGTACAAGACCCCTCAGGAATTGGAGCACCTTAAAAGCTTGCTTGGCAAATTGAAGTAGGTTTCATGCAAAATGTAGTCCTCACGGGTGGTGCAGGCTTTATTGGGGCTAACTTTATCCACTTCCTTTTTGGCAATCCTGCCTTTTCCGGGAAGTTGCTGAATATCGATAAACTCACCTACGCCGGGAACAGAGAAAGCTTGCGTGATATTGAATCCCGCTATGGTGAAAGCAGGTATTTCTTTGTCCAAGCGGATATATGCGACACGGCACAAATAGCTGCTTTACTGGAAAGCTTCCAGCCGGATACAATCATCAACTTTGCTGCGGAGTCGCACGTTGACCGTTCCATCGACGCTCCCATGCAGTTCATAAACACCAATCTTGTTGGCACTGCCTCGCTGCTGGAAGCATCACTGAAGTATTATAGAAGCCTGAGTGAAGCAGACAAGCAGGGCTTTCGCTTCCATCATGTATCAACAGATGAGGTGTTCGGCTCTTTGGGCATTAGCGGTGCCTTCACGGAAAGCACACCCTATGACCCTTCCTCACCATACTCTGCCTCCAAGGCAGGTTCCGACCACTTGGTGCGTGCCTGGCATCGCACTTTTGGCTTGCCGGTATCCATCTCCAATTGCAGTAATAACTATGGGGCATACCAGTTCCCTGAGAAGCTTATCCCTTTGATGATAATCAACTGCCTGGCGCATAAAGCTCTGCCTGTGTATGGCAAGGGACTTAATGTACGCGATTGGCTGTATGTGGACGATCATTGCCGTGCCATAGAGGCGGTAATTACTCGCGGTAAAGCCGGAGAAACCTACAACATTGGCGGTAACTGCGAGATGCAGAACATCCAAATCGTGCATCAAATCTGTGATCACCTAGACGAGTTGCAGCCTTCCTCAACCTTGGGCAGCTACCGTGAACTGATACAGTATGTGGCGGATAGACCGGGGCACGACCTACGCTATGCCATTGATGCTTCCAAGATTAAGCATGACTTGGGCTGGGAAGCAAGCGTTTCCTTTACCCAAGGCATCCGCAAGACTGTGGAGTGGTATCTTGAGAACCGTGAGTGGTGGCAGCACATCCAGGACAACAGTTATCGCCAGGAACGGCTGGGACTGGGCTAAAATATACAGCTTTAAACAGAAAAGGCGGAGCCGTTTGGTTCCGCCTTTCTTTGTATATACTTATTAGCTTAGGTTAGCTTCTTGTAAGCTTCGTACCTTTCCTTAAAGAACACGCCGGCAACTTCATTAAGCTCGGTGGCTCTATCCGGGAAGATGTTCTTCAAGCCGGAATAACGCTTCTCGGCATTCAGGAACTCCTGCACGTTCACGGTAGGCTCTTTGCTATCCAGAGTGAAGGGGTTCTTGCCCTGAAGTTTGTTGAGCGGGTTGTAACGATACAGTAACCAATAACCTGCATCCACCGCCAGCTTCTCATGCTTCTGGCTCATGGACATATCTATGCCATGGTTGATGCAAGGAGCATAAGCAAGAATAATAGCGGGACCGGGGTAAGCTTCTGCTTCCTGGATTGCCTGAATAGCCTGATTCTTGTTTGCACCCATGGCAATGGAGGCAACATACACATAGCCATAGCTCATCATCATCATCCCCAGGTCTTTCTTGCTGGTGCTCTTTCCGGATTCGGCAAAGCGAGCAATTGAGCCCATAGGGGTGGATTTGGATGCCTGACCGCCGGTGTTGGAATAGACCTCGGTATCCAGCACAAACACATTCATATTGTGATTGGAAGCCATCACGTGGTCAAGTCCGCCGTAACCGATATCATAAGCCCAACCGTCACCACCGATAGCCCAGATGGACTTCTCGATAAGGTAATCCTGCAGTTCTATGGCACGGCGCATCAGCTTGGCACAACCTTCGCAGGCGGTTTCCATGGCTTTGGGCAGCATGGCTTTTATCTTGGCTGCATTTTCTTTGGCAGGGGCATCCACGGCATCCCAGGCTTCAAGGCGGGCACCGATTGCTTCCTTAAGTGCAGAATCGATATTCTTTTCCATCAGGTGTTGCAGGGCAAGCTTGAGTAGCTTACGATGCGAACGCACTGCGAGACGCATTCCGTAGCCATACTCCGCATTATCTTCAAAGAGGCTGTTTGCCCAGGCGGGACCTTTGCCATCCTTGTTCTTGCAATATGGAGTTGTGGGGAAGGTGCCGCCCCAAATGGAGGAGCAACCTGTGGCATTGGCAATTATCATGCGGTCGCCAAAAAGCTGGGTAAGCAGCTTGATATATGGTGTTTCACCGCAACCTGCGCAGGCACCGGAGAACTCCAGTAAGGGCTGCTTGAACTGGCTACCCTTAACTGTGCCTTCCTTGAAGTTTGCCATCACATCGTTGGGCAGAGCATCGAAATATTCATAGTTTATCTGTTCGCCAACGCTGCGTTCTTCTTCGATGGGCTTCATCACCAAGGCAGCTTTAGGGCATTCGTTCACGCATACACGGCAGCTTTGGCAGTCATCGATGTAAACCTGAATCTTATACTGGTATCCCTCGGCTCCGGTTGCTTTTAAAGTATTGAAGCTTGCCGGCTTATCCGCCAGATCCTCTTCTTTAATCAGCTTGGAGCGAATTGCAGCGTGGGGGCATACAAAGGAGCATTGGTTACATTGGATGCAGTTCTCGGCAATCCAGTGTGGCACTGCGGGAGCAACCTGGCGTTTTTCCAGTTTAGCTGTTCCGGTAGGAACATAGCCATCTAAGGTCATTTCGCTGACCTTAATCTGGTCGCCCATTTCACGCATTATCGGCTCGATAACCTGATTGGTGAAGTCATCCATTCCGTCCGGCACGAGCTTCTTCATAGGCATATTGCATGCGGGCAGAGTGGCAGGAATCTCAATCTGTACCAAAGCTTCATTCACTTTGTCCACAGCATTCAGGTTCATCTGCACAACTTCTTCGCCTTTGCGTCCGTAGGTCTTCTTGATACTGGCTTTAATCAAAGCAATGGCTTCCTCTCTGTCCAGCACGCCGGAGATGAGGAAGAAGGCAGTTTGCATAACTGTGTTTACTCTACCGCCAAGACCAACTTCTTCGGCAATCTTGAGCCCATCGATGTTATAGAATTTAACCTTGCGGTTGATAATGGTCTCTTGCATGGCGCAGGTTAGTTTGAAGAAAGCTTCGGAGCTATCCCAATTGGAGTTCAGCAGGAACACGCCATTTTCCTTGATTCCACCCAGGATGTCAAATCTGCCGATAAATGCCTGATTGTGGCAGGCTACGAAATCCTCACGGGTAACAAGGTATTGGCTATGAATGGGGGTTTTACCAAAGCGCAAATGGCTTCTGGTGGTTCCACCGCTCTTTTTACTGTCATATTGGAAATAACCCTGCACATACATATCGGTATTATCGCCGATAATCTTGATGCTGTTCTTGTTGGCACCAACGGTACCATCGGAACCTAAGCCCCAGAACTTGCAGGATATTGTTCCCTCCGGGAGGGTGCTGATAATCTCATCAATAGGCAGAGAGAGATTTGTAACATCATCCTTGATACCAACGGTGAAGCCATGGAAGCCTTTGGCAGCCAAATGTTTGTAGATGGCAAGCACCATGCTGGGGGTGAATTCTTTGCTGGACAAGCCATAGCGTCCACCAATAATATGCAGGTCGCTTCTATCCTTCAGGGCAGAAACCACGTCTAAATAAAGAGGTTCGCCGATGGAGCCCGGTTCCTTGGTCCTATCCAAAACGGCTATGTTTTTCACGCTCTTCGGCAGGCTGGCGCGGAATGCTTCCACGTCGAAGGGACGGTACACGCGTACTTTCACCAAGCCAAGCTTCATGTGGCGTTCATTGTTAAGATAGTTAATAGCTTCTTCAATGGTTTCGCAACCGCTACCCATGGCAACAATTACACTCTCGGCTTCGGGATGGCCCACATAATCGAAGAGCTGATAGCTTCTGCCTATCTTCTCTGCCACTTGCTTCATCGTTTCAGCAATGATGCCGGGAGCTTTCTGGTAGTGCAGGTTGCTGGTTTCACGACCCTGGAAATAAACATCCGGAGCGTGCTGACCAACTTTGATGCGGGGATTATCCGGCGTGAGGGCACGCATGCGGAAAGCTTCGATAAGCTCGCCATCATCCAGTTCTGCCATGG
This sequence comes from uncultured bacterium, assembly GCA_937924555.1. Lineage (GTDB taxonomy): Bacteria > Cloacimonadota > Cloacimonadia > Cloacimonadales > Cloacimonadaceae > Cloacimonas. The sequence continues at coordinate 39,668 of CALDSN010000098.1, read as the reverse complement.
TTTCATAATCTATCACATCAATCTTTTGTAGTTCGTGACTGGTGCGGAAGCCATCGAAGAAAACCAAGAAGGGTATGCTGGTTTTCATGGTGGCAAGCTGAGCCACCAAGCCCAGATCCATCACTTCCTGCACACTGTTGCAGGCGATTAGGGCAAAGCCTGTGTTACGAGCGCTCATCACATCACTGTGGTCACCAAAAATGGAGAGAGATTGCGCTGCCAAAGAACGGGCAGTAACATAGAAAACTGTGGGAAGCAGTTCACCGGCAATCTTGTGCATGTTGGGCAACATCAGCATCAAGCCCTGTGAAGCGGTGAAGGTCGTGGTTAACGCACCGGCAGAAAGTGAGCCGTGCACGGCACCTGCGGCACCTGCCTCGGATTGCATCTCGATAACATCGACGGTGGTGCCATTAATGTTCTTGCGTCCTTCCGATGCCCAGGCGTCGGAAAGCTCACCCATGGTGGAAGATGGCGTGATAGGGTATATCGCAGCCACTTCGGCGAAAGCGTACGCAACATGAGCAGCAGCTGTGTTGCCGTCCATGGTAGCTTTTTTTTGTTTAGCCATTAGGGTAACTCCTTATTTTATATCTTGTTAAAGAAATCAACTATTTTAGCTACATAGATTTGAACCGCCGTTTATGTCAACCAATTTATCCCACACCGGCTATCATTACATGATCATTGCATGTTTATTACGGATGAAACATGCAATGATTATGCAATGATCAAGCTATTCCTCTTGGGAAGAAACAATAAAAGCGGTAGCCGGATTCAGCAACCCAGCCACCGCTTATATAAGCCTATTTAGCTGCTATTTTGCCTTAATGGGAACCCAAATCTCCATAATTGAATCCGGACTGCCGAACACGAAACGATCGTCGTATAGCTCGAAGTCATAATCCTTATCCTGCAAGTATGGAGCTTGCGAGAACCATCCATTATAAATATCATCGTAGGTATTGCCCAGAGTCTCCAGACTACCATGGTGTTCAAATACAGCATAATCTGAAGCAGGAAGCTTCTTTACCATCATTCCTTCCGGTACTTCTGCACTGTTGCTTACTTCCACCGCGGCAAGATATGTGAAAGGAGTGCTCTCGGTCATTTCCACATTGGGATCAGACATGCAGATGCCAAGGCAAGTATTGGGGTTCACGCTGTTCTTAATCTCTTCGCAGCGGGCATTGAATTCACCCCACAATTTGGGGATAACGTTGTTCTGCATGGTGCTTTGGCAGGACATGCCGATAACGGTGAAGGCAGCTTTGGATTCAAAACGAGGTGTAAGCATTTTCTCTCCTTTTAATGCACGGCTTGAATGCAGACGGACAGGCGAATAGTTGATGATGGGCGACATACGCTTGCGCACCAATCCGGGACTGATGCCACAGCAGCTTTTGAAAGCACGGGAAAAAGCTTCCCGTGAGCCGAATTGATACTCCGCGGCGATCAATTCAAGGCTTTTTCTGCCATAAACAAGTTCCCGTGATGCTTCTGACATTCTCCCACCGTGACCCCCGTTAAGGCGTTGAACACGCGGTGAAAGTGCCATGCGGAGAAGTTGGCCTTGTCTGCCAACTCTTCCAAATAGAGCTTGTTCTTCAGATTCGCTTCAATGTAATCCAGAGCTTTCTGAATGTGGTATGCGCTATCCATCCGTTCATCCTTGATATATGATAAGTTTTGCTATAGTCTGGTTACAAAAAGGTGTCAAGCTCAAAGTTTTGACTTGTAACTGAAAAACAAGATTGATGATTAAAGCCGGAAATCAGTTCCAGTACTTTCTATCCAAAGTACGATACTGGATTGCTTCGCTTATATGCTCGCTATTTATACCCTTGCTGCCTTCCAGATCGGCGATGGTGCGCGCAACCTTCAGGATACGATCGAACACTCTGGCAGAATAGCCCATTTTATCTATCGCATTCTGCAACAGAGCATGGCTGGCAGTATCCAGAATGCAATGTTTACGCAATAGCTTGGAGTTCATCTGCGAGTTGTTGAATATCCCGGACTCAGCAAAGCGCTCTTGCTGTATGGCTCTGGCTTTGTTCACCCTGGTGCGGATAACCGCCGAGCTATCGCCCGTGGGCAAGGATGCCAAATCCGCGTAGGTAACCGTCGGTACTTCTACGTGAATGTCTATTCTATCCAGCAGGGGACCGGATACCCGGTTGCGGTAACGCTGGATGGCTCCCCACTCACAATTGCAGTTATGATTGGGGATGTTTGCCCCGTTATAGCCGCAAGGACAGGGGTTCATGCTGGCAATCAACATAAACTCGGCAGGAAAGGTGAGGCTTGTGGCAGCGCGGGAAATGGTTACAATCCCATCCTCCAATGGCTGACGCAGCACTTCCAAAACTGCACGTTTGAACTCAGGTAACTCATCCAAAAACAATACACCGCGGTGCGAAAGGCTAACCTCTCCCGGCTTGGGGAAAGCTCCACCCCCAATTAGAGCAATGTCCGAAATAGTGTGGTGTGGAGATCGAAAGGGACGCGTGGTAAGGATTCCGTTGCGGAAGTGTTTGGACATCCCCGCAACGCTGTGAATCTTGGTGGCTTCCAGGGCTTCATCCAAGTTAAGCTCCGGCAGAATGGTAGGCACTCTGCGAGCCAGCATTGTTTTACCGCTACCGGGAGGACCAACCATCAGCAGGTTATGCCCACCTGCTGCGGCAACCTCTAAAGCACGTTTTACCTGAAACTGCCCCTTTACATCATGCATATCCACAGGGAAGTCGTTCAGCACCTGGAATATCTTATCGCGGTCAACCGAGGCGGGAACCAGATTTATCTGCCCGGTAAGCCAATCGGCACATTCACGCAGGGAAGTAACGGGTATAACATTCAAGCCTTCGATGATGGCTGCTTCTTCCGCATTCTCAAAGGGGACAATCAGAGTATCGATGTTGTCTTTTCGGGCAGCAATGGCAATGGGCAACACACCTGAAACAGGACGAACATTACCATCCAAGGAAAGCTCTCCGATGATGCCTATCTTGCGGTAGTCGTTTACTTTAATGATCTTGTTGCAGCCCAGAACAGCAACTGCAATAGGTAAATCCAAAGCTGCACTATCCTTCCTGATATCCGCCGGTGCGAGGTTTATGGTATACCTTCGGGGAGCGGTGTCATATCCCGCATTCTTAATGGCGGCAAACACCCTGTCCTTACTTTCCTTGACTGCAGAGGACGCCATCCCCACGATATTCACCACATAAAAGCCGGAACTGCTGTCGCACTCCACGGATACCTGTTGCGCATCAATGCCAATGGTTGTGTATGTAAGCGCTTTTCCTACCATGTGTTTACCACCATCTTTGCCGGCAAGCAAAGCCCGCCAACCCCTTGCTTTATCTTTTTTGCAAGGGGACAAAGCCAAGAATATTTGTCAACTCAATTCTTGGCTTCGTCTTGTTTGCTACGCCTCCAAGCTTTCCTCGCTCATCCGCCAAATCTTTTGGTAAAAGCCCGGATTGGCTTCATAGTTCTCCACCAGCCGGTATATCCCATCCTGGCGGCTCAGCACTCCCTCATCAACCAGCTCACGGCGCACCATGCAATAGTCCTCATACACGGTGGCAATAAGCTCATTCAGTTCTCTTTCAGGATAGCTTCTCCCCGGCTCAAAGAGCTTTATTATCTCCAGATACACTATCCACCGCTTCTTGTTTTGGGTGGGCAAACGGCTAACCTTGCCATCCCGGAAATAGGTCTGCAACACTTTGTTGCGCAGAATCTCCGTCCTGTTCGGCTTTATCTCTGCCTCAGGAGGCATAATCTCATTTAGTTTCATCTCCAATATCTCCTTCTTTAGATGATATACACTGTAATATTGCACTTTTACGGCATACACCAAGCCCGCACTTTGCAGCTTCTTCAAGTGTGCCGACACGGTGGAAACCGCCAATTGAAGCTCTTCGGCGATATCTTCCACACAATAGGGCTTGGTTCTGAGCAAGCGGATAATCTGCATTCTGGATTCATCCGCCAATCCCTTAAACAACTGTAAGGCATCCATATCCACATCCATTTCGTTATTTAGCGATACATTAGCAGGGGCTGCTTATTCGTCAAGCTATTTCTATGTGTAGCGAAATAAATGCACGGGTTTCTCCTTCTCGCTTCCTAGCCCTTGCTTATGGGGTTACCGTTGAGATGCGGTTGCGCCTCCCAGCAAATCACTGGGAATCGCAACCGTATCTCAACGGTAACCCCATAGGCAAGGGCTAAGGGGGGAAGCAATTCCAATAATGGAATCCAGATATGGAATTCCACCCCAAAATCTGAGCTAAGGAGGAGGAATACAGCTCTTAGGATATTCTGTATCTTATAGCTACCAAAACATATAGAAGGCATATCACGACGGTGGTACTGCTTTGGAACAGCTCATGCTTTATAACTTGTCACCAATCCCCCAAAGGGAAATAATTATTTTGCGAGGAACACATGAAAAGAGTTATACTGGCTCTGAGTTTAATCTTGGTAATTGGTTTATGTTTAGCAGCAACGCCCGGGCATCCGAACTGGGTATCCTTCGAGAAAACAAGCCCCACTACGGGAACAATCAAATGGTCGGCTGAGCCAGCGGCAGATGTGGACTACTATTATCTTGGCTTGCACCCCACCACAGCGGTGTATAATGCACCTGCATATTGCGATCCGAATTGGAACCAGCCCGGAGATTGGGCAGCGAGCTTTAGCTTTGATTCCCCCGGCGTGTATAAGTTTGATGTTGTCGGTTTAGATGCCGGCACGGATTACTATGCCTATGTGGCAGCGGTTGAGACCGGTGGCTGGACTTGGGGAGCTTTTTCATCCTGGGAGAGCGTTGTCCCCCTACCTGTGGAGCTTACCAACTTCATGGGAGCATACAGTGCATCAAGCTTTGTAAGCCTTTCCTGGACAAGCCAAACCGAAACAAACATGCGCGGTTATCGCGTGTATCGTGCTGAGATACAGGATATTGCGGAAGCGGTATCCATCACCCCGATAATGATCCCGGCAACCAACAGCTCAACCACCACCACCTACACCCATCGCGATGATGAAGTTTGCGCAGGTGGAAGCTATTGGTACTGGTTGGAGTGTTTGGATTTTCAAGGAAGTGATATGTTTGGACCCATCAATGTGACCATTCCGGAAGAGCAAGCAGCTCCTGAACTTCCGCAAGGAACAGCCTTGAGAAACATATATCCCAATCCCGCCAGAATTGGTGATGTCACCTCCATGGATGTGGATGTGAAGGCAGGAGAAACTGCAGAAGTAAGCATCTACAACTCCCGTGGTCAAATGCTTAAGTCCTTCAAGCTAATAGAAGGATTTCATCAGATTAGTTGGGACGGCTTGGATCAACAGGGGAACACCTGTGCCAATGGCATATATTTCTGCCACATCAACTCCGCATCCACCAATAACACCCAAAAGATTGTGCGAGTAAAATAAGCATCGTATCCAAATTAAGCAAGGGCGAACAATCTGTTCGCCCTTAGCTTTATACTTACGATTTACTTAAGTGGGGTTACATATGGGGAGAATACACAATCAGACGGTTGCGTCCATCGTTCTTTGCCTTGTATAAAGCACTATCCGCATGGGCTATAAATTTGTTCAGATCGCTGTGACGTGGATCCTGGCTGTTATCACAAGAGATGCCGATGCTAACCGTAACGGGGATGGTGTGATGACGGAATTCGAAGCTATGCTGGGCAATCTTCTGCCTCAAGCCGTCCATAATCAAGCTGCTTCGTTCCACATCCGAATCAAAGAGAATAACCAGGAATTCTTCCCCGCCATAGCGGATGATGATATCACTCTTACGAAACTCGCTAATTAGGATATGGGCAAGCTCTTTCAGAACATAATCCCCTGCTTGATGGCCAAAAGTATCATTGGTAAGCTTAAAGAAGTCGATATCTAACATGCTGAAACACACCGGCACTTTATGCCTTGCTGCTAACACCACCATTTGGAAGAGGTTATTCTCCAGATAACGACGATTGCGCAGACCTGTGAGGCTGTCTGTAAGGGATAGTTCACCCACTTTCTGATACAGCTCCTCGATTTTGCCATAATCTGCCTGAAGGCTTTCCACATAAGCGTTATTCTGCATGCTAACCTGATTACTAAGCTCATGGATGCGCACATCAAGATAGGGCATGGCACTGTAATAACATTCCGGCTTGGTTTGGATGCGCATAAACCTGCTTAAGCCCAGCAAGTGCTCCCAGCATTTATGCAGGAAGTAGTTGGAATACTGATAGTTTTGGATGGATTCCTTGAAGTGTGATTGCACTCCATTGTTATAGTTACCCGCAAAGAAGTAAAGGGTTTGCAGTTGCTGTACATTGAGAATGGAAGCGGGGAATTTGATAAGCTTCTTTTGATAGGCAAGCTTCTCTGAGGGGGGAACCAGCCTGTCCTCCAGGGCAAAAAGTTCGTAGAGCACCACAGCACAGTTGAGGCTGCGTTGATCTGCGATGCTTTGGTAAACCCGCATCAGCAATGCCTTTTTCAGCACAGTCTGGCGTTGCCAGTTAACCACCATAATCCAGCGCAATAGGAAGTTTATCGCAGAATCGCAGCTATCCACTTCATAGGTCTCAACAATCAGCAGCAAACGCATGCGGAACAGCTCTTTGATGCGATTGTCCTGTTTCAGGATGCGAGCCTTTGCTAAGTTTAACAAAACCCATAACTGAGCATGTTCACGGCTTAGCACTTGCTCCAATTCTGCAAGCAAAAGTCGGGCATTATCAAAATCCATATTCTCGGTGAAAATGTATAACAACTGGAGACGGTTGAATTTGTCGAGAGTGCCGGGATCCACATCGCTAATGGGCTTGATATTGGTTAGCAGGGTGTGATAATAGGGGGATTCGGGAGTGATGGGGGTGTGATTAAGCAAGCCCAAAAAATGGTATATGTCGCTCTCATGAGAACACTTCACCCTTAGAAAGTATTGCAGCAAGTACTCAATGATGATAGCTGTGAATTCGTGCAGAACGGGGGATTTGCGGGTAAAGGAACAGTTTCGCTCTATGAGATCTAATATCTTTTCGCACCTTTCGGGACGGTTAATATCATCCACCTCCAGCATCTGCGAAATCAAGCCTCTCAGTTCTTCTCTAAGCTCAGGAGCTATGGAGGTGAATCCGGCGATTTCGAAGCTGCGGGTATTAGCCATGTTACTTGTCCGGAGCTTCCTCTTTGGCGGGGACAAAGCGGAAGACTGTTTCGTCCGGTTTGGTTAAGCCAAATTTTTCCCGTGCAGCTTTCTCGGCTGCTTCAGGATCCGTTTTAAGCCGTTCATTCTCTTGGGCAAGGCTATCATTAACGGCTTTGAGGTGGGTGGTTTCTTTCTCCAGTAAGTGAACTTTACGCTGGAGCTTCCAAGTGTTGTAAAAGCTGTTGCCTCCCAGTAGCAAAATCCATAAAGCTATCAAGGAAAAGGCAGACCAGAAGACCACTCGCACACTCTTGGGAGCTGCTTGCTTTCTTGCTTTCATCGCATCACCATCCTGGCAACAAATGATTTGTGTATATCTATCGCTTGGTAAGGGCAAAGCTCGTGGCAACACATGCACTTAATACACTTGTTGCTATGCACAAATGGGTGCTCGGGGGCATTCCATGAGATGGCACCCACGGGGCAGCTTTTGGCACAGATACCGCAGTTCTTGCAGCGGTCACTTACCTGGGGATGAAGGTCAAACAACGCCTTAAAGGCATACTTGGCGAAGGAAGGAACATACTTAAGAGTATTCTTGCTAAGCTTCACTCCGCGGATATCGGCATTAGGGATGCGATAATGCTTGAAGCTTGTGGGGATTACGATGTGTGAGGGCAGAATGCCATCCTGATGCAGGGCTGCACTCATATATGGAACATCACCAAGCTCAAAGCCCATGATTCTTGCCGCCGTGTAGTCCAAAGCAGGGATGGAACTAGAGCCCATGAACAAGCCAAAGGGGCGGGGTGTGCCGGCTGAAGGACCTGCACCATCCATGCCGACGATGCCATCAATGAAGCTGTAACAGATACGCTTCTTGGTAAGGGCGTACAATGCGAGCAGCAGTTCCGAGAATCCCTTGGTATCGGGATACTGGCGGTGGTAATCGGTCTTGACCATCCCCGGAACAAGGCCATAGAGGTTCTTCAGCGAACCGGTGAAGGCAGTTAAACTATGGGTTTTATACTTAGCTACATTGATAACTGTTCCGCATTGCCAGAATGCCTCGCTTATCTTTACAGAAGTTCCTTTGTATTTCAGTTCTCGAAAGCCCTCTGTGGAAAGGTTTACTACCTTAATGGGATAGCGTTCAGCCAGGTCGGCAAAACCACAAGTCTGCCATACTTTATCCACGTTCACTGTTCCACCTGGGCTGTCTCCAATCCACACTTCCTTCTTTTTTTCCAGCAGGTAGCGGATGATGGCTTCCAGCACCACAGGATGGGTAGTTACAGCTCGTTCAGGGGGGTACGCTCCCAGAGCGTTGGGCTTAATCAATACCCGTTTACAGCGGTTAAGCATCCCGCTCTTGGCAAGTTTGAAGAAGCTGCGTACCGCTTCCTCAACCAAGGGGAGGTCATAGCTTTCCACACGGCGAATCTGCACCACGGGGTTAAACACTTGGCTTCCTTTGCCCCAATCGGCGTATGCTGTCCAGATAGAAACTGAGGTTCATATTGAACTGGAACTGAGTTTCCTCCCCGGAAACAACCTGCATGGCAGATGCACTGAAGGTGCCGTATTTATGAAAGTATGTAAAGCCACCGGTAAGGAAATGCTGTTCATTGGGGTATATAAGCAAGGTTTTAGACACATCACCCCACCAGTAACTGCTGGACATGCTGGCTTCAGGGTTCTCGGGCAGTTTTATCACACCGCTATACACTTCCGGGCTATATAGATAACCCAGACGGTAAATAACCTTGCCCATGTCCTTTTCATAGCCTGCTTTAAGCATCATCCTATCGTGATACTTGGGGTCTATCTTGCTAAACTCTTCATATTCTGCGTCGAAGAGATAGCGGTTCTCTTTGTTCGTCAGACTCAGCCCTGCATTTACCCATAGGGGCTCCAGCACCTTATACTCCGCAAACTTCAAGTCCCAATTGAACTCCACCGGAGGCATGGCACTAAGCCCAAAGCTGATTCGCTTACCCGAATAAACGACACCCGGTTGAACCCTTAACGCATACTTATAGCTGCGAACCCGTTCCCAAGTATGCAGGAAGATGGGATCATCAATATAGTGCAATTGGTTGTTCAGGTTCAGCCCCAAGTGCCAGTTTTTATTGTGATAGGCAGCATTCAGGGTAAGCTGGTTTAGATAGTAGCTGGGAAAGCGTTGCACAATCCCTGCACCTTGATTGATAATAATGGAGAAATCATCCAGATAGATGGATTTAGGCAGGCTGTATGTAACGGCAGCACTTACCTTATCATTAAGCTTTCCGTTCACCGCCACCAAGCCAAAGGGGTTGCGGGTGGAATAATATGCCACGGAGGGGTATCCGCCTGCTCTAACCGGCAGTTTCAAATCCATCTCGGCAGATACAGCAGTGGAATCCGGCAGTAAAGTAGCAGGATTCAAACTCACCCCACACACATCACCCAGATAGGCTGCTCCGGCATACCCTCTTCCCGCTGCAGCAGCCCCAAAGTAATTACGGGAAAAGCTGTCATAGAAAGGATTCATGAATTGAGGCAGGGGTAGCGATAAACTGTCCGCAGTATCGGCAAACACCCCACAGTATGCAAACAGCATACTAAGAACTATCAACACACTCCGCTTCATGCTCAATACCCTTTTATCTTAAGCTTAAAAGTCTGTTCTCTGTCTTTTCCCACTGACACTATGCCGATGGGAATGCTAAGCAAATCCGCCACCGCCTCCAGATACCTCTTGGCATTAACAGGCAGCTTGGCAAAGCTCTTGCAGGTGCTGATATCCTTATCCCATCCCTTGAAGCTCTCATACACCGGTTTCACCAAGTCTTGCTCCAGAGGGTGTGCGGGGTAATGCTTGCTTGTCTTGCCGGACACCTCGTATGCTGTGCAAATCTTCAGCTCTTCCAATCCGCTAAGCACATCCAGGCAGGTTAGAGCCATGCTGTCCACATCGTTAATCCTTGCCGAATAGCTTGCTGCCACGGCATCGAACCAGCCTACCCGGCGAGGTCTGCCGGTGGTGCTGCCAAACTCATTGCCCACGGTGCGAATGCGGTTACCCGTTTCATCCATCAGTTCGGTGGGGAAGGGTCCTTCGCCAACTCTGGTGCAGTAGGCTTTATACACGCCGATAATGTTATCTATCTTCCTGGCGGAATATCCCGTGCCAATCCCCACTGCATCCGTCATCACACGGGAGGAGGTTACATAGGGATAGCTGCCATAGCTGAGGTCGAGCAGTGCACCCTGCGCCCCTTCAAAGAGGATTTTGCTTTTCTTGTCTATACCCGTATTTAGCAATGTTTCCACATCCCCAACATAGCTTTCCAGCACCATCCAAGCCCCTTCCAGAGCTTTAAGCTGCTCCTTCATTGCTTTGGGGCTGATGCTCAGCTTATGGTAGGCATACAAATCCTCCAACCGCTGCTTGAGATATATGGGATATGCCAAATCTGCCAACCGTAAGCCGACTCTGGCGGTTATATCGCTGTATGCGGGTCCTATGCCCCGTTTCGTGGTGCCAATCTTGCTGCCGCCAAGCCGTTCTTCGCTCTCGGCATCCAAGTCCTTATGCAGGGGTAAAACCAAGCCTGCACGAGGGTCTATCATTATTCTCCCCGCAAGCACCAAACCTGTTGCTTCCAAGGCTTTAACTTCCTCGATAAAGGCAATGGGGTCTATAACCACCCCGCTGCCAACAAGGCATTTGCTATGGGGATAAAGGATGCCGGAAGGAACGGAGTGAAACACATATTTCTTCCCTCCGGTTACGATGGTGTGCCCGGCATTGTTGCCTCCCTGAAAGCGCACCACATAATCCGCATCACCGCCAAGATAGTCCACTATCTTCGCTTTTGCCTCATCACCCCACATGCATCCTAAAACCAAGATTGAACTCATCTAATACTCCCATTGAAAGTAAAGCACACCTATCCCATAAAAACCTATTCTGTCAATGTAAATCTTGGCAATCTATACTTTCGTGTTTAAGGGAAGTTAATTTGGATGTTTTTGACCTCCGGATATTTCTCCAAATGCTCTCTAATCTCCTCAGCCACATTATCCCGCCATTGGTCAAAACTCATCATATTCAGGTCAATCAGCACATCGCCATCCGTAAGTCCCACATACTTAACCATCTTCAGGCTTACAATATCCTCGCCCACTTTGGGATAGATAATCTTCTTCAGCTCTTCCAGAATCGTATCCTTGCTGAAGTTTGGCACTTCTTTAAGCCCATGGGCTATCTCATAATTGGAGATGGCTGTTTGCAGGGTATCCGCTGCCAACACGCTGCAATGCACCTTAACGGGAGGGAGTCCGTCCAGAGCTTCCATCGCATCCCGCCAGGTTATCGCCTTGGCTTCGTCCAAGCTCTTACCCTTGGCAAGCTCAGTGATTATGGAGGCAGTGGCGATGTTCGAAGCGCAACCGTAGGACAGGAAGCTGATATCCTCAATGGTATGCTTCTCTTCATCTACCTTTAGATACACGGTAACTTGGTCACCACAGGCAGGGCTTCCTTCGGTGGCGGTGGCGTCCGGATTCTCCATCTTACCCACATTCTTGGGGTGCATAAAGTGGTCTAAAACCTTCTGTGAATATTGCATCTATCTCTCCTTGTGCGTTGCGTTATACAGCGGGCTACGTTCCCGCAATTCTTTGCTGATTCCGGCAAGTGCCGCAACCGTCTCGTCAATATCTTCCTTGGTGGTGTATCTGCTTAGGGTAAACTTCATGGAGCCATGCGACTGCACATGGTTTTTCCCCATCGCCATCAGCACATAGTTTGCCTTTAGCCCCTGCGAAGCACAGGCACTGCCCGTGGCAACGGTTATACCAAGAACATCCAGCATCATGGTAATTGCTTCGCCCTCAATGTAATCTATGGACACGTTTATGTTATGCGGAGCGCGTTTATCTCCCCGTGGTCCATTCAGTTCAATCTCCGGTATCTCTGCTTCCAAACGGCTTAAAAGATAGTCCGAAAGCTCCCGCAAATGTGCAGTGCTTGCCGCAAAATCCCCGAATGTAAGCTCCACTGCCTTGGCAAACCCCGCTATCAAAGCGATATTCAAGCCACCGGTCTGCAGGTTATCCACCCGCTTAACCCCGTGTATCAACTGTCCAAGTTTAATTCCACTGCGTTGATACAGAGCTCCAATGCCCTGAGGTCCATGTATCTTGTGAGCGGAGATGCTCATCGTGTCCACTCCCAATGCGTTCACATCCAGGGGAATCTTGCCAAAAGCCTGTCCCGCATCCAGATGAAAGTATATCTTATGGTCGGCAGCTTCCAATATTGCCTTTATCTCTGCCAGAGGTTGAATCGTCCCCACCACATGGTTCACTGCGGTGGTCATGAACAAAAAGGTGTCGTGCCGAATTGCGCTCTTAAGCTCTTGGAGGTTGATAAAACCCTCACCATCCGCACTGAGGTAGCTTACCTCAAAACCTTGCTTCTCCAGATATGCGGCATTGGTAAGCAGGTCGGGATAATCCACCACGGATACGATTACGTGCCCACCAGCTTTGCCGTATGCAGTTGCCAAACCCTTTATCGCCATGTTATTGGCAAGGGTTCCGCCACTGCAGAAGTGCAGTTCGGAGGCATTGGTGCCAATTGCTTTTGCCACAGTGCTACCAAAACCCAAGATGGCATCATTGATGGCTTCACCCGTGGAGATGAAGTTCCCGGGATACCAATATTGCTCCTCAAAATAGGGTTTCATCGCTTCCAACACTTCCGGAGCGGGACGAGTGGTGATGCAATTATCCAGATATATTCTTCCAGGCTTCATTTTTTTCCTCCCTTCCAGGATTGGTAGATGCTTTCCAGAGTGTAGGTGGAAAGAAGTTGGTGCATGGTTGCGCCTAGATCCGTGAAAAAGCCGTTCAAAGCACAGCCTCCACTGGGGCAAAAACGGTTGGCAGAGGCATTGCAAGTGGGGTTAAGCGAATCATCCTCCACAGCCTGCAAAACTTGGCTTAGCGTGATCTCCTTGGGCTTCCTGGCAAGCACATAACCTCCGTGCGCACCGGCACTGCTCTGCACCAATCCGGCACATCTGAGATTGCTGAGCAAACGCTCTATGTATTTCTTGGGTAAATCCTGATTCTCACATATCTTTTGCGCACTAACCGCTTCCTTGGGACTGTCCGCAATCTCCAACAATGCACGCAATGCATATTCAGTTCTGGTGTTAACTGCCATCGTGGGCTCCTTATTAACCTGTTTCTGAATACATACTAATTTGATATGCGTTTCTGTCAACGAAAATCTATCCCGGCTTCGGGGTGCATGCTTCTTGTGTCCTTTGCTTCGGGGGCTTATGCTTCGCTCCCCTATTCCGGCATCACCTCAGCACCTCATATTTCCGAGGTGATTCCCTCATCCCACCCGGGAGTCACGAGGGAGTCACCTGAGAATGATGAGGCATTTTTATTAGGAAGAGGTGTCGAGAATCCAAAGGTGATATGGTGAAAAAAGAGGAAAAGAGGGAAAAAGGGGGGGGGGGTAAGCGTTAGAAGTTAGACGTTAAACGAGCTACGCACATTTCAGGTTAGCGGGTTAACGGGTTAGCAGGTTAATAATGCAATGTAGGGGCTTTCCCTGTGTGTCTGCCCAATGAATGCACATAACACAAACAATATCCAGCCGTTAAGCCCGGAGGGCGACATAACATAGCGACGGGTTCGGAGCATTGCGAAGCAATGCGCAGACCCTCGTCAGCACGACACATATAGCAAAGCCCCTTGTGGGCGACACTAATGATAAACACAGAGGAAAGAGGAATGTGAGAGGGGTAGGTTAAGCAATACAGGTTAAACATTTATCGAGCAATGCTCTACGTCACCATCGAGTCCCATCGGGACGGCATTTTAGATAGAAGAATGTAGCCCTATGCAGATGAGTCCCAGCGGGACGACATATCTATATTCAATAGCCTGATGTAACTATCAGAAGGTTAATGTTTAACAATGCAATGCAGGGGCTTACCCTATGTTTCTGCCCAAAGAGCTTTCCACAGAATGATACGCTAATACAGCACTATTCGCTCACTACTCAGGTGATGCCCTGCTACGCTTACCAAAATAAGAACAGCCGAGATTACCCCGGCTGTTCATTGTTAGAATACTGTGTTTGTGTTATTTCGGGGTAGGAGTAATATCTGGATTAATCGTCAATCTCGGGAAGGTAACCACCGGGTAATTAACTACCATACCTGAAGCACTGCTAGACTGTGAGCTCATAGTAGCCGTTGCATTAAACGTAGTATAGTAACTGAATTCGCGAGAATCAGTAGCATGATACCAATTATAACCATTTGAACCGGGACCTGCATAAGTCATCTGGGCATTGAAGTCCGATATTGTTCCACCCGGGAGTTGATACTCGGCATGAACCATTACAGCTGGGGTGGGCTTGCTATTGCAAAACACTTCCACTTGGTAGGTAATTGCAGAGAGTTGCGACAGGAACAGCACCACAAAAAGCAGTGCTACAAGAATCCACTTTTTCATGAAAGACTCCTAAATAGTTGTCGAAATGCATCAACTTGCATTTCAAGTTACATCCACCATTGAAGACTCTTAGTATACCCATCAAGAATCCTCGCCACCTTGATCTAGATCTATGTTATTTATATGCCTTTGAATTCCGCGACCATTAAGTGCACATACATAGTTTTCTGTCAAGATATATTATAATTGATATCCGTGCATGGTCATTGATTCTTTTCTACATTAGCAATGGAGACACGGTAACAGCGCATTTGCGCATTTCCCTTGACATTAATTGCAGATACATTAGTCTGTAGATAGAAAGCTACGCACCTTGATAATGCGTGGCATTGTAAGGAGACAAAATGAAACACATAATCTCATTGCTGCTTCTCTCCCTGATCCTGCTTCCCATGTTTGGCGAAGATTGGATCACGATTTATAACGATGACCTCTCACTTGTGCGTTCCCGCTTTGAACTTAAATTGGATGGGGGACGGCAGGAATATAACTTCGATAATATCACCAGTCGCATCCGTCCCGAATCCGTTATTGTTAGCGGGGGTGGTATCCGCGTTGCTGAGCAGAATTATGAATATGATCTTGCCGGGAAGTATCAGATTATGGCTAAATACCTTAACCGTGAAGTGATGGTGGTGATGAAAGACCAATCCAAGCTGAGCGGTGTGTTAAAGTTCTACGATGGTGGAAGTTTGGGGTTAATCGAGACAAACACCGAGCGATTATTGGTGGTGTCCGATGCGGAGACCCAGTGGATACAGCTTGCCGAACTGCCCAGTAACTTCTACACCAAGCCCACTCTGCATTGGAGCTTGATTACTC
Source organism: uncultured bacterium (assembly GCA_937924555.1). Classification (GTDB taxonomy): domain Bacteria; phylum Cloacimonadota; class Cloacimonadia; order Cloacimonadales; family Cloacimonadaceae; genus Cloacimonas. The sequence continues at coordinate 24,133 of CALDSN010000098.1, read as the reverse complement.
CCAAGAAAGGGGTGTATCCTGTGCAGATGACCTACCTCAGCGGTGGTTTCAGTTGGGATGTGGCATACAACACTGTGTGGGACGAAAAGAACTTGCAAATGAACTCCTGGGTTACCATCAACAACCGTTCCGGCAAGGAGTTTAACAATGTAACCCTGAAGCTCATTGCCGGGGATGTGAATCAGGTGCAACAGAACTACTATAAAGAGGCTGCCGGCATGGGCAGGATGGCCATGGATGCCATGGAACCCGCTCCTTCCTTTGAGGAGAAGGCATTTCACGATTTCCACATGTACACCCTGGATCAAAAGGTGTCCTTTGCCAATAACCAAACCAAGCAACTGGAGCTGTATCCCAGCATGAACATCAAAGCCAAGGCGGAATACGAATACCCCACCTATGGCAGCGGAGTGAACAGCCTGATAAAATTTAAGAACACCGCCGAGAATGGTGCCGGAAAAGCCCTGCCCAAAGGCTCTATCAAGGTGTATAAGCAGGATACGGACGGCAATCTGGAATTCATCGGTGAAGATAGCATTGCCCACACCTCCAAGAACGAGGAAGTGGTGATAAACACAGGCACAGCTTTCGACTTGGTTGCCTCCACCCGGGTGAAAGACCAGAAACAGATTAGTAACCGTGTGTCCGAGCGCACCCTGCAGATAACCCTGAAGAATAACACCGATAGCGTGAAGAGCATCAATGTAACCCATCAGCTTGCCACAAGCACAAGAATTGTGGAATCCGAAGTTAAATACACCAAGGACAGTAACGACAAGGTGACCTTCACTCTTGAACTTGCACCCAATAAGGAACTTATCTACAGCTTCAAGGAACGAAGCGAATACTAAGAGATTAACAGCGGAGTAACAATGCACGATAAAATCTTCAGCAACATTGTCGGTCTCCAGCGGGAGATGCTTAAGCTGATAGGCGAGGTGTCGGCACTAACCAACAACCCTATGGCACTTGAGGATGCGATTGATGATGTGTGGCATCCCAAATGCGATGTGTTTCAGACAGATACGGAATGGATTGTGGTGGCGGAACTTGCGGGAGTGGAGAAGAATGAGATTAGCATCAGCACTACCAATGAATACCTGCGCATCAGCGGGGTACGAAGCTTCCCTTCCTCCAACTGCCCCCTTAGCTATTACAGTATGGAAATAGAAACAGGGCACTTTGACCGCAGGATTTACTTTCCCGAAGCCCAGCTTGACAGGGATAATCCCAAGGTGAGCTACATCAACGGGATATTGCGGATTGCCTTTACTATGAAACCCGTGGTGGAGCGTATAATCCCAGTGCAATAAGCAATAGAACCCAAAGTATAAAGCAAGAGGCGGTGTTGAACCGCCTCTTATTTCTTGGATTGATGTATTAAAAGAATCTGGGGGTCTTGGAGTGAAGTATCCGCTGATACACTTCTTTGTTGGTGCCGATGATGGTATTAAGGTCTGGATGAGGGATGTTTGGCACGGTGTCCAGGGCATTGTACACCACCCACATCATGTCTGTGTAGGCGATTTTGCCCTGCAGGAACAGAGCTGAAGCAGCTTCCACCGCTGCATTCATCACCGTGGGGTGAAGTCCACCACTCTTGGCAACCTCCAAGCCGAGGAAGAACAGCGGGTAACGCGTAGGTTCAATCTCGCGGAAGCTGAGGTTACTTAAGGTGCGGAGGTCGGTTTTAACCAACGATGATGCCACACGCTCAGGATAGGATAGGGCATAAAGGATGGGAAGCTTCATGTCTGGTGTGCTGAGCTGTGCCAGGAAAGAGCCGTCTATGAACTCCACCAGAGAGTGGATGATGGATTGAGGGTGAATGATGGCAGATAATTGTGAATAGGGTAAGCCAAAGAGCCAATGCGCCTCGATTACCTCCAGAGCTTTGTTGAACATGGTGGCGGAATCCAGAGTGACCTTTGCACCCATGTTCCAGTTAGGGTGGGTTAGAGCCTGCTCAGGGGTGATATTCGGGAACTCAGAGAGGGGTAGGTCGCGGAAAGCACCACCGGAAGCGGTGATGTGCAAGCTCTTTATCTCTGCCGTGGGATGCTTACCTATTGCCTGAAAGATAGCGCTATGCTCGCTATCCACGGGGATGATGGGTATATCTTTCACCAGCTTGGTGAGCAGGTGCCCCGCCATAACCAAGGATTCCTTGTTAGCAAGAGCCAAGGGTTTACCCCGCTCCATAATCGCAAAGCTGCTGCGTAACCCCGCCGAGCCGGTGATGGCGTTCAGGGCAATATCATAGTCCTCGTTTCTAAGCAGGTTCAGCAGTTCCTCTTCCCCGGCGTATATCTTCAAGTCAGGATTGTCCTGTCGGAGAGAACTGAGCAGAGCGGGATCATCTATGCCGCTAAGCACCAGCTTGGGGATATTGTGTTTGTGGGCAATGGCAATCAGTTTGCGGTAATCTGTGTGGGCGGAGGCAAAGCTGATGCAAATGCCTTGCTCGATGGCAACTTCCAGGGTGGAACTGCCTATGGAGCCTGTTGCTCCCAAGAGGGCAATCTTACGCTTCACCATTTGTAGGTGGCAGAAATGCTCTGGGTGTAGCCCAAACCGTCCGGGGAATCTGCCTTGAAGGCATAGTTCAAGCCCAGCTTTTTGTGGCTGATGGCAAGCCCGGCGGTGAAGGCATCAATGTCGTAACCTAGCAGCACTTTCAAGGGGGTAAGAGGCTGCAGAGCAATACCCGTGTGGATATCTGCGCTCAGGTCTCCCGCTTCGATGGTGCCTGCTCTCCCCTCGGCATACATTTCGCTGCGGATAGCAAGATGCATGGGAATGCTGAATAAGGGGGCAACCTCCCATCCTGCTTCCACATCCAAGGAGGGGGCGACAGACTCGTTTTCACCATCCTCCCAAAGAACTTGGGTTGTGAAGAAGTTACGCAGATTGGCAGCAAGACGCAGCTTGGATGCCGGTTCCCACAATACGCCCAAATCTGCACCGAAAGCCCAGCCACTGTTGCGGGCAAGGTCGCGGTAAGCAAGCTTGGGGGCAAAGCCGTAATGCAGGTTATCTTTTAGTTGGCGGGCTATTGCGCCATAGACGATGATGTCATTATTGCTAACTGTTTTCCAGATGTAAGGACGGTTATCGTTGCTTATGGGGGCAGTGGGGTCTTCCAGCTTAGTAAGCTTAACATCGTCGATAGCAAGGTGGTTGATGATGATTGCCGTGGGAGTGGATACGGGTAACACGAAGCTAAGCTGGTTCTGGTCCAGCAATCCCTCAAAGTGCTGCGAACGCATCAGCTCCAATCCTGGACTGTGGTTCACACTTAAGAGAGCAGGATTCCACCATGCTGCCGAAAAGGACTCATCATAGGTCAAGCCTGTTCCGCCCATGGCAGAAGAGATAACCCCGGGGCTTAATGTGAATATCTCGCCCGCATACTTATCTGCAAACAAGGGCATGGCACATAGCAGTAGTGCTAAGCATATATGTATAGTTCTCATAATCTTCACCTTTGAGACAATATACCCATAATCGGGGATATGAAAAATGGAAAGTAAGCGGGGGGAAAAGATGGTGGGCCCAGAGGGAGTCGAACCCCCGACCAACCGGTTATGAGCCGGTAGCTCTACCAAACTGAGCTATAGGCCCCCAAACACTGCTATTGTGCAAAAGAACCAAGGGGGCTGTTTTCGTCAAGCAGAAAGTGAAAACAGCCCCATAAGACCTATTGTATCAAGCAGGTGCCACGGCGATAGACACCATCTTCCCCGGCACCACGATTATCTTCTTTATCTGCATCCCTTCTAGGCTGCGTTTAACATTGTCCACCTCCACAGCTTGAGCTTTGATGCTTTCGGCATCCAAATCCGCAGCTACTTCCAGTTTCCCACGCAGTTTGCCATTAATCTGCACCACATAGGTAACCGTGTCGCGGCACAGATACTTCTTCTCAAACTCCGGCATTCCGCTCTCGTGCAACATTTTGCTGTGTCCCAAAACCTGCCAAAGCTCTTCGGCAATATGCGGGGCAAAGGGATACAGCATCTTGGGCAGAACGGCACAGGCAAAGGCATACACCGCCAAATCCGCATCGTTCAGCCTTTCCGGTTCTTTTATCTTAACTATGGCATTCAGCAGCTCCATCGTGGAGGCGATTGCCGTATTATACTGCATCCTCTCCAAACAATCTTCCTGCCAGCGGGAGATAGCATAGTGCGTGTCATATCTCAGTTGGGCAAGCTCGGCGGAAGGCTCTGCCTCAGTGCTTAGTTTCAAGCCCTTGCGGATGGATTCCGCATTGGCATCAATCAAGCGCCAAACACGGTTCAGGAAGCGGAAAGAGCCCATCACACCATCATCGCTCCACTCCACATCCTTCTCAGGCGGGGAAGCAAACATCAGGAATACTCTCAGGGTGTCTGCCCCAAAGCGGTCGATGATGTACTGAGGGTCAACGGTATTGCCCTTGGACTTGCTCATCTTGGCTCCATCCTTGGTAACCATTCCCTGAGTCAGCAAGCGGGCAAAGGGTTCATCGCTCTGCACCCAGCCCAGATCCCGCATGAACTTATGGAAGAAGCGGGCATACAGCAGGTGCATACAGGCATGTTCAATTCCGCCGATGTATTGGTCAACCGGCAGCCAGTATTTCGCCAGCTCCGGGTCAAAAGGCATCTTATCATTCTTCGGGTCGGCATAACGGGCAAAATACCAGCTTGAATCCACAAAGGTATCCATGGTATCCGTCTCCCGTTTGGCATCTTCACCGCAATGCGGGCACTTCACATTAATCCATTCCGGCACAGACAGCAGCGGATTGCTGGTGGTTCTGCCCACCTGCACATTATCCGGCAGCCTTACGGGAAGCTCCTCATCCGGCACCAGCACCACTCCGCACTTGGGGCAGTGAATCACCGGGATGGGATTTCCCCAATAGCGTTGACGAGAGATACCCCAGTCGCGCAGACGATAGGTGAAGGTTTGTTCTCCCCATCCGTTCTCGGCTCCCCAAGCGGTGATGGCAGATTTAGCTCTGTCGCTATCCATGCCGTCGAACTTGGCAGAGTTCGCCATTATCCCCGGCTCGGTATAGGCTTCCTTCATCTCCTCCAACACAAGGCTCATTGTCGGGTTCTGAATAACCAGTTTCATGGGGATGTTATACTTTTTAGCAAAGTCAAAGTCGCGTTGGTCATGCGCCGGCACCGCCATAACGGCACCCGTGCCATAATCCATCAGCACATAGTTGGTTATCCAAATCTGCACCTTTGCCCCATTATATGGGTTAATGCAATACCTGCCGCTAAACACGCCTTCCTTCTCGGTTTCGGCAGAGCTGCGCAGCATCTTGTCCGCATTAATCACCTTACGGCAAAAGTCCTGCATTTCCTTGTTATCCGGCTCTTCGGCAAGCCAAGTCTGCACCAGCGGGTGCTCAGGCGGCAGTGCCATGAAGGTTACACCATATATGGTATCCGGACGGGTGGTGAAGATGGGTATTTTGGTATCGCTATGCTCCAAAGTAAAATCTATCTTTGCGCCTTCGGATTTGCCAATCCAGTTCTTCTGCATGGTCATCACGCGCTCAGGCCAGTCTATCACTTTGCTGAAATCCAGCAGTTCATCGGCATATTCAGTTATCTTGAAGTACCATTGTTCCAGCTCTTTTTGCTCCACATCACTGTGGCAACGCCAGCAGTGACCATCCTCCACCTGCTCATTGGCAAGCACGGTTTGGCATTCTTCGCACCAGTTCTGGAAGCTTTTCTTGCGATACACCAAGCCTTTCTCATACAGCTTCTTAAAGATATACTGTCCCCAACGGTAATATTCGGGACGGCAGGTGCTCACTTCCCTTTCCCAATCCAAGCCAAAGCCCATGCCATCGAACTGCACCCGCATGGCGGCGATGTTCTCTTCCGTGGTCAAACGGGGGTGGCTGTTGTGCAGAATGGCATAGTTCTCGGCTGGCATGCCAAAGGAATCGTAGCCCATGGGCTGCATCACGCTATAGCCCTGCATCAGTTTCAAACGGGTAATGGCATCGCCGATAGAGTAGTTTGAGGCATGCCCGATATGGAGAACTCCCGAAGGATAGGGAAACATCGAAAGCACATAGTACTTTGGTTTGTCGGATTTCTGCGGGGCATTGAAGATGCGTTTATCCCGCCATGTCTGTTGCCATTTGCGCTCAATTGCGCCGAAGGGGTATTCCATTTTTGTTCTCCACTCATGTGTTGTATTTATAGTCTTTTGCAAAGTTTGGGAAGCAAGGGAATTGTCAAGCAAAAGCTACTTCTCTGCTGTTCTCCCTCTGCATTTTTGCATTTCTAAGGCAGTAAATACCTCAGAGGGGGATTTTCAAACTTGCGCCGCAACAATCGCTATTCCCAAGGCTAAAGGTATTAAGATAAATTCACAATCTATATTATTCTTGACTTTTAGGCTATGGCGAAATCTTGGTTACAAACTACTGTTGAGGAAGACTATCATGCACGAAGAACACCGTAACCGCTTCGACCAAAACATCCTGATGCAATTCCGTAAAGCCCTGCAAATCGCTCTTAAGAACCCTGCTCAGATGCCGTTTTTTGCCAAAGCCCTGCTGAACCAGAGCACTGCCGTAACCTTGCGCAAAAAGCATGCCCGTCAAGGGGTGCAGGTTCCGCCACTGCTTATTATCAGCATCACCAACCGCTGCAACCTGAATTGCCGTGGCTGTTATTCCAAAGTGCTGCATAACGACACCGTGCAGGAATTCAGTGCTGCTCGCTTTCGCGAGATACTTGCCGAGGCGGTGGAACTGGGCATCTCCACCATCCTGCTTGCCGGGGGAGAACCTTTGGTGCGGCGGGACATCCTGGATGTGGCGGCATCCTTCCCGCAGATAATCTTCCCCATCTTTACCAACGCCATGCTGATGAACGAGGAATACCTCAGCTTTTTCAAGCAGCATCCCCACATGATCCCCGTTATCAGCCTGGAAGGACGCGAGCTGGATACCGATGCCCGCAGGGGGGATGGAGTGTATGCCAATTTCCAAAAGCTCTGCCCGGGTTTGAAAGACAAAAAGCTGTTTTGGGGCATCTCGCTTACCATTACCTCACAGAGTAATGACCTGATGCTGTCCGAGGAGTTCCTGAAAGAGTATCTGGCACTGGGTTGCCGTTTGTTCTTCTTTGTGGAGTATGTGCCCATCGACCCCAACAGTAAACACTTGGTGCTTAGCCCCCTGCAAAAGGCGAGAGTGCAACCCACGGTGGATAAGCTGATGGATAGTCTGCCCGGCTTGTTCATCGCCTTTCCCGGTGACGAAGAGATGTATGGCGGCTGCCTGGCAGCAGGACGGGGCTTTATGCACATCAATCCCTCCGGCATGGCAGAGCCTTGCCCCTTTGCCCCCTTCTCGGATGTGGACATTAAGTTCAGCAGCCTGAAGGATGCCATAAACTCCAAACTGATGGAAAAAATCCGTGCCAAACACCACCTGCTGAAAGAAACTGAGGGCGGTTGTGCGCTGTGGGCGAATCGCGACGAGATTATAAACGACCTGTAACCGTAGTCCCTGCTGATGCAAGCCACCTTATTGCAACATCAGCTCAGCACCTCATATTTCCGAGGTGATTCCCTCATCCCACCCGGGAGTCACGAGGGAGTCACCTAAGAATGACCTGGCATTTCTTGCATGAGAACTCGATATACGCAGGATGGAATTAATAAAGAGGAAAAGAGAGAAGGGAGGGTTAAACGGTAAGAGTTAGACGTTACGCGAGCTGCCCTCACTTCAGGTTAGCGGGTTAACAGGTTAGTAGGTTAATAATGACACTGAGTGAAGGTGCGTAGAATATTCTTTTAACACAGAGGCAAAGCAGAGAAAAACAGTGAGAAGCAGAGGAGGAGGTTCGAAAAGTAAGGGTAGATGGTATGTGTTATGCGTTATGCGTCAAATGTTCAAAGCCATACAAGTATCGCTCATATCGGTCATACGAGTCCCAGCGGGACGGTATTTTAGATAGAAAGAAGGCACTATCGGTACAACCTCTTCCCAAGTGAGTCCCAGCGGGACGGCATTTTAGATAGAAGAATCTAACCCCATACAGATGAGTCCCATCGGGACGACATATCTATATACAATTTGAATGTTGTAAGGTTAGGTGCGAATGCCATCCCGATGGGACTCTCCTGGGAGAAAATTGTGACGCTTATATCCCTTTTCTATCTAAAATGCCGTCCCCATGGGACTCTCCATGTGGATTTACTCTTCATTTCAGGCAGGTGATCTTTTTCGTGATTATCTCACTCCCTGCCATAACCTGTAATAGATATATGCCACTTGGTAAATCGTTCGTATTCATGCTTATATCATGTACCCCCTTGGAATACGGGGTTGAGCTAATGTCCTTCACCACCCGTCCCCGTAAATCATACAGCTTGAGGCTTACATCTGCAGAGTTCTTTAAGTCTATATTAAAAGTAACTTGAGACGAGAAGGGATTGGGTTTTGATGCAACGCTGTCAAACAATGCTGGGATTACATGCTCCGAGATAGTGCTAGGATTGAATAAGGTGAAATACATTCTTGGACGCTGGTGTTCATTATTACTCTCCATACTCTTAAACGCCACGAAATCCGAGCCATAATCATTATCTGTATTAGTCTGGAAAGCGATCCGGTATTGACTGTAAAGGCTGCCTATTGCCAGATCATGCACCACACAATCGGTAATATCCAGATAGCGGTAGCCAGCTTCCCCATGATGTCCTGGTTCATTTCCCGGTTCATTAATTCCCTGCCAGGTAATTTCACCTACGTTGGGGTTGTAGGTATCGGGATTTGCCTCATCTCCCTTTGCCCAGTCGTCAAGCCCCAAGCCATTACCGTAATCAATATGGCTCACAATGCATTTAATAGTATCTCCACCTGCCACGTCCCAGTAGGGGAAGAAAGTGTTAACGTTTGTCAAATTGTCCAGTTTCTCAATACCGCCACTTGAAAATTGGTATAAACGAATTGTAGCATTCATTAACGAGAATCCATTGGGTATAATCGGAAGAGGAAAGCTGATAAACGCTCTATTTGAGCAGTTGTCATAGGGATAACCCAAATCTCCGACTTCGAATTCATACGTCGTGGTATTCATGCTAAATGCTAATCCTGCTGTGTTTGCTGTTATGCTACCATCCAGCTCTGGGATCGCATATAAGCTATCAAGTATGGTCGAGCCAGATTTCTCTGACACCTGTGCCATCAATGAAGCACAGAACAGCACAATGATAGATATGAGGAGTGGTCTCATCTATTCCTCCCAGTTATTTCCAACCAATCAGATTTATACTAACGAATCTACGATCTCATCATCATGACTTATCTGTCAACCTCAATCTGGGCATTGTTGCTTATCCTTGCCTGTAGGCTTATAGACCATTATCTAAGTGTCCAGTATTTACGTAAGCATTATATGCGAATCTGTCACCATCTACCGCATATGTCTCCCTTACAATCGTAGGGGGCATAGAACTTGTAAAAGGTTCTTATGTGCCTTTGAGGGATGGGGAAGGCACAGTGAGGATATCTTGTCTGTTGGGAGAGGAATTGTTATAGTGGGTTTCGAGGTGTTGATGTCACTTTATCATTGACAAATATGCGCATTGTCCTTTTCCTTGAAACCCCTATATGAATTTAAAGGAGAAATTGATGAACAGATATATAATTCACGGTGGGACGATCCTCAGCTTTAACCCGCAGCAGCCGCTGCTAAAGGATATGGCGGTGCTGGTGGATGACGGTAAGGTTAAGCGCATAGCCTCTTTGGCGGAGTTTGCCACTGAGGAATGCGAACGTATCGACGTTAACGGCAGAATAATCATGCCCGGTTTGATAAATGCGCATCACCACTTCTATTCCACCTTGGTGACGGGCTTGGGTAAAGCTGCACCCTCCAAGGATTTCAATGAAGTGTTGGTAAACCTGTGGTGGCGTTTGGACAAAAAGCTGTTGGCGGAGGATAACTACATCAGTGCGTTAATCTCTGCCCTCACTGCCATCCGCAAGGGCACAACCACGATTATAGACCATCATGCCTCACCCTTTTCGGTAACAGGCTCACTTGGCCAAGTGGCGAAAGCGGTGAAGGAAGCCGGAATCCGGGCAAGCCTTTGCTATGAAGTGTCCGACCGGGATGGCGAGGCTATCTGTCAGGAAGGCATTAGAGAGAATGCAGAGTGGGTTAAGGCGTGCAACGAAGCCAAGGACGAGCAGTTGAAAGCTCTCTTTGGGATGCATGCTGCTTTCACCCTGGGTGACAAGAGCCTGGAGCAGATTGCCTCCCAGGTGCAGAGCCTGGGCTGCGGAACACATATCCATGCTGCAGAAGCGGAATCTGACCAACGATATAACATTGAGCATTATGGCAAGCGAGTGGTGGAACGCCTTAACGACTTCAAGCTGATAAATGCCAATAGCATTCTGGCGCATGGAGTGCACCTGAACCCCAAAGAGATGATGCTGGTGGCGGATAAAGGTGCAGCCATTGTTACTAACCCCCAGAGCAACCTCAATAATGCCGTGGGTATTGCCGATGTGTGTAAAATGACGGAGCTTGGCATCACCGTAGGCTTAGGCACGGATGCCATGACGGTGAATATGCTGGAAGAGCTGAGAGTGGGGCTTTGGGCGCAGCACTTGAAGCAGAACGACCCCTCCAAGGGCTTTATGGAGATTGCCCACACCCTGCTGAAGAACAATCCGACAATTGCCCAGAAGTATTGGGGAGCCAAGCATGGCACGATAGCCGAGGGAAGCCCTGCGGATATCATCGTGGTGGATTATGACCCGCATACTCCTCTGGATGAAAACACCTGGATGGGGCATGTGATATTTGGCTTGTCTCAGGCAAAAGTGGATGCCACCATCTGCGCCGGTAAGGTGCTGATGTGGGATGGCGAACTGCTGCTGGATATAGACGAAGAGGCGATAAAAGCACGCTCACGTGAGCTTGCGGCTGCGCTTTGGGATAGATTTTAATACCGCGATTTAAGGAGACGAACATGTATAAAGAGATTATGGCGAAAGCCAAACACTACGAAGAGACCAGTGCCCGCTTTTTAATGGACATGATTCGCATTCCCGCCTTTTCCACCAAAGAAAAGGATGTGGTGGAGTGCATTAAAAAAGAGATGGAAGCCATTGGCTTGGATGAAGCCTACATAGACCCCATCGGCAATGTAATCGGCAGAATAGGTCACGGAGAGCGGGTTATAGCTTTTGATGCCCACATCGATACTGTTTACCCCGGAGACCTCAGCCTGTGGGATTTTGATCCCTTCGATGCCCACATCAAGGACGGCAAGGTTTGGGGCAGAGGATCGGTGGATCAAGAAGGCGGCATGGCAAGTATGTTAACTGCTGCCCGGATCATAAAAGACCTGGGTTTGGGCGATAAATTCAGCATCTATTTCACGGGGACAGTGATGGAAGAGGATTGCGACGGCTTATGTTGGCAGTATATCCTTAACGAAGGGGAGATTAAGCCGGAACTGGTGGTGATAACAGAGCCGACGAACCTGAATATCTACCGCGGACATCGTGGACGCATGGAGATGCAGGTGCATGTGAAAGGCTTGTCCTGCCACGGTTCTGCCCCTGAGAGAGGGGATAATGCCATCTATAAGATTAGCCGTATAGCCCTGGAGATAGAGAAGCTGCACGAACGCCTCCATACTGATCCCTTCTTGGGCAAGGGCAGCGTGTGTGTAACTGAAGTGTATTTCACGGGACCCAGCCAATGTGCCGTGCCGGATAGCGCAAGGATACATCTGGATAGAAGGCTAACATGGGGTGAGGATTTAGATTCTGCCGTGGCAGAAGTGAAAGAAGCTTGCAAGCTTGCCGGACAGCCGGATGCGGAGATTGAGGTGTTAACCTATAACGAAGCTGCCTTCACCGGTTTGGTGTATCCCACTAAGAAATACTTCCCTACTTGGGTAACTCCGGAAGAATCACCCTATGTTCAGAGTGCTGCCAAAGCCTATAGCGAAACCTTGGGAGTTAAGCCCAAGATAGATAAATGGACATTCTCCACCAATGGTGTTGCCATTGCGGGAATGCACAAGATACCGTGCATAGGGATGGGACCGGGCAACGAAGTGTATGCCCATGCTCCCAATGAAGCCTGCCCCGTGGAACATCTCACCTCTGCTGCTGCCTTCTATGCTGCCCTGGTGTATGAGCTGGGACTAAATGGCTAACTACTTTTCTCACTTCCGCTGCACTATGTGTGGCAAGGAGTTCTCGCCGGATGGCTTGCACTATCTGTGCGACGAGTGCAGCAAGGAATATAAGCCCGGCATGCCGCTCTTGGGCGTGCTGGAGGCAATGTTTGACTATCCGGCAATAGGCAAAGCATGGGCGCAAAAGCCGGAGCTTAGCCTCTTTTCCGCGGTTCAACAGCAATATTATCCCCCTATGCCGGTGGGGAACACGCCATACTTTCGGGCTGAACGTCTGGCAAAGAAGTATGGCATCCCTAAACTGATGGTAAAAAACGATGCCCTCAACCCCAGCGGGAGTTTTAAGGACAGGGCTTCACAGCTTGTGGTTGCCGATGCGGTGCAGAAAGATATTGCTGAGATTGTGGCAGCCAGCACGGGTAATGCCGCATCGTCTCTTGCCTGTATTGCTGCATCTGTGGGTAAGAAGGCAGTTATCTTCGCTCCCGCAAGCGCACCAGCCGCCAAGCTTATCCAGATACAGGTACACGGAGCAGAGTTGCACAAGGTGCAAGGCACTTATGACGATGCCTTCAAAGCTGCCTTGGATTATTCCGCCACACATCCCTGCCTGTGCCGAAATACGGGCTATCATCCCTTTACCGTGGATGGGAAAAAGAGCAGCGGACTGGAGATATACCTGCAAAATGGACAGCAGGTGCCCGCTTGGATTGTGGTGCCTGTGGGGGATGGAGTAATCATCACCGGAATATATAAAGCTTTTGTGGATTTGATGCGTGCCGGGATAACGGATAGGCTGCCACGCTTGCTTGCCGTGCAGGCAGAGAGCAGCGATGCCATTACCGCTTATTGGGAGAGTGGGAACTATGCTGATGCGCATAATCCGGCTACCATTGCGGATTCCATCAGTGTGCGCACTCCTGCCTTGGCACATTGGGCTGTGCAGGCTATCAGAGAAAGTGACGGCAAGGCAATCCGGGTAACGGATGCCGAGATTGAGGCTGCTCAATTGGAGCTTGCTCGCATGGCAGGTATGTTTGCCGAGCCATCCTCATCCGCCACTCTTGCAGGTTTGAGCAAAGCAATTGATATGGGATGGATTGACAGCAGCGAGCTTGCCGACAAGGCAGTGGTGTTGCTCATTACGGGACACGGTTTGAAAGACCCTGCTGCGGTGAAGGTGTAAAGCAAAATGGCAAAAGATAAGCTCCCCCAAGATAGCAAGTATCCCGGAATATACGACTTTCATGTGCACATAGGGGAAACAATCGCCGGGCACGAGCTTGCCGATAACTGGCATAGCTTTGCCAGGTTGTATGAGCATTGCGGGCTTGAGGGAATTGGGGTATTTGTAACTGAGGCGGAGGATGAAGGCATTGCCCACAAGCTTCGCAGGATGCGAACTGCTGCCAAGGATTATCCCGGTAAGGTGTTTTGGCACCTAAGCCCCAAGAGCATCGAGGCGGAGAACATTATCCCGCTTTTGGCGGATGATGTGGATATAAAGCTATACACTACCTATCGCTATGCCGGATTGTACCAGAGTTATGAGGCGATAGAACGGATGATGCGGGACTTAGCTTCACATAAACCACGCATTTTGGTGCATTGTGAGGATGATGACATTGTTAGTGAATATGACTACAGGTATCCCCTGCAGCGAGCTGCCGACCATTGCCTCAGGCGACCTGAGAAAGCCGAGATAATTGCCGTGGAGAAGCTCTTGGAGCTTTCCCTGAAGCATAAATACCCCTTACATATTGTGCATGTATCTTGCCCCAAGGCTGCCTTGTTAATACAGGAAGCCAAAAAGGAGGCAAGCTATATCACTTGCGAAACAGCTCCGCACTATCTGCTGTTAAACGAGGATAACCTGGGTGGGCCGCAAGGTCACCGCTGGCTCTGCTCACCTCCCCTGCGCAGTGAAAGCAGCCGCGGAGCGATGGTGGAGCTTTTGCAGGATGGGGTATTCGACATAATTGCCACAGACCACTGTGCCTTCCCAACCGCGGTGAAGGATGTGGGTATCCTGCATCCATCCCAGACCCCTATGGGTATAGCCGGAAGCGGTGCCCTGTTCACCTTGCTGGCAGAGCATCTGGTTGCCAAGGGGAAGCTTGAGATGGACAAGTTGTTCCGGTTGATAAGCTACAACCCTGCCAAGCTGATGGGTTGGGGCAAACCCGAACACCACTATCACCTTGAACGCTTAGGTGCTCCCGTGCCGGTGCAAGCAAGCTATAGCGACACACCGAACCCTTGGATGGACTTTTGGTCGCACTATGAACTACGGAGAAGCCAATGAAATACACCAGCGATGGCGTTAAAGCCTTCCGCAATGATGCAGTTGCCAAAGTAACAGGAACTGCCAAATACACTGATGACTACACGATGCCAGGGATGCTGCATGCAGCCCCCGTTTATGCCCCCATTGCTTCAGCGAAGATAAACGGCATAGATAGTGCAGAAGCCATACAGATGCCCGGAGTGTTGGCTGTGTTTACCGCCAAAGATATTCCCGGCAATGTGGTATTCGGGCAGATAATTAAAGATTACCCCACGCTAGCTTTGGATAGGGTGCGTAGCACCGGTGATGTTCTTGCCTTGGTTGTTGCCAATACCAGAGAGCAGGCAATTGCCGCCATACCCTCCGTTAAGCTTAATCTGGAAGAGATTCCTGCTTTGTTCGATCCGGAACTTGCCATGCAGCCGGAAAGCCCTTTACTACATCCCGATCACGGCAGCAACGTCTGTAACTATCATTGCGTGCGCACCGGAGATATTGAGCAAGGTGAGAGGGATTCGGATATCATCATCGAGCAGGAGTTTAAAACTTCCCGTGCCGAACATGCCTATCTGGAGCCCGAATCCGCCCTTTGCTATCTGCGTCCTGATGGGGTTATGGAGGTGCTTGGCAGTATGCAGCATCCTTTCAGCACCCGTCGCTTTGTTGCTTCCACTTTGGGCTTCCAGCTCAAGGATGTCGAGGTTCGCACTGTGCCAATGGGTGGCGGTTTTGGCGGAAAGGACGATACAGCCGCATTGGTCTGTGCCAGGGCTGCGCTTTGTGCCTACCTGCTTAAGAAACCCGTTAAGCTTACTTACAATCGCGAATGGAGCATGCGGGAGAGCTATAAACGGCATCCCTATACCCTCCAATATCGCATGGGCTTGAAGAAAAGCGGCAAGATTCAGTTTGTGAAGGTGCGCATGGTTGCCGATGGTGGGGCATATTGCAGCGTTACTCCGTGGGTCACTTGGCGTTCCACAGTGCAGTGTTGCGGCTGCTACGAAGTTCCCAATGTGCACTGCGATGTGTATGGGGTTTATACCAACAATGTGTTTTCCGGGGCTTTCCGGGGCTTTGGCTCGCCTCAGGTGAACTTCAGTATCGAGCAACTGGTGGAGATTGCCGCAGCCAAGCTGGGTATCAGCGAAAGCGAATTCCGTCGCATCAACATGGTGCATCAGGATAGCGTTACCATCACCGGGCAGAAGCTCGATACCCACACCGTTTCCCTGAAGCAGGCGATGGATACCGTCCTGAATGAAGTGGATTATGAAGCAAAGCTCCCTCTTTGCAGCTTTGGCAACAAAGATGCGGATGAATGGTATGGCATTGGTTATGCCATCTCCTATCGCGGGATGAGCTTGGGTGCTGAGGGAACAGACTTCAACAGTGCCATTGTAAATATACAGCCGGATGGCAGCGTGCTGCTGGAAACAGGTATCCACGAAAACGGGCAGGGCTCAGAATCTGCCATGATCCTGATTCTTGCAGAAGAGCTTGGCATCCCTCAAGAGCTTATTCGCTACCGTTTTCCCTCCACTTCCAATATCCCCGATGGTGGCACAACTGTTGCCTCCCGGGGTACCATTTTGGGTGGGGGAGCAACCGTCAAAGCCGCAGAACTGGTTAAACAGCGCATCTGTGAAGGTGTGGAAACCGCCTTGGGCATCAAGGGCTGCACCTATAGCAAGGCGTTAGTTTTTAATGCAGAAGGCAAGCAGGTTGCCGATTATTTCTCCGCAATACAGATGTGCTATCGCAAACAGATATATCCCTATGCCTTTGGGGTGTTCCAAGCTCCGCGGGTTAGCTGGGATGAGCATACCGGTCATGGCAATGCTTATTTCACTTGGGTTTACGGCTGCCAAGCGGTGGAACTGAAGGTGAACCCCAAAACGGGGCAGATTACCCTGCTGAACATGCTTGCTGCGCATGATATGGGTAAAGCGGTTAATCCAGCCATGCTTGCAGGGCAGTTCTACGGTGGTATGACGATGGGTGCAGGATATGGCTTATACGAGGACACTCCGCTGCAGGATGGCAACCCGCAGATAAGCAACTACCATAATTATAGAGTGTTACGCAGCACAGACTTGCCGGAGATGACAGCCTATTTCATTCAGAACCCGGACCCCAATTCCCCCAGCAAAGCCAAAGGTATCGGCGAGCCGACCCTGGAACTGATGGCTCCTGCCATCGCCAATGCCCTCTATCGTGCCACGGGGGTGCGTTTCAATTCTCTGCCCCTTGCCAAGGGTGTGCAAGACTATATCAAAGGACAACAACAATGATAATAACAGTAAACGGCACCGAGCATCGGATTGAACCCTCTATTGCCGAGAAAAGCCTTGCCTTGTGGCTGCGGGAAGACCTGATGCTAACCGGCACCAAGATCGGCTGCGACATCGGCGTGTGCGGCAGTTGCACCGTGCTTGTGGACGGCAAAGCCCTGCGTTCCTGCAAGCTTAAGCTGAAGGATGTTGCCACCAAGAATGTTATCACCATCGAGGGGATGAGTGCTGCCGACGGCACCCTGCACCCTATTCAACAAGCATTTATGGATTGCGGAGCAATACAATGCGGGTTCTGCACACCGGGAATGGTGCTATCCACCTATGCCTTGTTGTTGGAAAACCCCGCACCAACCAGAGCTCAAGCCCGTTCGGCGATTAAAGGTAATATTTGTCGTTGCACGGGGTATCAGCAAATTATCGATGCCATCATGCAAGCTGCCCAGCAGATGCGTGAAGGTTAATATTGGGAACCAAGCAAGGAATACAGGAGCAAAGTGAGATTGCATGCGTAAACTGGAGTTACAACCCTTCCGCTTGCAGGTCTTCCCTTTTTTTTGGGCAGGTTTATCTTCCCCTCTTTTATTCCTTGGTTGCCCCCTAGTAGAATTACACTATCATTACGGACTCATTGCGGACAAAGTGCGCAATGAGAGTGCAATGATACCGTAGTTAAACCAAGAAACGAATAATGCGATATAGAGGTAAAAATGAATAACATGGAAAAAGCCGCAGTTCTGATTAAGGAGCTGGAAAGCCTGCGGACAAGCACCTATGGCAAAGACTTCCTCCTAACCTGGGAAAACAGCATGGATAACCTGAAGGCAGTGATGCTGGTGGCAGAGATATTACAACTGCTGCACAAGGAAAAGAAGCCCTGGCGCATCTTTGATTACGGCTTGGCAATCTCGATATTCCGGGACAACAGCACCCGCACCCGCTTTAGCTTTGCTTCGGCAGTGAACGGCTTGGGACTTGGTTTATCGGAACTGGATGAAGTTAAAAGCCAGATTGCACACGGAGAAACCGTGCGCGAAACTGCGAACATGATCTCGTTCTTAACCGAGGTTATCGGTATCCGCGACGATATGTATCCCGGAGAAGGACACACCTATATGCAGGAAGTGGCAGATGCGGTGGAAGAAGGCTATCAAAACGGTCTTTTAGCGCAGCGTCCCACCTTGGTTAATCTCCAATGCGACCTTGACCACCCCACTCAGAGCCTTTCCGACCTGTTGAAACTGAAAGACTATTTTGGCGGTTGGGAGCAGCTTAAGGGTAAAAAGATTGCCATGAGCTGGGCATATTCTCCCTCCTATGGCAAACCTTTATCTGTGCCGCAAGGGGTGATAAACCTGATGACCCGTTTTGGCATGGAAGTGGTGCTGGCACATCCCGAAGGATATGATTTGCTGCCCGATACCTTGGTGACTGCCGATAACTTTGCCAAAGAAAGCGGAGGTTCATTCCGTAAGACCCACAACATGGCTGATGCCTTCCAGGATGCCGATGTGGTTTATCCCAAGTCCTGGGCACCCATGGCGGTGATGCAGGAACGCACCAAGCTGCTGAAAGGCGGAGATAAGCAAGGTCTGAAGGACTTGGAACAGCATTGCCTGGCAGAAAATGCTAAGCATATGGACTGGGAATGCACAGAAGAGATGATGAAGCTGACCAAGAACGGGAGTGCATTATACGAGCACTGCCTCCCTGCAGATATCAGTGATGTAAGCTGTAAGCATGGCGAAGTAGCCAAGAGTGTGTTTGAACGCTATCGCCTGCATACATACCAGGAAGCGGGGTATAAGCCTTTCATCATAGCGTCCATGATCTTTAACAGCAAGATACAGGCTGCTGCTGCCAAGCTGAAGAGCTTCATGTAGCGGTTTATTGCTGTTAACAATGGAATAGAAGCAAGGTTTCTTTTTCAACACAGAGAAAAGCAGAGTGTAACAGAGAAAAGCAGAGTGTCATAACAAGAAGGAGAGACACACAATGACAAAGAGAATGACAATGAGCGAGATAGAAATAAACCAGCTTACAGGTAGGATTATTGGCGCATGTATTGAAGTGCATAAGAGTCTTGGTCCTGGCTTGCTGGAGTCTGTCTATTTCGAGTGTCTTTGTAAGGAGTTGCAGTTTAGGAGCATATCTTACCTCCGCGAGGTTAATATTCCGATTATCTATAAGGGGAGTGAGTGTAAATCAAACTATAGGGCTGATTTAGTGGTTGAAGATACCGTTATCGTGGAGTTGAAAGCCGTTAAGGATATTCTTCCAATATACGAAGCACAGGTGATGACATACTTAACCTTGGCTAATCTTCCTTTAGGGTTATTAATCAACTTCAACGTTCCTTTACTCAAGGAAGGGATAAAACGCATACGATTGAACTATGGGACGCTATCCAACCACGACCTTGACAAACTCATTTTGGAGAATAGTTAATAATATGTTAATCCCATTAATGTCCGAATCCTACTTCCACTTACTTTCGAGCATTGTCTCTGCTTTTCTCTGTTACACTCTGCTTTTCTCTGTGTTGAAGAAGAATAACATCTTTTCCTCTTTCTCTCTTTTTAAGAACTTTTATTCAAACTAAGGAGATATAAATGCCTAAACTGATTACAAGCATGGACTTCAGCGTAGCAGCGAAGAATGCTGCCCGCTGTAAGAAACAGGGGATAATCCTCCCCACGATACGTCAACAAATGCACCCGGAGACCATCCCCGCTGAGATACAGGCAAAGCTTAAGCCGATTGGTCTGTGGGATGTGAACCCCCTAAACCTCTTCCGCATCACCTGGAAGAACGACATCAAGACGGGACTGTTTGGCAAACCGAACTATGTGGAAATACCTTCCAGCATCACAGGAGTGAAAGCCCGCATTATCGGTTTGGTGGGCAAATACTTCCCCACGGGAGCCCACAAGGTAGGCGCAGCTTATGGTTGCCTTGCTCCACGCTTGGTAAGCGGGACCTTCGATCCGGATTTCGATAAAGCTGTTTGGCCCTCCACGGGTAACTACTGCCGTGGTGGTGCCTTCGATTGTGCTTTGTTGAATTGTCCCGCAGTTGCCATTCTGCCCGAAGAAATGAGCCAAGAACGTTTCACTTGGCTGAAAGAGATTGGCGCTGAAGTGTTTGCCACTCCCGGATGCGAGTCTAATGTCAAAGAGATATACGACAAGTGCGCAGAGCTGCGCCTTGATCCGCACAATATCATCCTGAACCAGTTTGACGAGTTTGGCAACCCCTTTTGGCACTATCACGTAACGGGTAATGCCATTCAGGAAGTGTATGAGATGCTTAAGCATAAGGGCAGCCGTCTCAGCGGTTATGTTAGTGCCACCGGAAGCGCTGGGACAATTGCTGCGGGAGACTTCTTAAAAACCTTGCATCCTCTGATGAAAACCACCGCCAGCGAAGCTTACGAATGCCCCACACTGTTGAACAACGGCTTTGGGGGACACCGCATCGAAGGTATTGGCGACAAGCATATCCCGTGGGTGCACAATGTGCGGCATACTGATGCTGTGGCAGCCATCCGCGATGAAGATTGCATGCGGCTATTGCGCTTGTTCAATGATCCTGTCGGGCTGTCATTCCTTAAGAATGAAGGTGCAGATGCTAAGAGCGTGGAAAGCCTTTCCCTGCTTGGTATTTCCTCCATTGCCAATCTGTTGTCGGCAATCAAGATGGCTAAGTATTTCGAGTATGATGAAAACGATGTGATATTCACGATGTTCACCGATTCTGCCGAAATGTACCTCTCCCGCATCGATGAACAGAATGCTGAGAAGGGAGCATATACCGAGCTTCAGGCTGCCTTAGACCGTGAAGCAGCTTTGAAAGCACAATATGCGGACAACTTCCTGGAACTAAGCTACCAAGATAAAAAGCGTATCCACAACCTGAAGTATTACACTTGGGTGGAGCAACAGGGTAAGACCTACGAAGAGATAAACGCCCAATGGGAACCGCAGTATTGGACGGAGACCTTCGAGAATAATCTGGATGAATTGGACAAGGCAATAGAAGCATTCAATGCCATGTAAAGGTATCATTGCCATCATCCTTGCATCCGGCAAGGGAACCCGCTTCGGTATGCCTAAAGCCGAAGCGGGTTTTGATGGTAAAAGCTTTGTTGAACACATCAAGACTACCCTAAGTGAGGCAGGGATAAGTCGCATCGTAGTGGCAGATAGCTACCACAGCCCGGATATGCTGGCAACCTTGCGCCTTTCAGTGGCGGACATTATGCTTCGTGAAGGGGACAAGGGTGCGGCAAACGCCTATTTGATACATCCTGTGGACTTCCCCTTCGTTTGCGTTAGTAGTATTCTTGAGCTTGCCAAAGCGCATCAAGACCAGCCTAATGCAGTGATCCACCCAACTTTTATGGAACGCAGAGGGCATCCTATCATCATCCCGGCAGGTATTAATTTACTGATTGATGACGAGGGCAAAGGCTTGCGGGAAGTGATTGCCAAAAATAAGCTTAGCCACATCGATGTTCCTGTGTTCGATGCAGGGGTGCTCAGTAATATCAACACTCCGGAGGACTTGGCGAAGTGGACGCAAAAGAGCTAATCTTCGGCCGCCACAGTGTACGTAACTTCCTGCCTGATCCAATCCCGCAGGAGGTTCTGAATGACATCCTGGAGGCTGGACGCCTGGCTCCCTCGGCTCAGAACAGACAACCCTGGCGATACATTGTTTTCACCGAAAGCGAGAAGATACAGAAGCTTGCCTTGAACTGTGGACTGATTGGGCTATCCAACTTCTTTATCCGCAAAGCACCCTGCCTGATTATTGCTTGTGCGGATACGAAGGCAAACCTGAAGCTGAATGGGCAGGATTATTACTTGGTGGATACCGCCATCTCCTTTCATCAAATGATGTTGATGGCACGTAGCTACGGCATAGAAAGCTGCTGGTTGGCGGCATTTTCCGAAAAAAAACTGCGCAGTTATCTGGATATCCCCGCATCCTGGCGTATCGTGGCACTATCCCCATTCGGTTATCCTGCGGGAAAGAAAAGCACCTATACCAAGTTGGTGAGCAGCTTTGCAGGTAGCACAGAGAGAAAACCGCTAACAGATATTGTCCAATTCCGATGACTTGCTATACGAAACTGAAATAGTATAGATATCTGTCACCATGTCCAGGATTTGTCACCCGCAATAATGTGAAGCCGATGATCAAGAGAGTGACTTGTTTAGAACAGATATTCTACGGGCGATGCGGTAGTTATGCAGCACAACCACAAGAAATAACAAATCTGCCACCAGCATGGCAATATTGATGGTTAGGGCATCCCAAGCTGCATAGTAGGATATGGCGATGATGAGTCCACTCATGAGGATAACTTTAAAGATAACAATACCCCGAGGCAGCTTCAGTTTGCGGAACACCCACCTGGCGATGGGGTTCTTTTCTCTTTCATAATGATGGGGGCGCAACACAAGATAGGTGGAATGACCATCTAGGATGTTCAGTAGCAGAAAGAGACTGCTAAGAAAAAGGGTCAACCCTGGGGTATGCAGAGCTGACCATAGGATATTTATAAGTGTCATAATGTTTGGTAAGGCAATGGGGCTATTTGATGATTGCCAGTTTTCCCCGTTTGATTTTCCCATCCATCTCAATAACATAGAAATAGATGCCGGAAGAAACGGGTCTGCCATCGTTGTTCTTCAGGTTCCAGCGCCAAGCGACATTGTTACTTTGCGGGTTGAAGGGGCCAATAGAGTTTTTATACACGAGATTACCTGCATTATTGTAGATGCAGATGCTTCCCTGTTTATCAGCAGGGAACCGGACAAAGGTAGCAGTTTGGATGTCATCAGAAGTAATGGGATTGGGGTACACAGTGACATCATCTAAATCGTTGACATCGAAAACACCGAAACGGGCTAATTTGAACTGAGCTGAGATTACATTTCCGGCAAGGTCTTGCAGGTTGTTTGTCTCTACGTAATAAGCTTGATTGGATGGCTCAAGTTTGTGGGCGAAGCTAATGGTTATCTCATCATCATCAAGCACCGCAGATATGATGGAGTTGTCAGAATCCGAAACTGGATTAGTAAGCACAAAGTTGGGCAGGTAGTTTACCTGAGCCGGGGCAATGGCTTCGCTGAATTTCAGGATTATACCTTGTTTGGAGGTGAGTACATGTACTTCTTCGATAGCCGGGGCAATAATGTCCGGTACGTAGGGGAAGGGATAACTGGTAATCACAGCCTGTACGCCGGTGCTACCCTTCAGGTCACGAAGTTCCAAGATAAAATCGGTGGAAATTGCGGGAAAGGGTGTGCGAAAGCGGAGCTGTACCCCGCGATGATTGTTTATACTATTTGCAGATATGGGCATCCCCATGCCTTCGCTGAGGAAGTATCTTCCAATATTCAGCGCATCTGCGGGAAGGGATTGGTTGAAAAGCAACCTCAGTTCGTGAGTGCCTACCAATTGAATATCTTCAATTACCGGGGGAGCTGTAGGGATACCCTCCACCCACAGGCTGCTTATGCTTTCTGAGGGAGTGTAAGTGTGGTCAATTGCAGCGATGGCATATCGATATTTGCTACCCTCGTGCAAACCGGAGTCCACATATGAGTTGCTTCCAATAATGTCGAAATAGCTAACTTGCTCATTGGGATCTTTACGGTATAAGCGATAGGAATCGGCACCGGTGGCTATCCAGTTTATGATGATCGTGTCTTCGCTAAGTGGCTTAACCAAGAGGTTTGCAGGTGTTGCAGGGCCGGTGAACGGGAGCTGAGGATTCCACTGTACGGCAACTGTGCTATCCGGGGAAACTGCGGCATTGGCGAGAATATGGGAAATACCGTCTGGATCTGTCCAAGTGCTGACCTGGTAGTTACGGAAGCTGTCTCCATGGAATATGGGGACAAACTTACCAGCTTGGTAGCTAAGAACATATAGATTGGGAGAAATAGCCAGAATGACTTCATCTTTGCCATCTCCATCCATGTCTTTGGTAGTGATGGAGTTCTGAGATTGAACTGTGTTGAAGAGGATGTTTCCCATGCTGGTGTAGCTATTGTCTCCGGAGCGAGTAAAACCTTCAAAATACCAGAAGTTCATATCTGGATTGGTAGCATTGGTGTTATAGCCCCCGGCGATGAAGTCCTTCTGTCCGTCTCCATTAAAGTCTCCCGAGGCAAGAGAATACGTGTTCGCCACAGGTAAGCGTCTTGTCCAGCGTCGCTCGTGGACGTTAGCATTTAGGATTTCATAGATGAGGATATTGCCGTAGGTATCGGCACATAAGATATCAGGTATGATGTCAGATCGGAAGAGCACACGTCTGAACTCCAGTCAC
>CALDSN010000097.1 GCA_937924555.1 uncultured bacterium | reverse complement strand
TATTTATGATAGTAGCCAGGCAGATTGAACAAAGTGGTAATGGAGGAGCAGGGCAGCACAGAAAAGAAAGAGCCGTTGATTTAACCCAACGGCTCAATGCAAAAGCAAGAGATATGTATAACTTATTTCGCTATCATTTTGGCGATAAAGCGGTTTTCATTATACCGCTTATTGCTTGTGAATATTTTATCCCCCAAGGTGATTTGCTGGGAGTATGAGCCACAGACATATACTGAGTTGTCTTTGCCAATAGACATTTGAGCGATTTCTGATTTCGACTGGTTAGGCAGGCTGTAAGACCATTGCCAAATACCATTCTTATCACAATTGGCAATATAGGCAGTTGCTAAGGGAGAATTGCTTGTTAGCTTGATATTGGCGAACACAGCGGATTTGTTGAAGCCCCCGGTAAGATAGATATTGGCTTTGCTATCTACGCAGATTTTGTTTATAGATAGGTCTGCCCCCTGTGTTTCATCGGTGTTGAATGTCTTTTCCCACAGTATCTTACCGGAAACATCAGCTTTCACAAAATAGAACATACGATAGGAATCTCGCGAATCAGTTTCAGGTATAAGACGGTCACCACAGATATAAACATTCCCACTGTCATCAAAAGCCACATCATCCACATCATGGTCATAAAGATCAATACTATCTTCATGGTTATCAATCCGCAGGTCATTTTCAACCACATAGGAGCCATTTATCTGCCCAGTGGCAGTATATTTTACAATCACAAGCTTACCCGTGTTCCCACTCTGATATTGCTTTGTGCCTACTTTAATGTCGTAAAAAAAAGGCAATATCAAAATTGGTTCAGCTTCGTTGCTAAGCACGAAGAACATTGTGCTTCCAATACTCTGTGGCGCAGCTTGGATTGGTTCGTTTGACCACAGAACATCTCCCTTGGCGGATATTTTTTCCACCACGGGCAGATACTCCGTTAACTCATCCGTTAGCCAGTAGTCTCTTAAAAGATAGATGTTATCGTCTGTATCCACCTGGAACTCTTCGATTATGTCCCGATGGTGGTCGCCAAATCTCTTTGCCCAAAGCCACTTACCGTTACCGATTAGTTTGCCGATGAAGATATCGGTGCCATCATATCCTTGGGTATCCGTTGCCATTAAAACGGTTTCTCCGCAGGCAATAGCTCCAAGGAATGAACAAGCCATATATACATCTCCGGATGCATCTACTTCAATCAATGGGTCAAACCACTC
This sequence comes from uncultured bacterium, assembly GCA_937924555.1. GTDB lineage: Bacteria > Cloacimonadota > Cloacimonadia > Cloacimonadales > Cloacimonadaceae > Cloacimonas. The sequence goes on along the minus strand of CALDSN010000097.1, from coordinate 616 downwards.
CATATCTTTCACTTCCACTTTGTTTAGCCATATACACTCACCGGCAGAGCTGAACTTGGCAATAAACATGGCTTGGTCCGTATTGGTGGTAATTGTCACATTCTCATTGTCACAGATTATGTTATCTTCGTCAGTAAAGATTGTTTTATCACCAAAGCTCAATTCACGGGTGAAAAGACCAGTAATAAGGCAATTTCCCTTTGCATCAACAACCATATCGGTGAATGATGTGCCCTGATTTTGAGATTCCAATGCCCAAGGAAATGTTAACTGTCCTGCAGAAAGCAGGGTAATCCCCAAGAGAAATAAAAGAAAAACAACTGATTTCATTTGATAGCCTCCTTAGCTCGGCTACTAAAGATTAATGTCTTCCCAGTATGCGGGTAACATAGAGATGCAAATCCCCGCGCAATACTTCATGTCGCAGTTGAGCAGCAAGTGTCGGCACTCAATAATCTTGAGCACATCGTAATGTTCTCGTTTCTCACTACACTACACATTATCCAACAACATTGCATATTATCTACTTCTCTCGTTAGTGTCAAGCTCTATTTGTTTATCCTCACATCCCCCCGTTTTTCAAACAAGGTATTATAAGTTGGTTTTCTTCGTGCCA
>CALDSN010000096.1 GCA_937924555.1 uncultured bacterium | reverse complement strand
CGAGATCTGATCGTGACTGGAGTTCAGACGTGTGCTCTTCCGATCTGCTGATGAAATCCATGGCACCCATCTCGAAAGAGCGTTTGAGTGGCTCCAGATTGTCATCCAGAGATGCCGCGGTGATCATGATAACGGGGATATGCTCCAAGGTGGGATCGCGTTTAATCCACTCTAAAACCTCATAACCGCTGAACCCGGGCATCATGATGTCCAGTAGCAGGAGGTCGGGACAGTTATGTTTAACATCTGCCAGCATGGTTTTCCCTGAGCTATAGAGCTGAACATTCTCGAAGCCTGATTGTTTCAGGACGGTATGAACCAGCTTCAGATTGGTTTCATCGTCATCAGCCACGTAGATGTTCATTTTAAGCAAGTTTCGATCTTTGATCATAGTGCTTACTCCACATCTTCCTTTTTGCTTCTGGCAGCATAATCGAACAGCTCTTTCATGGTGTGGAAGCGATTAAAGAGGTCTATGGCTTCCATAAGCTGTTTATCCTGCGAGATGGTTACTTTGTATGCTTCCTGGTCACCGTGCAACTTACGGACAATCTCACTTTTCAGGGTGTTGCGGATATAGGCGTTGGCACTATCCAAATCCGCAGAGGTATATTTGATTTCTTGCTTTTTCACATAGCTAAGGAATTCGTCCATCAGCGCATCATTAACCTCGAAGTTGGCAGGAACTTGATGATCGTGTGCCACCAAATAATCAACTGTGAAGTTAAAGAAGGTATTCTTACGGCGTAGCTCTGCGCCAAACATGGTGAGGAAGTCGCTCTCGGAGATGATATCCGGTGTGATGCCACCACCGCCATACACTTTACGTTTATTGGCGGTGTAATATATCTGCTTGTGGTTCTTTTCGTCCTCGGTCTTAAGCTCTGTTTCGCTTAGTTGCTGTCCTTTAAGTAACTTGTCATTACTCATCTTGTGGATGCAGCGTCCGCTCTTGATGTAGTAATAGGAAGTGGTAATCTTAATTCCATTGCCGTTGGAAAGGGGTATCAGCTGTTGCACACTGCCCTTACCAAAGGTGTTTTTGCCCATCACCAAGCCTTTATCCCAATCCTGCAGGCTACCGGCAAAAATCTCGGAGGCACTGGCAGAGGCTTCATTCACCAGCACAATGATGGGATAGGTGCGTTCTTTGGTGGCGTAACGGGTGTATAACTGCTTATTTTCGATGCGACCCTTGGTTTCCACCACCAATCTATTTTGACCGATAAACTCATTAACGGTATCCACCGCTTGGTCTAACAAACCACCGGGATTGCAACGCAGGTCGATAATCAAGCCCGTGATGCCATCGGCTTCCAGGCTGGTGAGTGCGGTGCGAAGCTCGGAACTGGTATTCTCGTTGAACTGAGTGATGCGCAGATAGCCTGTGCCATTACTGAGCTTGAAGAAATATGGCACGCTCTTTATCTTGATTGTTTCTCTGATAATGTTGAAGTTCATGGGTGCGGAAACACCGGGACGGCTGATGGTTATCTCCACAGGAGTACCCACATCACCGCGCATTCTCTTGATTGCTTCGTCGGTGGAAAGCCCCACTACAGATTCGCCATTTACCTTTATTATCTTGTCGCCGGCTGTTATCCCCATTCGATAGGCAGGTGTTCCCTCTATGGGAGAAACCACGGTTACATAATCTCCAATTTTATCTATCTGGATACCCAAGCCGCCAAATGCTCCTTTGGTACTGGTGGTGAAATCTTGAAACTCAGAAGCGGTAAAATAGGTGGTGTGTGGATCGGCAGAGCTAAGCATCCCGTTGATGGCAGCCTTGATAAGCTCCTCGTCGGATAAATCCTTAACATAGTACTGCTTAAGCTTCTGCAACACCTCGCTGAAAAGCTGAATCTGGGAGTATAGGTTAGTGCCTTGGGATTGGTTTTGGGCAAAAGCACTTGTGGCTACTGTTAAAAGAATCGTACTCAGCACCCAGATGCTGAGAATTGAGAATAGGGCAAGCTTCTGTTTGGGCTTAATCATTTTGTTCTCCTATCAGAGGTTTCAAGATAGACATAATCTTCTCATGGATACAATCTGGCTCTTCCGAACCGTCTAGAACATAATATCTGGAGGGGCATTTATTGGCAATAGATAAAAACTGTCGACGCACTCTTTCGTGGAAAGCGGTATCCTCTTTCTCCAGTCTATCCAAGGTGCGTTCTTGAATACGGCTTAAACCAACCTCCACAGGCAGGTCTATCAAAAAAGTGATATCCGGAACTCTGCCATAGGTGGCGAACATGGTTAGGGTATCTATCAGATTCTCGTCCAAATCCCGGGCTGCGCCTTGATAAGCATAGGTGGAATCGAAATAGCGATCGCAAATAACAATCTTGCCCTGTTGCAAGGCGGGGATAATCAATTCCCCGGTATGCTGTGCTCTGCTTGCGCAATAAAGCAGAAGTTCTGTTTCCGGCTTCATCTCGGCATAGTCTGGATTAAGTAAAATACTGCGGATGGCTTCGGAGATAACCGTGCCACCCGGCTCTCTGGTGGTTAGATAAGCTAAGCCCTTAAGTTGCAAAGCAGCAACAAGCTTTCGCACCTGTGTGCTTTTTCCGCTGCCTTCGATTCCTTCAAAAGTGATGAAAATGCCTTGCATACTACATCCTAAATTATGGTGTCATGCTTGAACTGCAAGTCGTTACGCTCCGGGTTGTCTATCAAGTAATGAGCACCCCGGCTTTCTTTACGCATCAGTGCGCTGCGGATAACGGCGATGGCGATAACCGCCATGTTACGGGTTTCTACCACTTCTTTGCGTACCGCATTATGCTGGTAAAAGTTGTTAATCTCATTGTAAATGTTTTCCAGTTTGGAGAGGGCGTATTTCAACAAGCGTCTGCTCCGCCTGATGCCTGCATAACCATGCATAACAGTGCCGATTATCTCGCGGTTGTGGCTTATCACCACCCATTCGTTCTCGTTAAACTCATCCATCTGATGCCACTGGGGAATAATGGGGAAATCTACCTGTTCCAAGTTAGAGGGATGGTTTGCCGCTTTGTAAGCAACCACCAAAGCCTCCAAT
>CALDSN010000095.1 GCA_937924555.1 uncultured bacterium | reverse complement strand
GACCACCGAGATCTACACTCTTTCCCTACACGACGCTCTTCCGATCTGACACGCTTCCTCCGGGCATGTTCACCTTCACGGGAGATATCAGCTTTCCGTTGTTAATACCGCTAAATACACACGCCGTTGCCCCTGTGCCACAAGCGAGCGTAGCTCCGCTTCCGCGTTCCCAGATAAGCATTTGTATCTCATTAGGTTTGACTAGCTTAACAAAGTGCACATTCACCGCGTGGGGAAAGCTGTAATGCTGCTCCAAAGAAGCTCCGTGGGTTATATGCGGTTGTCCGTTTAGATCATCCTGCCATATAACATAATGCAGGTTGCCCACATCCACCAGATTGCCCACAAAGCCCAACGCTTCATGTTCCTGCTCGCACAGCTTAGGGTTACCCATATCTACGGCAATCTCATCGCCAGAAACGGTGGCATACCTAAGTCCGGATTCAGTTTGCAGCACAAGCTTGGATTTATTCATCTTATCTGCCATCAACCTGGATACGCAGCGCAGGGCTGAACCACACATCTGTGCCAGAGAGCCATCCGCATTATATATCACCATGCGGGCATCAGCAGTATCGCAGGGCATCAACAACACCAATCCATCCGCTCCAATCCCCGTATGCGCCTTACACACAAAGCTTGCCAGAGCGGGATAATCCATCTGCTCATAGCTATGGTTAAAGTAATCCAGGATTACGAAGTCGTTACCCTGAGCGTGCATCTTGATAAAGGGAATCAGCATAATATATCGGCAATCACTTCGCTAAAGCTGTAGAATCCTTGTTTATTCCGCACCCACTTGGCTGCTTCTAAAGCTCCATAGGCAAAGCCCATGCGTGAGCGGGCACGGTGAGTAAGCTCAATGGTATCTGCTTCGGAATCGAAACTAATGGTATGAGTGCCGGGTATGTTCCCACCTCGCACACTGGCGAAATGCAGTTCCTGCGGCTCAATTGTCCGCTTGCAGGTATCGTACAGGGCTTCTTTCTTAATGCTGCTGTTGGCGATTATTAGTTTGGCAAGCTCTATGGCTGTGCCGGAGGGACTGTCCGCTTTCTGTTTGTGATGCATCTCCAGCCCCATCACATCGTAGGCGGAAAAGGCATCGAAGTATTTCACTGCATCGGCAACGATACGGCTGAACAAGCTCATCCCTATGGAAAAGTTTGCTCCATAAACAAAGCCTGTGCCCCCGTCCAACACCAGCTTGCGGATGCTCTCCACTTCACTGTGCCAACCGGTGGTGGCTTCCACCATCGGCTTGCCCAAGGCTATCACCTTACGCATATTCTGCATGGCAGCCGAGGGATGGCTGAAATCTATTACTACCTCTGCATCGCGGAGGCTGGTCTCGTTTATTTCGGGGTGGCATTCACTGCATTGAGGGTCTATCTTGCTTACAATCTCGCAACCCTTTTCGGCAGCCAGAGAGGCAAGCATTCTGCCCATTTTTCCATAGCCAATAAGGGCTATCTTGGTGTTCATCATTACTCTTCCGAATACTGACGGATCATTTCCTCCACAAATTCCACTCCTTTGTGAAGCTGATCTATCTCAATATCCTCTGCCACGGTATGCACCCGGTTCATACCTGTTCCCACGATGATCATGGGCAAGCCGGCAGCATTAAAGATGTTGGCATCGCTGCCACCACCACCTTTTCCCGTGGTGAAAGGGATATCCAGTTGCCTTAGTGCGGACTGGGCAAGCTTAACCGCGGGGGCATCCTCAGAAATGCTGAAGGCATGATATTCTGTCTCCATCTTGAAGCTGAATTCCGCCTTGCCAATCTCGTTGTTATACCTTGCCACGGTGCGTTCCACCGCATGCTGAATATCGTTGCAAACCTGAGTGAGCTTCTGGGCATTGTGACTGCGTGCTTCACCTTTCATAATCACCTGATTGGGCACGATATTGGTGGCAGAACCGCCGGATATCTTACCAATATTGCAGGTGGTTTCAAAATCTATTCTCCCCATCGGCATAGCCATGATTGCTTCGGAGGCGATGCGAATGGCGTTAAGTCCCTTTTCCGGCTCCACTCCCGCATGCGCTTCTTTGCCATAGATGGTGATGATGAAGGAGTTCTGTGAAGGTGCTCCGACCGTCAATTCACCCACGGTATGTGCATCCAAGGCATAGCCGAAGGCGGATTGTAATTTGCCTTTATTGAAACACTTGGCACCAAGTAAACCTATCTCTTCCGATACGGTGAACAGCACTTCCACAGGAGCATGGTCAACTCCTGAGTCCACAATGCGCTTCAAGGCAATCATAATCTCCGCTACGCCGGATTTATCATCTCCGCCAAGGATGGTTGTGCCATCGCTAAAGATTCTGCCATTCTCAATCCTTGCCTTAATCCCGTTTCCGGGGGTTACAGTATCCAGATGCGCACAGAAGAGAATGGGTTTCTTATCAACTTTTCCGGGGAGATAGGCATAGAGGTTGCCCGCATTGCCGTCATTGTGCTTGTGGCAGTTGTCTTCTTCCACACTTGCCCCCAGCTCTTCCAAGTCCAGTTTCAGAACATCAACCATGCCGCGTTCGTTCTTACTCTCGCTATCAATGGCTACCAATCGCAGGAAATAGCTTACTACATCGTTTTGCATCATCATCCCCTTATGTAGTGGTTTTATTTGAAAGGCACCATATCTACAGGGCATAATTCTGTCAATTTATTATGCGCTTCTTGTTCGAATTGCATAGTAAATACGGACTCATTACGGACAAAGTCCGCAGTGAGTCCGCATTGATACCGTAATGTCCGCAGGGAAGCTTTTACTTCAATAGCAGTAGTTTCTCCGTTTCAGCGTGGGTTCCATGGCTGAAGCGCAGGAAGTATATCCCGCTGCTGCATGGTTTACCCCAATCATCTTTGGCATCCCAAACAAAGGTGTGAGAGCCAGGGCTCAGGGGACTGTCCATAATGGTTCTAACGCGCTGTCCTTTCAGGTTATACACGTATAGAGCGCTTTGTGCGGCTTCCTTGAGGGTGAAAGAGATTGTACTTCCCTGTTTGCAGGGATTGGGATAGGCGCAAAGCCCGACAGAGGGGGAACTTAGCGGGTCATCATTGGGGCTTATGTTCTCGAAGTTCACCAACTGCGTGGTGCTCTCCAGATACACTTCTTCTGCGCCGGGATGGTAAATGGAGGCAACTTTAATCTCATACCACACAGTGGGGCTTAAGCCGCTGAGGTTGTGGCTGCGGGCATCTCCGGGTTTGTTAACAATTTGCCACTGTGATGCGGGGGCATTATATGGCTTGTACAAAACCTGGAAGTGATCCGGATTATTGCCCGATATCCAGTTCAATACGAAAGTATTGGGTGTTTGAATACTTATGGGGGTAAGAACGGGAATAAAGGTCATATCCTCAATATTCCCAATAACCATGCCGCTATCAATGAGTTGCTCTGCGGCTACGGAAAGCAGTTTCAACTCAGGAATGGTCTGGGCACAAAAGACAACTGAGAAGTAGGTGATGTGTTCACCGGGTAGAATGGCAAGCCTCCCCGTGGGGTTGGGATTGCTTGGAGTGGGTTGATTGCCATACAAAGTGTTGAGGAATCTGGTGTCATTTGCTACAGGTTGCTCATACTCTGTGCTGCCTTGGGGACAAAGGGATGATATACTGTTTACATTGGGGTTTCTTCCTGTTGCCAACCAGTATTTTTCGTTGGCGGTTAACTGGGATGGATTTGGGTTCAATGGATCGCTGTCATCTGGTCCATGCCCCACCGCCCAATACCAAGCTGTGGCATTGCCACTATACTCCGGGATGTATATCTTGTTGGCTACAATTCCGCTGCTTAAGCCACCATCGTGGTCGGCATCGTAAGAATAGGCAAAGTTATAGCCGTCACCGCTGATATAGCCGGATTTATCGTCGGTTGCCTTCTCTGCTCCCCAGGCTTGAGGACCAATATCCGCATCGAAATAGGCGGATAACGCTACATCAAACAGGGTGTCCACTTCGCTGGTGTTGTACACATCGTATCGGATGATGATCATATCCTGATACTGCTCCATATTCCAAGCGTAACTTTCCTGATGGACGGCAATGTTGAGAGGTTTATGGTGGTTGCTGGATGCTGATGATCCATAATCCCTTTCCCCTGAAGTACCAAAGGGGCAATAATCATAGTAGTATGCGGAATGGGTTTGGAAACCCGGGGTATCAAACACATTTTCTTGGGGGATGCTGAAGCAATATGTGCCCTGGGGGTCTGGAACAGCGAATGGGCGGGGAGCAGGATAGCCGAAAAAGCTATCCAGAACAGTGTCATAACTGTTATACAGGGCATACATGTCTGAAACAAGAGGATTGTATGCCAGGAGGGGGTTGTAGGCAGGGAGAAGCTCGAACAAATCGGCATCCCCGTCGAAACCAACGCTGGTAAGAGAATCCACCACAGCAATCTTATCGGGTGTCCACTCCGGGCTGGATTGGGAGATAACCTGATAGTTTGTCTCTGCAGGGTTGTTGCTAAGCCAATACAACTGTTCACCCAAGGCGTTTCTGCGGTTCTTCTTGGCGGATATCCATGGTGCAGCTTGGTATAGGAAATCTATCCCGCTGCCTCCGGGATACTCCAGTGATGGATACTGGGGCACAAAGTCATCCCCGGAACCTAAAAAGCCGAAGTTGGATGTCCTCATCCAGATATTCCCAAAGTACATTGTCTTGCCGGTTAACCCCCGAGTAGGCTCTGAGGGCTGTCCTGCTGACATGGCACAAAGGATGCTGGCTAAGAGCGTAAAGCATAATACTATGGTTCTTTTCATTTGGCACCTCCTTTGCCTGATGCTCTTCCCAAGATGCCTCCCATGATGTTCTGAACAGCGGCTACTGCCTCAGCCTGCACCATATAGGAAAGAGGAAAGCCCAACACCAGCAGGTTAGAGCCGGAATGGCTATACTTATAGGCAACATACTTCTGAGAATACTGGTCATATTGCTCTTGGGTAGGGGGATAACTGGGGGAGTTCACCGGCTTGCAGCCCAAGCCATAAACGTAGTCCAAACCTGTATCGGGATTGAAGTATGTAACGATAGACAAGCCATTACGAGAATTCACCAGCGAGCAAAAAGAGCTTTCTGTCTCCACGCCAATATCGCTAAGCCCATTCAATCCATGTGCTTCCACAAAGAAGGGATTTGTGGTTATGGAGTTACCCAAGTATCCAAAGCTGCTGCTATAGGGGATTCCCAGAGTATTATACAAGAATTCGGGATATCTGGAGCTGAGTTCACTGAAGGTTGAGTATAGCTTGTTGGTACCGCTAAGCACCATATTACCTCCATTGGACAGATAGCAATCCAAGGCATCCATATTGGGGATCAGGTTTGCTTGGTTGTTGGGGTTGTCCGAGTGCCAAACAATCGCTTTGTAGTTTTGCAGCAAGCAACTGCCTTGATATATATAAGGGTTTCCTGAACCGGCAACATCGTATTCCACAACCTCACCCCAAGTGCCGG
>CALDSN010000094.1 GCA_937924555.1 uncultured bacterium | reverse complement strand
GACCACCGAGATCTACACTCTTTCCCTACACGACGCTCTTCCGATCTGAAGAGGCATTTATCCACCAATCCAGCTTTGAAAAAGGACTCAGCGACCCCACTACCCGTTTCCAATAACAAGGAGCTAATATTGAGCAAGGCAAGCTGGTGTAGCAGCTCAGCAAGGTTAAACAATCCACTTTGCGTGGGAAGTCCCAGCACTTTTGCCCCTGAGAGCTTAAGCTCAGCGCATTTGGCAGAATCAGCCATGCTTTGCTCACAAACAACCATCCCGGGGAAGTCTGCTAAACTCGCGATAAATGCCGAATCAAGCGGGATTTCAAGAGCGGGATCCAGCACAATTCGCAGGGGCTGTCTATGCTTACCCTTCAAACGGACATTCAAGAGGGGATTGTCTATCAAAATGGTCTTAACGCCGCACAGGATGGCATCATTTTCACTGCGGAGTTTGTGCGTGTACTTTCTTGATGCTTCGTTGCTTATCCAGCGGGAACTGCCATCGGAAGCGGCATACTTGCCGTCCAACGATAAAGCTGTTTTCAAGGTAACAAAGGGGCGTTGTTTTTGGATGAAGCACAAGAAATACTCAAGCTGGCGCAGAATTTTGTCTGCCAGAAAACCGCTCTGCACCTCAAGCCCTGCATCTTGCATGAGCTTTATGCCTTTACCGGCTACCAGTGGATTGGGGTCTCCAATGCCAATAAAAACCCTGCGAATACCTGCGGCGATAATAGCCAATGCACATGGGGGAGTTTTACCGTAATGTGAGCAAGGCTCCAGAGTAACATACATGTCTGCGCCAATTGCCTCTGCTCCGGCTTTCTTGAGGGCTTGCACTTCGGCATGGTCACCTCCATAGTGCTGAGTCCAGCCGGTGGCTATCACGGTGTCATTCTTGACGACCACAGCACCTACGAATGGATTGGGCGAGCTTATGCCCCTTGCCTTCTCTGCGGCAAGCATGGCAAGTTTCATGTAGTAAGTGTGCTTATCCACGGGCGAGTCTATCGAGGTTTTTGCGTGCAACATCAAAGCCGGGATATTGCCGCACAAGCCTTTCCCAGATATCCTTTGCTTCCTGATGCTTCCCTTCGCCCGCAAAACAGGCAGCCAAGTTGTTCTGTGCATTTGGGTTATCCGGCTGGATGGCACAGAGTTCTGAGAACCACAACCGGGCTTGGGCGAAGTCATTCTTCGCCAAATACAGAGTTCCCAAATGGAAATACGGTTCTATCCATGCGTTGTCCAAGGCGATAGCATTGAAAAAGTCAACGGCAGCTTTGTCGTTCTGTTTAACTATTTGCCAATACATCCCGCGGTAATAATACAGGTCGGGACTGTCGGGATAAATCTTAAGATTAGAGGAGATTAGCTCCCACACCTTATCATCCTCAGCCTTGCCAAGTGCCTCTGCAATGTCGGTGTAGATCTGGTTTTGGGCAAAGTATGCCTGGGGCGGTCCCGAGATGTTTTGGCGCACTCTCCACTCTCCATCTATATTACTAAGCAGTAATGTCCAGTCAGTTTTATGGTTTAGTTCCAGATACACTAAAGCGGATGAACCCTCTTCGGCAATACCGCTGTGGATGATGCTGTAGGTGGAAATCTTCGCCAAAGCAGGAACTGCAGAGAGCAGCTCTTTGTAGCGTAAGCTTAAGTCTTCCATGAGGCTGCTGTTGATACTGCATTGTCTTATCTCGTCCCAGGCAAGGCGTACCAGAGCGTTCATATAAGTGTGCACACAATCTTCATGGTGTACTGGTACTTGATTATCGTTGTCTTGGGCTGCAACAGTTGCTATCCCAAGTCGGTTCATCAGGTGCGAAAGGGGGAAGTGCGCAGGATACTGGAAGCCGGTAAGCCACTTCACAATTTCAGAAGAATTACTTTGTGCCACGCTGAGAGGACTACGCATGTCCAGGAGGACATTCTCTCTGCCAACCCAAAGGTCAATGTAGAGTTTTAATACATGATTGGCTTCAGTTAGGGAGTCTGCTTTAAAGATGGGGAAGATGCTGTTATCAGCGTCCTTGGGGGCATAAGGGCAAGAGCTTGGGCACTTGGTGTCGCAACGAAGTTCGTTGCAGCAGTGCCAGCACAGCTTCTTCTTTTTGCGGGGACACTCGCGTACTATCCTTTCTGTATAACAGGAGTTACAGCGTTTGCTGTTGAATATGCCAAGCATTAAACCCTCTCTGGTGCAGGAGGCATGGATCTTTTAAAGGCAGAACTGGAGATTAGCCTCTTCACTTTTGTAACAGCATCGAGGGGGAAAGCATCTGTGTTAGCATTGGATATCACAGCTTCCAGGATTGCATCAAGCATGGGATAGCTTATTCCAAGCTCAGCCTCATCGCTCTGTCCATCCCAAAGGTCTGCGGTTGGGGTCTTGGTTATCACCTTATCAGGCAATCCGAGATGTCTTGCCATTTCCCATACCTCAGTCTTGTATAGATGCCCGATGGGTTCGAAAGCACAGGCTGAGTCGCCATATTGGGTACAATACCCCACCATTAATTCTGTTAGGTTGCCGGTCCCAACCACTAATGCTTTATGTTTTGCCGCTTGGTCATATAACACGTTCATTCTGATGCGAGCCATCCAATTACCTTTGCGTAGGGTATCAGCATGTGGTTCATTTGCCGTGAAATAGCTATCCACCATTGGGCTGATGTCTATTGATTGGATGTCAATCTGCAAGTGTGATGCTACTAAGGCAGCATCTGCAGCACTATCGGGATGACTGTTCCTATAAGGGATATTATATGCATGAACATTCTCCTTACCCATTGCTCTCACTGCCAAAGCTGCAGAAAGAGCAGAGTCTATCCCACCTGAAAGACCAATCACTAAGTGTTGAAATCCAGCCCTTGCGCAATAGTCACCGATAAAGTGGCATACCCTTTCCACTTCCTTTCTATAATCCAGCATGTATAGCTCCTGTTACAATAATACTTATAGCCCACACTTTGCATCGAGGCTGCAATAGTCAAGAAAAAAAGAACCCCCTCTGCCAAATGACAAAGGGGGCTTGATAATATAGTATCAGTCTGCTATTTCATAAGTACCATCTTGCGCTGCTGAGTACTGCTGCCATCGCTGAGGCGATAGAAATATACTCCGCTGGATACAAGATTACCTGAATCATCCATGCCATTCCAAACCAAGCTGTGATCTCCGGCACTCATACTGCCTTTGTGCAGAGTCTTTACAACTTGTCCTTTGAGGTTGTAAACCTTAAGCTCCACTGCAGAGCTGTTGCTCTTCAGATTGAAGCTGATAGTTGTACTGGGATTGAATGGATTGGGATGGTTTTGTTTCAAACTAATGCTGCTCAGTTGCGGGCTATTATTGATGTCACTATTAGCTACAGAATTACTAAGCTTCTGGGCATACAATCCCAAAATCTCGGTTTTCCCGCTGGAGCGCCCATCTGCCCACACAACATAGGCTTGGTCGTTCATAGTTACTGAAAGGGGTTGATACTGTGGCTTCTTGGCTTCGCACAGCACATCGCCGTATATCTGACCACTCAGCTCACCATTCTCGGAAAGGTACTTGTAATACAAATCGCTCTCGTCCCCATAGAAATCCACCCAGGCAACCACGGAATTACCAGCTGCAAAGCTTGTAAGGGTAGGGTTAGACTGGACAGAGTCCTTTTGTACAACATAGTATCCGCTAGCTCCCCAGAGTGGCGAGCCTGTGAAGGAATACTTCTGGGTCATGACATCATGCACACCTTCGATACTTTCGCACCAAGCAAAAGTGATTCCGCTATTAGTGACGGAAATGGAGGGTTGCTCTTGTTCGCGACCTGAATCAGCAAGGTTAATTCCCAGGGGATCCCAAAGTCTGGTGCCGGTGGCAGAGATATGCTGACCCCAGTAATTCTGGATAAAGTCATCCCGCTTGTCAACCCACATCACGAAGATTCCTTCCGGAGTAAGACTTGCCTTGGGATGGTATTGGATTGTATCCCAGTTATCATGTGTGGAGGCTTTCAACCCTTCACTTGTCCAGCCAGGCATAGGTGCTCCACTCTCATCCACACGCTTCACCCACACAGTGTAGTTACCAACCGAGGCATCCACTCTGTGCCATACAAAGTAGTTATCGTTCAGGCTATAAAGAGTGCATTCGTTATTCTGGTTGCCACCGGGAAACACAGAGATAAGCTGCCCGTTAGGTCCCCACATCTTCTGTCCATTCTGGATTCTCTGACCATAGATGTGGTAATAATAGGTGCTGCCAACAAGGACTGAGTTTGACCAGCCGAGATAGAATGAGCCATTATAATATGATATCTTGGCATCTTTTTGGCGCAGAGGTGAGGCATCGGTGATCTCCAAGCCTGTATCGCCCCACATCTTGTTCCCGTTTGGATCAATAAGCTGAGCATATATCTTGGGATTATTACCGCGGGCATCTTCCCACACAATTGCTGTATAATCATCGGGTGTAACTACAGCGCTTGGTTCAAGCTGTTTACCGCCCACAGATGTAGTGATGGGACGTCCATTGGTTTCTAAATCTACGGTTCCGTCAGGGTTTAGGAATTGGATATAAATCCGATACCCGTCGTTGGCAAAGCGGGTGTCCTGCCAGATTATTGCCACATCATTGCTGCGGGGTATGCTGAGATAGTTGTTCTTGGGAGTGTCGCCACTTAAGCCCCAGAAAACAAGCTTACCATTGTTTTCCAGCTGAATCTGTCCTGCTGGGTTGAGCACTTGATAATATATACCCACAGAGCCGTTACGGATATCCATCCAGTTGATATATACGGAACCTCCAGCGAACTTCACCAGGGAACCATTCTGCTGGTTGGGAGCTGTGCAAATTGCCTTACCATTGGCATCCCAAAGAGCCTCACCGGTTCCTGAAAGATGCTGAGCATAGATATCGTCATTGGGGCTGTTACCGTTGCGAAGATCATCCCAAACCACAAAGCATCCGCCATTGGTATCGGCAGACATACGAGGTCCAATTTGGGCAAATTCTGCAGTACATACAGGGATACCGGTTGCTGCCCACAGTTTGGTCCCATTGGCAGCAATCTTCTGGGCAAACAAATCGGGGTTCTGTGAATCCAAGCGATGGTCTTCCCAGATGATAATAACGGCATTGTCCGAAGTCTTCACAATGCGGGGATTAAGCTGGCTAACAGATACTTGCAGTTCTTGATCTCCATATACAATAGTTGGGTCTGGCCACATAGTTTGGCCTGCAAGGTTCACTTTCTGAGCATAAATATCGGGATTCTCGTTACGTTGATCTTGCCAGGTAAAGACGAATTCACCATCATTAAGCGCAGCCATACGCACTCCCGATGGGTTACCCGGGAGAGTGCAAAGGGGGAGAGGCTCTGCCCATGCCATAGTGCCATCTGCCAAGAAACGCTTGGCATACAGGTCTTCAGGTCCGTTATAGCTGTGCATATAAGCTATCATCATACCGCCCGTTCCATCAGGCAACATGGTGTTTTGAATTTCCTCACCAATACCATTAGCAATCGGGATACCATCAACTGTCCACAGAGGATCACCGGAGGCGGAAAGTCTTTGTCCAAAGAGGTCTTTACTGGGGTTGCGAGAGTCCACCCAAACTATGAATGCACCACCGGCATTATCTGGCTCCATGTTCAGGGATATCTGTATTCCTGCAAGCGTACAAACAGGTTTTCCGCCTTGTTGCCAAAGCACTTCACCCTGAGCGTTGATTTTCTGGGCATATACATCCCCATCCAGGTCGTTCGAAAAATCAATCCAAGCAATGATATAATTATTATCGCTGGTGCGAGTGATAACCGGGTCTTCCTGTCGGTCAGGCTTCCCGTCAATTAGCAGCGGAGTTCCCCAAACAAGGTTACCTGCTGCATCAACTTTCTGCGCCCAAAGGTCGCGTTCACCCAGCTTGGTATCCGACCAAACATATATCGCGCCACCGTCATTCGTGTCAATACCTGTGCGGAACCACTCGATATTAACTCCCTGACGGATAGCAACTGCATCATTCCAAAGCAAGCCTGCCGATAAGCCGAGGCAAGCAATGACTAAACTGAGTAGTAGTGCTATCTTCTTCATATCTATCTCCTTAGATTATAATCTATCTTTTAGGAAGGGGAACATTATGCTCCGTATATGTGTAAAAGCAAGAAGCTTTCCAACCTGCCATATATAATGCCTATTATCTTCATTACTGCTGCCTTTTTTACACAAAGGGCTGCCTTGTTCTAATTGACCTCTTGGGATCATTACGCTATCATAACGGACTTACTACGGACTTTGTCCGTAATGAGTCCGCAATGATAGCGTAATTCATATAGGGATGCACTTTGGGGGAAGTGGCAATAATAAAGTTTGAATTATGGGGGAGAAATGGCAGAAACAGGGCAGCCGTTGAAATCTGCTTGATTGCCGTTTACACAGATACCGCAATTGATGCACTTATCTTTGTCGATAACGGCTTTGCCATCCACCATGGTGATCGCGTTTGATGGGCAATTAACCACACAAAGACCGCATCCAATGCACTTGGAGGCATCCACATGATGAGCTTTTTTGGCTGGGCTTTCACTCTTTGGAGTTATGGCAGGCTTTGGTTTGTCTTCAGATACTTTTGTGCTCGGGGTAGAGGGAGTCAGGATGGTGGCAATGCTATCGGCTTTCGGTGTAGGAGGGGGAGTATTCTGAGTAGTTAACACCGGGGAAACGATACCGTCCACGCATCTACGGCAACCGATGCACTTGGCTTTGTCTATCACTGCCTTGCCGTTCACCATGCTAATGGCATTTACTGGGCATACAGGGGTTAACTTAAGCTGTTTAACTTGGAAGCCTTGATGTATCTGAACAGCTAAAAAAACAACTAAGCACAGTCCCAAGAGGATTTGTAAAACTAGTTTCATACTAACAGGGCTCCTTTTCGCAGCATATGGTGCCCGGTTTGGGGCAGCATTGGGCGCAAGCGTTGCAATGGATGCAATCAACATCCTGAACAAATTCATGCTCTGTGATATAG
>CALDSN010000093.1 GCA_937924555.1 uncultured bacterium | reverse complement strand
GTTACAACATGTACACCCTCAGCACCCCCTTCCTGTGGAACGGCACGGACAACATCCTGGTGGATACTGCTTTTAGCGTGTTCACACCAGATTATACTTCCACAGGAACAGTGCAGTACACTACCGTTACAAGCGGTTACCGCTACGTACGTTTGGACACAGCTGACCAAACATCAGTCTTCACCGGCGGCTCAACTGCCACAACCCGTCCGAACATCAAGTTTATGTTTGCCCCCATCGCCACGGGTCCCGCCATTTCTGCCAGTCCCACTTCGGTTAACAGCACCGTATATGAAGGCGAAAGCACCACTGCATCCGTTACCATATATAACTCAGGCACTGCTGCTTTAACTTGGAATGCTAACTCCAGCTTATCCACTTGGGGTACTGTATCGCCAAGCTCAGGCACAATTGCAGCGGGAGCAAACACGGTTCTCACTCTTAACCTCAACAGCACTGGTTTGGCAGTGGGGACCTATAACTCCACCCTTGCTATCACCTCCAATGCCAGCAGTAATCCCAATATTAACATCCCCGTAAGCTTCACAGTAAACACCAGCCCCTATCCTGTGGGACCGCGTTTCGTGGCTGAATGGGAGAACGCAACGGGTGTGATTATCGCCTATGCCAGTGGTTTCGGGCTTCCCTACACCATGATAGCCGACCTCTCCACACGGGCAAAAGTGTATGTGGTGGTTACTTCCGGCAGTCAGAGCACCGCCAGCTCAGCCCTCTCCAGCAATGGCGTAACCATGAGCAATGTTTACTTCATCAACCCCACAGGTGTGAACACCTACTGGACTCGTGACTACGGTCCATGGACTATCATGGACTCCAATGGCGATATGGGTATTGTGGACTTCACTTACAACCGTGTTCGTCCTTACGATGATGTGCTGAACGACACTCTGGACAACTATTTCGGCTTGAACTACTACCAGCTTCCTCTGGTGGCAACCGGTGGAAACGTGATGACCGATGGTTATGGCAAGATGATGTCCACCAGGCTGATTCTCACCGAGAATGATGGCATTCAGAACTCTCAGGTTACCGAATTCAGCTACACACAGTCTCAGATTGAAGACCTCGTGCAGAACTATCTTGGTGCCAACGAATATCAGTTCTACACCGACCCCTTGGCAAACTCCAGCATCGACCATATCGATTGCTTCGCCAAGCTGCTTGATGTGGATAAGGTTATCATCGCCCGCGTACCCAGCACCCACACCAATTATACTGCCCTTGAAGCTGTGGTTGCCGAATGGCAGAGTAAAACCTCCAGCCTGGGCACACCATACCAGATATTCCGCGTTGACCAGAGCAGCAACAACGAGCCATACACCAATTCCTTCATCTATAACAAGAAGATATATGTCCCGCAGTGGAACTCCACCGCATCATCTTATGACACAGCAGCACTCAATGTATATCGTGCAGCCATGCCCGGTTACACTGTGCAGGGCTACTACAACAGCTCCTTCCTCTCCGATGATGCCGTGCACTGCCGCATCAACACCATCTTCGATACTCAGATGATCCACACTCGTCATGTTCCGCCTAGCTCTGCCCAAGCCCTTGGCAGCTTAGCCATTAGCGCAGAGATCACCCATTCCAATGCGCTCAGCTCTGCCGGCACCTATGTTGCCTACAAGCATGGCAGCACCGGAACCTGGCAGTATGCCACTCTTAGCAACAGCACCGGAGACACCTGGACAGCCGCAATCCCCACTCCTGCATTGGGACAAACCGTGTATTATTACATCCTTGCCACCGACACCACTGCAAGGACTTATACCACACCGCTTTGCGGAGCAAGCGATCCCTACGAAGTAGTGGTCAACATTCCGCCTGCGAACCAAGCTCCTGCCATTGTCCTGCCCGATAGCTTCCAGTTCGACAAGAACAGCAGCCTGGAGCAGAGCTTTGCTTCCTACATCAGTGATCCTGATGGCAATCCCCTAACCCTAAGCGTTAGCGGTAACACAAACATTCTAGCCCAGATTAATGGCAGCACCGTTACCTTCACCGCCACCGCAGATTGGATTGGCAGCGAAACTCTCACTTTCACCGTTAGCGACGGTAGCTTGCAGGCAAATGACAGCGTCGTGGTTACGGTTCTTCCCGTGAACACACCCATCTGGGAACCTGTGGATTACCCCACTGCACCCGCTGTTGTGCATGCAGTGGTTACCATCGACTACATCCCTGCCAAGGTTAATGACTGGGTTGCAGCTTTTGTGGGCGAAGAATGCCGTGGAACCGGATACATCACCATGATTGAACGCAGCACCGCCACCACCTCTTTGGATGTGAACCTTGCTGCTCCGGGCGAAGTGGTTACCTTCAAGATATACTGCTACGAAGAAGATACCGTGTATGATGTACCCGAAGTTCTTCCCATGGAACCGGGTAACACCTACGGTGAAGTTGAACCAGTGGTGTTGAACGGCACTTCCACAGTCGTGATGGCAAGCCCTCAAGTGAACATCCAGCACAACATCGGCGGTGCTAAGCTGGTGTGGAATGCCGTACAGTTTGCCGGAACATATCAGGTTTGGGCATGCTCCGAACCCTTTGGAACCTACACGCTTATTGGCAGCACCAATACTCTCTCTTGGGATATTGACACCGGCTACTCCAAGATGTTCTATAAAATAGTCGCTGCTCAAAATGCTCCTGCCAGAAGCATGAACCAAAACCGCTCCAAGCGTAAGTAGTCCCTAACCGACATATACAAAGAGCAGGATGGCTTATACCCGTCCTGCTCTTTCTTATTATCACTGCATAATCATTGCATAATCATTGCATGTTTCTTATGTAATGATTAGGCAATGATCAGGTAATGATAACAAGCGGACACCACGCAAACAGCTAGTTACTCGTCTTGCGGTAGGCAACAATGGCAGTGATGTTAACAATTGTGGCATATACACTAAGGATAATGAGATCGGGGTATAAGTTGGCTATGCCCGCACCTTTTAGCATTATCGCCCGGGTAGCTTTGATGAAGTAGCTTATGGGGATTAGCGCAGAAATCGTCTGTCCCCAACCCGGCATATTCTCCACCGGGGAGAACAACCCCGAAAGGAAGATGAACACCATAAGAATGAAGAAGCCGATAAACATAGCCTGCTGTTGAGTTTCCGCTCTGGTGGAGATCAATAAACCGATACCCAACATCAGAATTAGAAACACCACCAAAAACAGCAGCTCAAGAAAGAAGCTGCCCACAAAGGGGACATGAAAGATGTGGATGGCGATAAGAATACAGATTAGGAATTCTCCCACCCCAATGAGCAACATGGGAGCAAGCTTGCCAAGGATGAATTGATACTTTCTGATGGGGCTTACATTTATCTGCTCTATGGTGCCAATCTCCTTCTCCCGCACGATGTTCAGGGCAGTAAGCAGCAATCCGATTACGCTGATCAGCACCACGATAATCCCCGGCACCATGAAGGTCTTGTAATTTAGCTGGGGATTGTATAGATAGCGTGCTTCTGCCAAGGGTGCACCGAAGCCGAGATGCGGGAACCTGCTGCTATAGAAGCTGTTGATGATACGATTGGCATAGGAGCTAATCAAGCCGGCAGCCATGCCGTCAATGGCATTGATACGGATTTGCAGGAACACTTTTCTGCCATTCATCAGGTCACTCTCGAAGCCTTGAGGAACGCTAAGCACCATATCCGCAGTGTTATCCCGCAGTTGCCTGTCGTTTTGCTCGCTGTTCTCGCTATAACCCGACAGCACAAACAAGCCGTTGCCCGTGAACTGCTGCAGTAAGGCTTTGGAGAGCGGAGACTTATCCAAATCCTCGTAGTTGAGCGAGATAGCTTTTATCTCCAAATCTGCGGCGTTGGACAGCACCAGTTGCTGGATGATGGGCATGAGGAAGATTATCGCCAGCATCGCTTTGTTGCGGAATATCTGCTTGAACTCTTTCTTGATGATGAGGAGGATGTTACGCATAAATCACCTGTAGCGTATTTGGAAGTTCTTGAGGCTGAGGATGGTGAATGTCAGGGTCATACCGGCAAGGATGGCGACATCACCAATATAGGCAGAAAGGGGTGAAGCCTTTAGCATAATGTGTTTCAGGGTGTCGATGAACCACCTTGCGGGCATGATGCAGGTTATCGTTTGCAGCCACATGGGCATGTTCTTGATGGGATACAACATCCCGCTAAGCAGTGTAGTGGGAAGCATTAAGCCTGCCAGGGAAATCATCATCGCCACCTGCTGGCTCTGGGCTTTGGTGGAGATAAGGAAGCCTAGGGACAACGCACAGAGGCAATAGAGTAAGCTAACCGCCAAAAGAGCAAACAAAGAACCAGCCAAAGGCATTCGGAACACAGTGAATGCCGTGATGAGGATTACCGCAATGTTCACCGAGGAGACGATTAAGTATGGGCTTAGCTTGCCCACGATGATCTGCATGGGTTTGAGAGGGGAGATAAGCAGCACTTTCAGCGTGCCCATTTCCTTCTCCCGCGTGAGGGAAATGGAGGACATCAGAGCGCAGATTAGCATCAGCACCACAGCAATCAAGCCGGGCACAATGGCATACACGCTTTTCATGGTGGGGTTGTAGTATAGTAATGGTTCTGCTTCCACAGGGCTAACCTGAGCTTCGCTGGACAAAGAACCCAAATACAAGGCAATGCTGGCGTTCAGATAACTCTCGATGGTGACC
>CALDSN010000092.1 GCA_937924555.1 uncultured bacterium | reverse complement strand
TAAGCTCCGGAGTGTATGTGCTCAGGATGAAGATAGATTCCAAAACATACTGCACCAAGGTGACGATGATTAAATAGGAATCGGATTCAATCATACTTTCATCCAAGAGGTATCATTAGCATATTACCTGCCCACATAATACATTGCCCTCATGAGAACTGGATATTGACCCTCCGGTGTGTCGTTAATGAACAAGTATAAAGATTTATCGCAATTCTGTCACCAAATCCTGAATCTGTCACCCGCTACATTATAGAAGTAGAAAAAAGTGCTTTGATGTAGATAGGTGATTATACCCATAGGTATGAGATGGTAAAGGTGGCGGTATGCGGCGTGTTGGTGTACCAAAAGAAATCTTGACAGAAATCCAGTGCATCGGAATTTGACCGTCTAAGCGGTCGGGATGTAGCGCAGTCCGGTTAGCGCGCTCGGTTCGGGACCGAGAAGTCGGAGGTTCGAATCCTCTCATCCCGACCAGTTCTTTAAGTAACAATCAACAGCAAAACCTCATAGGTGAATAGTATCATGGCAGAGCCCAAACAGAAGTTTTCATATTATCTAAAGCTCCTCTATCCGTTTGTGAAGAAGGACCTCGGACTGCTGTTTTTTGGTTTGTTTGCCATGTTGGTAACCAGTGGGTTAAGGCTGTTGCATCCGCTTATCCTGGCACGGATAATTGACCGCAGCATCCCGGATAAGAACATGGCGGAGATGTATAAATATGGTTTGTTCTTTGTGGCAGTGGTGTTGCTCTCAGGTTTGCTCTCATATTTGCAGATTGTGCTGTTATCCCGTTTGGGGATAAAGATAATCACCAAGTTCAAAGGCGATGTATTTCGGCATCTTTTAAAGCTGCCCATTCCATGGTTTAATAAACAGCCTGTGGGAGAGCTTATTGCGCGGGTGGAAAGCGATAGTGAACGGGTGAAAGCTCTTTTTTCGGATCTCTCCATCACCATTATCGGCAATCTACTGTTCTTTGTGGGTGTGTTTACCGTGCTGTTTGTGCGGCAATGGCAGGTAACCATCTACGTGATGCCTTTGGTAATTGTGTCCATTGTGGCTTATAGCTTCCTTATCCGGTATCTATCCAAGTTCTACAGGCAGATACGGGAAAGATATGCCAATATAAGCGCAAAGATAACGGATTATGTGCAGGGGATGCAGATGATCCAAGCGTTAAACAAACAACAGAAGGTTATCCAAGAGGTGGAGAATGCCTCTTTGGCAAAGAAGGCTTTGGAAACAAGAACTTCCTTTATGGAATATGGCTCGCAGAGTATCTTTATGTTCATCTCCAATGTGTTGTTTGTTATTGTGATCATCAAGGTGTCCGCCCCAAAGATAATTGCGGGAACTGTAACCATCGGAACTCTGATCATCTTTATTCAATACATCTATCAGATGATTTGGCCCCTGATGCATATTTCTGAGAATGTGATGCAGATACAGCGCTCTTTTGTGTCCCTAAAGCGAATACTGGAGCTTACTGAGCTTCCCACCGAAGAAGAGCAGTTCACGGGGAATAGAGAGCCGGAATTTAAGCAAGAGATTAGCTTTGAGCATGTGTGGTTCGCCTACAAGGACGAAGAATGGGTGCTAAAAGATGTAAGCTTCAAGGTTCCCAGGGGTAAGAAGATAGCCCTTGTGGGGGCTTCCGGCAGCGGTAAAACAACCAGTGTGAGCCTATTGTGTGGGTTCTATCCCGTGCAGAAGGGTTGCATAAAAGTGGATGGAATACCTTTAAGTGAGCTGGATTTCCGAGCTTGGCGCAAAAAGATTGGCTTGATTTTGCAGGATATCTTCCTCTTCCCCGGTTCCATTATGGAGAATGTGCGTGTATATAATGACACGGTAGATATCCGCAAGGTGAAAGAAGCCATCTCCATTGTGCAGTTGGATGATTTCATCGGCAATTTGGAGCAGGGATTGGATTCCGAGCTATCTGAACGCGGACAGAACATTTCGCAAGGTGAAAAGCAGCTTATCAGCTTTGCCCGTGCCTTGGCTTTCAGTTCCGAGATAATTGTGATGGATGAGGCAACTGCCTCCATCGACCCGCAAACAGAGGCAAAGATACAGCGGACAATGCAGCAGGTGTTTGCCGATAAAACCGCTTTGGTGGTGGCGCATAGATTGACTTCTGTTTTGGATGCAGACGAAATATTATACTTTAGTAATGGCGAGATAATCGCCCGGGGAACACATAACGAATTGATGGAAAGCTCTGCAGATTATCGTAAATTGGTAGAGCTGCAATTGTTACAACAGGAGAAATAGATGAACCGAAATATCGCATGGATAATTAAGCAATGGAAACAGCAAAAGCTGTTCATTGCCATTATGGTGGTGTTTACGCTTGGTTCATCTGCTGTGTCGATTGCCTACCCCTGGGCTTTTAAGCTGATGATAGACCTGCTGAAAGATGTGATGGCAAACCCCTTGAAGCACCCCACGCCCATGCATGAGGTGAACAGAGTAATCATGCTGTTCTTTGCCATTGGTATGGCACAGCTCATAACGGGTTTCTATCCTGCAATACGCGGATGGGTAAACATCCGCTTTGAACACAGCTTGCGGGTGTACTACTTCAAGTTTATTGCCGAGAAGGACTTCAGCTTCTTCCAGAAGTATCGCACCGGAGATATTGTTACCCGCTTGACTGATGATTTATCGGACTACCCCAAGATAAGCTGGTTTTTATGTTCGGGTATCTTTCGTGCTTTTAACTCATTCTCCATGATTCTATTCTCGCTGTTGGTGATGTTCAGTATCAATACTAAGCTGACCTTGCTATCCATAGCTCCGCTACCCTTGATGATGGTGGTGTTTTATTTTACCTCCGATAAACTTTATGCGAACTTTAATCGCAACCAACAGGCTATTTCGGCGATAAACAGCCAGCTTGAGATGAGCTTTTCCGGCATCAGGATTGTGAAGAGCTTTGTGAGTGAGGAGAAGTATAACCGCTTCTTTGATACAGCTTTGGCACAGCGTTTTAAGACAGAGATGAGCATGGTGAAGCTGAATGCTGTTCTCTCTCTCATCTGGCAGTATATTGACTACTTTGCCCAGATTGGGGTAATTCTATTTGGCGGATACATGGCAGTGAAGGGACAGATAACGGTGGGAACCTTCTTCCTGTTCTATACCTATCTATCCATGATGATCTACCCATTGATAGATTTACCGCAGTTATTCCTCTCCGGTAAGCAAGCTTTTGTGAATATAGACCGTTTGGAGGATATGCGCAACTACCCTAGCTTTAATGACAGCTTGGGCAAGGGACAGGAGATAAACAGCTTCAATAGCTTAAGCTTCAGAGATGTGGAGTGCCAATATCCTGATAAATCTGAACCGGTGATAAAGGATTGCAGTTTCGAACTTGCAAAAGGCGAAAGGATGCTGATTTTAGGCGCTACAGGCAGCGGAAAGAGTACTATAGCTAATCTGGTTCTTGGTTTATTGCAACCCAATTCTGGGGAAATTAGAGTTAATGATGCATCAATCCAAGATCTGGACATTGAGTCTCTCCGCGATGTGGTTGCTTATGTACCCCAAGAGCCCTTGTTATTTGGCGGTAGCGTGAAAGATAACATCCTCTTTGCAGTGGATACCGCCCCGGAAGAGGAATATAAACGGGCAGTGACAACTGCTCAATTGGAAGCAGAGATTGCAGCGTTCCCTGATAAAGACGAGACATTGGTGGGTAACCGAGGTTTAGGAGTCTCCGGAGGTCAAAAGCAGCGCATCACTATCGCCAGGGCGTTGATAAAGAAACCGCAGTTACTTATCCTGGATGATATCACTGCCAGTTTGGATGCCGAGAATGAAGAGAAACTGTGGCAAAACATTGATGCCAATTACCCCGGTATCGCTGCCATCGTTATTTCCCATAGACTTTCAACCTTGCGTTATGTGAATAGTGTACTGTTTATCGATTCACAGGGGCACAGCCACAAGGGAACCCATGACGAGCTGGTATTCGGCAACCCCGAGTATCATGACTTCCTGCACGAGCACTTAAAGCAAAGCTAATCAGTTGTAATAGAACCAGCGGAAATCTGCACGCAGGGATGTGGGTGCAGGATATGCCCCATAGATGCTGCCGGAGAGTGCATTCTGCAGCCCCACTTTGAATTCGAAATATCTATCAATGTCGAAACCTAACCAGAAATCCAGAGCAGAAGAAGCTTCCACCAAGATGGGACTTGCGGCATCAGCAGCATAGTAGCCTGAATGACCGCTTAGGCTGAAACCACCTACAAGGCTGTTGTTATAGGGAAGGTGGTAATAGAGATTCTGAGTGCTTTGGAAGCGATACTCAGGACTTTCGCACATGTTACTCTCGGCATTTGTCCACACCCAGGTAGGCTTGGCAAGTAGCTCCCAATTGCGCCAGTTTTGGTCAATATCCAAGGCAACACGGAAGAACAATTGATCGTCGGATTTGTTCAGATATGAGGTCTTTGCCGCCTGCTCCATACTCTTGCTTCCCAAAGCAAGCAAGGTTGAGATGCCCTGCCACTCATAGCGTGCGTATAAAGCTGCTTCGTAACGCTGAGATATGTCCATAGCATCAAACTCTGCATTGGGAGTGTAGATATTCTTCATTGTAAGCTGGGGAGTATCATGCCCAAGCAGCACTTTTGCATAAACTCCAATAAATGAATCCCACACGGGGGAACTGATATCAACAAATCCCCTTCCTCTTTTCCAATCGAGAAGATCAGCTTTCATACTTAGTCCAGCCTTGACATAGCTATCCCAAGATAGTGATACTTTATCCTTGTAACATTCTTGATCATATTGCCTTGACGATACGTTCCCTGCCACCTGCCAAGTGCGCTCATAAGCAGCTTGGTAACGATATATCCCTGCGTTACGTTGGTGCAACAACATGAGCTGGGTATATTCATTAACAATCGGAGCGATAAAGGAACCGTGCGAAGCTTTCTCTTTGCTATTGAGTAATTTAATCTCTAGTAGGGGGTGTTTAACAGCAGCGTAGTAGTGAGAGGTTTCCGTGTTAAGCATGAAGTTGGTTGCCTGCCAATAAGATGGAAGCAGTTCGTTCATGGCAACATCCTTTTTCCAAGAGGCAAGCTCTACCTCCACGCTAAACATGCCCAAATCTGCTGTAACAAAGTGCTTCATGGATGTTTCTGCTGCCATGATATCTGTCCAGCTTCCATTTTGCACTAAGAGGTCTCCTTGATATTCTGCTCCTTGAAAGCCAAACAATACACCTTTCTTGAACATAACCTTGGCAAAACGCTGTTCATAATCTCCAATCCCGCCATGAATAACGGTTAATGCAGGTGCAAAACTGTATGGTAGCACACCATAATCCATCGTACGAACCACATCCCGAGGGCTATAGAGATTGGCATAGAGATTATAGTAATATGCAGGAGAGAAAACACTGCTAAACTGCTCAAATCCATGACGGTACGGCATAGGCATGTTGAATCTGCCAATGGACATATAGTTGCTATGATATATATCACCGAAATCACTCTGTAAAGGTGCAGCACTTAGTATGGCATCGCTTGGTTTTCCGCGATGTAAATCCAGCCAATTGTCGATATCTGCCTTGGTGCTGAGTGCCATAAACTGGCTTAATGAGTCCAATTCAGCGCTAACCTCCAAGCTATCAACTTGAGCTGAAAGCGAAGCAGACAGGATGAATAGAATTATAACCAACCAAGCTCTTGGTAACATTTCGCCGTCTCCAATATGTGTTTCTTCAAATTTGCTTTGGGTTGCCAATGTAACAGTTCTCGGGCTTTTGTGGGGTCTGCCAGCCAGCTATCTGCCATTATCTCTCGCATTTTATCCTTGTTCACTATCCCTGGTGTGCTAAACATACGTCCCCACATATCACCAAAATGGAATACTATTTTAGCGATAAACGAGGGAATAATGAGCTCTATCGGCTTCTTGTGCAAAGCAAGGGCTATGTATTGCATAATCTCACTCTGTTTGTACACAATACCATCTGTGGCAAAAAACAACTGCTTATAGGCACTTTCGTTCTGTATGCATAAACTGATGAAACTTGCCAGTTCATCCACATGAATCATGTTCAAAAGCTTGTCCTTGTTTCCGATGCGGAAGCTGAACCCTCGTTTCACCATTTTAAAGAGATTTAGAAAATCCTTATCCCCATAGCCATATACAGAGCAAGGACGGATGATGGTGAAGGGCTTGGTGCAACTTTTACGGATAAGCATTTCTGCCTCAAATTTGCTACGTCCATAAGCTGTTAGGGGAGCAGGAGCATCGCTCTCTTTTACCGGGATGTTGCCATAGCTGGGTTTTGAGGCTGCTTGAGAGCTGATAAACACCAATTGGATGGAACTTTCCATGCCATTGATGGCTGTAACAATTATTCTGGTTGGCTCTACATTGCTCTCGTACATCTCTTTATAGTTCAGTGCTTTTGTTCTTCCAGCGTTGTGAATAATCACATCATAGCCATTGATAGCAGTGAAGATGGATGCAGCATCTAGGTAATCCACCACCACCGTGTTTACGATATGATTCAACGTCTCTGAAGCAGTATGTGAACGTACTAATGCTAAAACTTCGTGACCTTGTGATTGGAAGTATCTAATGAGGTTACTACCTACAAAACCGTTGGCACCAGTGATTGCTATCTTCATTCATCCCCATTTGTTATGCGGCTGAAGGCTTAGATTAGCCCGTTAACCATTGTATCTGTTAACTTACAATAATATGGTGGGCGCTAAGGGACTCGAACCCCCGACCACTTGCGTGTAAAGCAAGCGCT
>CALDSN010000091.1 GCA_937924555.1 uncultured bacterium | reverse complement strand
CTGGCACAAGATGATAGGAGCAGTATCCGCTGGAACCCCACGCGGGACAGCATCATTCAAGCCAACGATTATGCCATTATCTTAGGTTAAGGTGGAGTTATGATAGAGCTTAGCATCCTACGCAAGGTTCCTCTCTTCAAGGGACTCTCCTCCGCCGACCTGGAAGCTCTGCAACCGTTACTGCAACCTTTAAAGGTGGGTAAGGGCAACTATGTGATTAAGGAAAACACCTTTGGCGACCAGATATTCCTGCTGGTGGAGGGTTGCGTCCTGGTAACCAAGGACTTGGTGCAAGGCTTCGAGAAAGACCAAGCCTCCACGGAAAAGGTGTTGGCAACTCTTTGCGGGGAGATTTTACCCACATTTGGGGAAAATGGCGTATTGGGGCATGCCGCACGCACCGCCAATATCATCGCCCAAAAAGACAGCCTTCTCTTCACCTTAAACAAGGCGGATTTTGATAGCTTTGCTGCTGCAAACCACCAAGCAGCATTTGTAATCATGACTAATATTGCCCGCAAGCTTTCCGAAAACCTGCAAGTAACCGATGCCAATCTGGTTAAAATGGCTACTGCTCTGTACATTGCAGTGCAGCAGTAGAAGCAGGTTCCTTGGTTGTATTGCATGATCATTACCTGATCATTGCATGTTTCATAGGTAATAAACAGGTAATGATTAGGTAATGATACCAAGAACGACGACAACATAGTTAACAAACCCCACATTTTACTTGCCAAAAATTGCCCTTGTAGGCACTTGACTTTTAGCAAAAATGCTTTATCCATATAGTAAAAGAAATCATAAGGAGTGCTTTAGTGGAAGATACAAATAACAGAATCCCTCGCACCTTGCCTGTGTTGCATCTCAGCAATATGGTGATGTTCCCCTACCTGCTGATGCCGCTCGTTGTATCCGATGAAGAGTCCAAGTTAGTTATAGATTATGCCCTTTCCAACGATAAACTGATGGCTTTCTTTCTTGATAAGGAGAAAGGAGATAGCGGGGACACGGAACTCGTCACAGTCGGCACAGCGGTGACCATTTTGCGTATGCTTCGCAACCAGGATGGCTCCATCAGTCTGTTGCTGCAGGGTACATCGCGGATCAAACAACAGAAAGTGGTGCAAAAGACCCCCTTCATCATGGTGGATGTGGAAAGCATCACGGAGCAGAGCAACGATGATACAGAAATTCAGGCATATCGCACCATAGCCCTCGAACTGCTGGATAAGATATCCCAGGAGAGCAGTCTGCTAAACAAAGAGATGATCTCCGGGCTTACTAATATCAAGCAAGCGGGAAGAGTGGCGGATATAATTGCCGGTAACATAGATCTCCCTGTGGCAGATAGGCAAAAGATACTGGAACTTAGCAACTTAAAGCAACGCTACCGCTTTCTGAACAACTGCCTGGCAGAGCTGATCCGGCAGATGAGGGTGGAGAACCACATCCGCAGCAATCTGCAACTGGAAATGAACGAAGACCAGCGCCGTTATTATCTGCGCGAACAGATGGATGCCATTCGACGCGAACTTGGCGAAACCGATGAGGTTAGCAAGGAAATGATGAAGTGGCGGGAGCTGATTGAAAAGAATAAGCTGCCGGACTATGTAAAGGAAGTGGCATACGAAGAGCTGGAACGGCTCTCCACCATGCAACCGGCTGCCAGTGAGTATGGCGTTATCCGCAACTATCTGGATTGGATTGTAAACCTCCCTTGGCAGACTTATAGCAAAGATAGGCTTGATCTTAAGAAGATTGAACGCATCCTTGCCAAAGACCACTATGGCTTGGAGAAAGCCAAGACACGGATCTTGGAATACATTGCCGTGAAAAAGCTTAAAGGACATTTGAAGGGTCCCATTCTCTGCTTTGTGGGTCCTCCCGGAACAGGTAAGACTTCCATCGGTAAATCTGTGGCACGTGCACTTAACCGCAAGTTCATCCGTATGTCTCTGGGTGGAATACACGATGAAGCGGAGATACGCGGGCATCGGCGCACATATATCGGGGCAATGCCCGGCAAGATACTGATGGAGATTAAGCGTCAAGGTACTGCGAACCCGGTGTTTATGCTGGATGAGATTGATAAACTTGGCAGAGACTTTCGCGGTGACCCCGCTTCCGCACTTTTGGAAGTGCTGGATCCCGAGCAGAATAACAGCTTTGTGGATAACTATATAAACCTTGCATTCGACCTCTCAGAAGTGATGTTCATCACCACCGCCAATTCGTTGGAGACAATACCCCCTCCCTTGCGTGACCGCATGGAGATAATTGAGTTTACCAGCTATTTGGAGCATGACAAGGTGGAGATTGCCAAAGCCTACCTAATCCCCAGGGAACAGGATGATAATGGCTTGGCGGGAGAGGAGATAAGCCTCACCAAACCTGCTCTGCAAGAACTTATCCGCTATTATGTGCGGGAAGCTGGAGTGCGTAACCTGCAACGCAGAATTGGCTCTATATTCCGCAAGATAGCTCGTGAAGTGGCGATGGGGACAAAGCAGAAGTGGCAGATAAAAGCCTCGGACATAGCCAAATACCTTGGACCCCGCAAATACACTTTGGAGCTAGCTAACCGTAAGCCGGAGATTGGAGTATCCACTGGCTTGGCTTGGACAAGCTATGGCGGAGAACTGCTGTTCTGCGAAACAACCCGCATGCCGGGTAAGGGTAACATCCTGCTAACAGGCATGTTGGGGGATGTGATGAAGGAATCTGCCCGCTTGGCGGTTAGCTATTTGAAGGCGCACCATACCTTGTATAACATTCCTCCCAAGACCTTTGAGACAGGTGATATGCATGTGCACTTCCCGGCTGGTGCAGTACCGAAGGATGGACCTTCCGCTGGTGTGGCACTAACCGTAGCACTGGCATCGCTGTTAACCGGAAGAAAGGTGCGTCACGATATTGCCATGACCGGTGAGATAACCCTGCAAGGTAAGGTGCTGGGCATAGGTGGCTTAAAAGAGAAGCTCCTTGCCGCCCGCAGAGCCGGCATTAAGAAAGTGGTGATTCCGGAAGAGAACAAGGAGACACTGTCGGACTTCCCTGCTGATATCCTGGAAGGGATAGATATCAGCTATGTTGGTGATGTTCAGGAAGCGATAAAGATGTTGTTGTTACCCAAGCCCAAAGAACCAAGCTCCGGTTTGAAGAGACGAAGCAAGGAAGCAACGGACACTCCTGCTGATGGAACGATATCCTAATATAAACATATTGCTGTCTTTGCCACAGCAGTATATCCCCAAAGCGGAGTTTGTGCTGCGCACCTACTGCTATATCCTGCGCTTGAACCCGAAGTTCATGTATGGTGCCCACTATGAAGGGGCACACCTGTATTACGGAACCCCCACTACCAAAGAATACCCTTTGAAGATTTACTACAATCCTGCCACGGCGGAGTTCTTTGAGAGACGTGAACTGTATCCGCTTGAGGATGTGAACTTCTGCAAGTTCAAGAGTGAGCATATCCCCTTTCTGTTCTCACAGGGGGGCAGCATCTTCTCCTTTGGGGAGGAGAACTGTGTGTTCCGTAAGGATATTATTGCCAGCGGCTTCTATTTCCTTACCTGTTGGCACGAATACATCATGGGCTTTCATGGTAGTGGCAAAGGTAGGGTGGACTATAAGCAAAGCTTGCAATACCGGTGGGACTTCACGGAGACCCCGGTGGTGGATGTGTATTGCCAGATGCTGCTTTACATCATGGAGAAATATACCCCGCAGTTTATCCGCGACACCAACTGGGCAGAGGATAGGAAGTTTGCCGTCTCGCTATCGCACGATATTGACTATTGGAACTATTGGGATGGCGACACCAAGCTGGACACCTTCAAGTATAACCTGCGCACTTTCCTGGGACGCCCGATTAACGCTACATACAAGATAGTGGGGCATATGCTGCACAAGAACCTTATCTACAACCCTTGGAAGACTATGCGAACACTGGTTCGTAAGGAGATGGATAAAAGGGTGCGCTCCACCTGGTTCCTGCTTGCCAGGGATGATTTTGAGGATAAGAGGCAGAACTACATAAGTGATATTAAATGCCGAGAACAGGTAATAGACTTGCTTGGGCAGCAGGAAGTGGGCTTGCATGGCAGTCCTGCTTCCGCCTTTGATATTGATGTCCTGCAGCAGGAGCTAAACAACCTGAAGGAGATAGGCTTCAACCCCACCGGTTTCCGCACCCACTACCTGCACTTCAATTACCAGAAGAGCTTCACCATCCTTGAGGAAGCTGGTATCAAGTATGATTCCACCCTTGGCTATTGGGAGAACATCGGCTTCCGTGCAGGCATCTCGTTCCCCTTTTTCCCCTTTAATATCGAGGAGAACCGTCCCTTCCGAGTACTGGAAATCCCGCTCATTGTGATGGACACCAGCCTATACTCCAAAAGGGCGATGGGCTTGGGCTATCTGGCTGCCCGTTCCTCGCTTCGCAGGCTGATAGATGTGGCGGCAAAGTACCAAAGCCATGTCTCGCTGTTGTGGCACAATACGAGTTTTGACCCTGTGGATTTCCCTTTCTGGGGGAGGCTATATTGGGACACTATAGACTATGCCCTCAAGAAACAAGGCTGGATTACCTCTTTGCACAATGTCTATGAAGAGTGGGTTAATCTAAGCTACTAAACGCTTCGGGAGTTGTAATGAAATCTCTGCTGTGGAAGATATTCTTCATCGCCTTCATGCTTGGTTGCATGCTGGCTTATCTGGTTTTTGTTGTCCTTAAGCTGTTTCTCCCGCCTAAAACATATCACAATTGGGTGCAGAAGGTAGTAAGGTTCTGGGCAAGAACCACGCTCCTAACCACCGGCAGCACCGTTAGTGTAGAGGGGCAGGAAAACCTTCCCGAGCACCGCAATATCTGCTTCATCAGCAATCACCAAGGTATGTTCGACATCCCGCTGGTATTGGGCTTCACCGGCATCCCCTGTGGCTTCATAGCCAAGCAAGAGCTCTTTAAAATACCTGCCCTCAGCCACTGGATGCGCGAAATCCCCTGTGTGTTTATTGACCGCGGCAGTGCGCGCAAGGCAATGGAATCCTTCCAGCGAAGTGCCGAAGTTATCAAAGCCGGACACCCCATGGTTATATTCCCGGAGGGAACTCGCAGCCGCAGTGACAATATGGGCGAGTTTCACGTGGGCAGTCTCAAGCTTCCTGCCATGGCAAATGCCACCATTGTCCCCATGGTTATCAAAGGCAGTTGGCGTATAATGGAAATGGACAAGAAGCTACATAAAACTCACCTCAAGATGCGCATCCTGCCTCCCATAGAGCCGGATGATCCCCTCTATAATACCAAACATGAATTGGTAGAGCATCTTCACCAACTAATTGCCAACAACCTCAGCGAGATGTAGCTGGTTATCAATGTTATCATGACAGGGGGCTACTCATTATACAATTGCCTCTTGTTACCTTTGGCTTGCCTATGGGGTTACGGTTGAGATGCGGTTGCGATGCCCAGCACTTTGCTGGGAGGCGCAACCGCATCTCAACCGTAACCCCATAGGCAAGGAATAGGAAGTGGAAAGGAGTAGATTACCATGAAACTGAAAGTAACAATGACTGTAATCATGTTGTTGGCGGTAATTGCCGCTGTTTATGCCAAGAGTTTAGCGGAGATTTGTCAGAGCAGCGAAGTGATGGCATGCCGTTATATGGACAAGATAACTTTGATGGATTTGAACAGCGGTGAAGAAGCAGAACTGAACAACAGTCCCGGTGTACTGAGTATCTGTTTCAGTAAAACAGGACAAAAACTGTACTATCTGGTGTCCGAGAGCGAACCCGGCTTGCGCTATGAGGATCCCTACACGGAGTATCTGGTGCTTAATGAGATTGCATTACCCAATCCCAAGCCCTTGCAACTACTTAAGTTAAAGGTGCAACCAGACTTTGAGGAGGAATCATATTCATACGCCAAGATTCTCTTGAACAAGGAAGCTAATGTGTCTATCATCGTCACCTATGGCATGTACTTCCCGGATCACTGCCTGAAGTATGTGTACAATGTAGGCACAAAGAAAGTATCAGCAGCGCAGAAGTACAATTTCACACCTCTGGCTGATGCGTATAAGTTCAAGAATACGCCTGCGATAACCAGTGAGAGCGGCAAATACTACAGCCTGAAGGGAGATTGGTATTACAACCTCTACACCAAGAATGAAGAGGGTTATGATTGGGTAATGACAGATATTGGGGAGCTATTGAATGGAGATGTCCCCAAGGATGAACCCCTATTATACTCTGTTTCCCCGGACAGCACGAGGATCCTGTTTAGCTACGCCTCTGTGGGGAGAGGAACCTTTGGGGGTACTTTCTGCATGAACCTCCAGGGGGAGAAACTGATAACCCTCTCCGGGCATAAATGGATGGGGGATGAGTTTGTGCCCTACTGGACCAAGGATAATCGCTTGGTGTATCTGCACCAGGGAGATTCCTCCTACGACAAGGAGAAACCATCTATCAACTTTGTGGATGCCAACTGTGAACAAACTGTGTTGAAAAGCTGGGATGATTACTGGAAGGGACCCATGGAAGTGGTTTATAGACAGCAATAACAGATTGGTAAGATAAAAAAAGGGTGGAGGCATAAGCTTCCACCCTTGTTGTATGTGAAGTGTTATTAGTGATGTTTGTGGGTTGCTTCGCCGGTAACCTGACCAGTATAGACGGAGCGTTTGAAGTAGTGGGTATGCAGAAGCTTGTGGGCAAGCTCGGAATTAGGTGAGCCCAAGAAGCGTTCATAGATACGGACGACTTCAGGATTGTGGTGAGACTTACGTACGGGCAGGCTGCGGTCTTCTTCATAAAGAGCAAGACCTCTGCGGGCACGGGAGGCAATGTCGTTGCCATAGGGTTGTCCACCGCCACCAACGCAACCACCGGGGCAAGCCATGATTTCAATGAAGTGCCAGGGGGATTCGCCGGTTGTCTTCAAGCCTTCGCGAACTCTGTCCATCACCTTGCGGGCATTGGAAAGTCCGTGTGCCACTGCCACGCGAAGATCACCAAAACCGGGGACATTCACAGTGGCTTCTTTAACGCCTTCCAGACCGCGAACGGCTTGGATATCCACATTATCCAGCTCCTGACCGGTAACGAGGGTGTATGCAGAGCGGATGGCAGCTTCCATCACACCGCCGGTGGCACCAAAGATGGTTCCGGCACCGGTGTAGAAGCTCATGCCTTCATCAGCATCTTCGTCCTGTATCTTGGCGAAGTCTATACCTGCTTCTTTGATCATACGCAGGAATTCGCGGGTGGTAAGCACATAGTCCACATCCTGGAATCCGCTATCGCGCATTTCGGGGCGACGTGCCTCGAACTTCTTGGCGGTGCAGGGCATAACAGCAACGGAGACTATCTTGGCGGGGTCGATACCGCGTTCTTGGGCATAATAGGTCTTGGCTAACACACCGAACATGCTCATGGGGGACTTTGCCGTGGAAACACAATCTGCTAAATCAGGATAATAGGTCTCCATGAACTTGATCCAACCGGGGGAGCAGGAGGTGATAAGCGGGCGTTTCTCTCCGGCTTTCAGCTTGGTTACGCACTCTGTGCCTTCTTCCATGATGGTAAGGTCGGCAGTGAAGTTCGTATCCATAATGGCATCGAAGCCAATCTTACGGAGAGCGGCATACATCTTCTTGGCAGTGATGCTGCCCAGGGGCATGCCGAATTCCTCACCAAGAGACACACGGATAGCGGGAGCTTCTTGCACCACAACATGTTTGTCGGGGTCAAGGATGGCTTCCCACACAGCATCTATCTCGCTCTTCTCACGCAGGGCACCGGTGGGGCAATAGACGGTGCATTGACCGCAATTGACGCAGGGGCTGTTTGCCATACCGTTGGCAAAGGCTGTATCCACATGTGCATCGATACCGCGTTCGCTGAAAGTGAGGGCATAAACGGTCTGCACTTCGTTACAAACGGTGATGCAGCGTCCACAGGCGATACACTTGTTTACATCACGGATGATGGAGGGGCTGGTGAAATCCACTTCTTTCTTATCTAGGATGCAGGGAAGTGCATCGGGATCAACACCGAGGTTATTGGAAAGAGTCTGCAACTCGCACTTGTTGTTTGCGGCACATGTGGGGCAAACGACATCGTGGTTGGAGAGAATCATTTCCACCAAGGTCTTGCGATAGGAGCGGAGTTTCTTGGAGTTGGTAACAATCTTCATGCCTTCGGCAACTGGGGTGCAGCAGGCACGTTTGGGAGTGGGGTTACCGCTTACTTCAACCACGCAGACGCCACAATTGGCAGTGGGTGGTAGATCGGGGTGATAGCAAAGACGGGGAATATGGATGCCGTGTTTATCTGCGGCTTCGATGATTGTCATGGTATCCGGAACTTCCAGATGATGACCATCAATAAAGACATTGACTATCTTAGCCATAATATCTAATCCTCTTTATATTACTTTTTGGTTATGTCGATGAATTCATCACGGAAGTTCTCAATCGCACTACGGATAGCCATAATGGGCGATTGACCTAAGGCACAGAACGAAGTGTGCAGCATGGTTTCGGCAATGGTTTGCATCAGATCCACATCTTCCATGGTACCCTCACCTTTCTTGATTTTGGTGATAAGCTTGTAGAGCTGTTGGGTTCCATTCTTACATGGGGCGCACTTACCGCAGGATTCGTGGCGGAAGAAACGCAGGATGCTCCACAGCATATCTACGATGCTCTGGTGCTCGTTCATAACAAGGATGGCACCACTACCCAGCACGGCGGCATATTGGTTGAGGCTGGAGAAATCCATCTTAACATCCAACATGCGATCGGGAAGGATAACACCCGCAGCACCGCCAACAAGGGCAGCTTTGAAACGGAAGCCTTTTTTCATGCCACCTGCGTAGTCATTGATGATGGTACGCAGAGTAGTACCCATGTCCACTTCGCAAAGACCGGGATGAGCCACGTCACCAAGGATGGTATAAACCTTGGTTCCGGTGCATTCCGGAGTGCCATACTTCATGTATTCATCGGCACCTTTGGCAATAATGAAGGGGACATTGGCAAGGGTTTCCACGTTGTTCACCACGGTTGGAGCTTGCCATAAGCCTTTAACTCCCGGGAAGGGTGGCTTCCAGCGGGGGTTACCACGGTTGCCTTCAAGGGATTCGATGAGGGCTGTTTCTTCGCCGCAAACATATGCACCGGCACCGATCTTGATCATGATATCCAGATCAAAACCGCTATCAAAGATGTTGGTGCCGAGGATGCCATATTCCTTTGCTTGCTTGATGGCAAGTTCCAGGCGGGAAATACACAGCTTATATTCACCACGAATGTAGATGTACGCTTTGGTAGCACCAATGGCACGGGCACAAATCATGATGCCTTCAAGGAGTTGGTGAGGGTCACCTTCCATAATCAAACGGTCTTTAAAGGTTCCCGGTTCGCCTTCATCGGCATTAACCACAACGTATTTCTGAGGAGCTTCCAAGGGAGCAGTGAAGCTCCATTTCACTCCGGCGGGGAATCCAGCACCACCACGACCGCGTAAGCCGGATTTCTTAACTTCGGCAACAATCTCGGCAGGCTGCATTTGGGTAAGTGCTTTTTCCCACGCTTCATAACCGCCGGCACCGATATAGTCATCGATGTTTTCGGGATCAATGATACCGGAGTTACGCAGCACGATACGGTTGGCATAATTAAAGTTAGGGCTGAATTTGCCTATGGAATCCAGCATCAAGCGTTTCAGCGGACGACCTTTGAGGAAGTGCTCGCTGACCAGCTCTGGGATGTCTTCCACTTTAACGGCTTCATAGTTCACATTTTCGGGATACACGGTAAGGCATATTCCGCGACCGAAGAAGCCAAGGGGTCCGGTTTCCAGTACATTAATCTCAGCACTCAGTTCAGTTTTAGCAAGTTCACTGCGAAGAGCTTGGATGAAGCCCTGGACACCGGCAGCGATGGAGGTTTCGTTAATCGATACAAGGATGTGACTGCGATAGTATTTCATTATTTCATCCCCCTGATTCTCTCGATTATCTCTTCCACCTTTTCTTCGGTGAGGTCGCCATACACGTCTTCGTTAATCATCATCACCGGTGCATTACCGCAAACGCCCAAGCAGGCACAGAGTTCCAGCGTGAACAAACCGTCTTTGGATGTTCCACCGGTTTGAACACCCAAAAGCACTTTGAGCTTTCTAAGGATGTTATCCGAACCCTTGATGTAGCATGGGGGGGATTCGCACAGGCGAATGATGTTCTTTCCGCGTGGGCTGGTGCTATACATGGTGTAAAATGTAAGCACGCCGTAAATATGATTGGCAGGCACTCCCAGATATTCAGCTATCACATCCACCGCTTCGGGTGAGATGTAGTGCTGAGGATGAGCATCTTGAACATCGTGTAATATCTGGATCAGGTTATCCTTATTGGGAGCGTATTTTTGGCATATTTCTAATGTCATAAATTCCCCTTATTCGTCGTGATGGTTACCGCTTTTGGCTTCCGCTTCACGTTTGGTGATAACTTCCGGGTGCATTCCGGGTATGCGGGATACTGCTTTCACCGGGCAAACGTCCTGACAGTTTCCGCATTTCACACAATCAAGTTGGTGGATGGTATATTTATCTTCTCTGCTTCCTGTGATGCATGTTACAGGGCATTTACGGGCGCAAAGAGAACAACCAATGCAACGGGATTTATCTATATCGAAGTGCATCAGGTCCAGGCATACTTTGGTAGCACAGCTCTTGTCGCGGATGTGAGCCTCATATTCTTCGCGGAAATAGCGGATGGTGGAGAGCACAGGATTGGGGGCAGATTGACCCAAGCCGCAAAGTGACAGCTTGTTCACTGCTTCCCCGAGGCGTTGAAGTTCCTCAATATCTCCTTCTTTGCCGTGCCCGCTGGTGATGCGTTCCAGAATGTCCAGCATCTGCTTCAAACCGATACGGCAAGGAGAGCATTTCCCGCAGGATTCATCCACGCAGAAATCCATAAAGAACTTGGCGATGTTCACCATACACTTGGTATCGTTCATCACGATTACGCCACCGGAGCCCATCATGGCACCGCGTTCCTTAAGGCTTTCGTAGTCCACCGGCACATCAAGGTGCTCCACAGTAAGGCAACCACCGCTGGGTCCGCCAAGCTGAACAGCTTTAAACTTGTGTCCGCCTGTCATGCCACCGCCCACATCAAAGATAAGCTCGCGGAGGGTGATGCCCATCGGCACTTCCACCAAGCCGGTATTCTTGATGTCACCTGTGAGGGCGAACACCTTGGTACCTTTGCTGGTCTCAGTTCCCATGGAAGCAAACCACTCTGCACCTTTCAAGAAGATGGTGGGGATGTTTCCGAAGGTTTCCACATTGTTCACGATGGTGGGCTTGCCCCAAAGTCCCTGCAAGGCAGGATACGGAGGCTTGGGAGTGGGGTTCCCGCGGGAGCCTTCGATGGAGTGGATAAGAGCTGTTTCTTCGCCACACACAAAAGCTCCGGCTCCGGTGCGCACTTCTGCATCGAAGCAGAACTTTGTACCGAATACGTTTTGCCCCATCAAACCTACTTCTTTGGCTTGG
Organism: uncultured bacterium; assembly: GCA_937924555.1. Taxonomy (GTDB): domain Bacteria; phylum Cloacimonadota; class Cloacimonadia; order Cloacimonadales; family Cloacimonadaceae; genus Cloacimonas. Next base: position 7,401 of record CALDSN010000091.1, on the reverse strand, counting down.
GCAATAGCCAGTTTGATGCGCTTGATAGCAAGGGGGTATTCTGCACGGATATACAGGAAACCTGCGTTGGCACCAATGGCATAAGCGGCAATCATCATTCCTTCCAGAATGCGATGTGGGTCGCCTTCCAACAGGGAGCGATCCATAAAGGCACCTGGGTCACCTTCGTCACCGTTGCAGATAACATACTTTTCATCTGATGCATTGTCGTGCACCATTTGCCATTTGATATGGGTGGGGAATCCACCGCCACCGCGTCCACGCAGACCGGACTTCTTGATGAGGTCGATAGTCTCTTGCGGGCTCATGGTGGTAAGCACGGTTCCAAGGGCTTCATAACCGCCGGTTGCGATATACTCATCCATGCTTTCGGGATCGATGTATCCGCAATTGGCAAGGGCAACCTTAACCTGTTTCTGGTAGAAGGGTACTTCCTTTTGGGTGCTGAAAGTGTTCTCTTCATCCTGCAGCATAAGTCTTGCCACGGGACGGCCCTTGATAAAGTGTTCATTAACGATTTCTTCAACATCGTCCGGGCTTACGGCTTTATAAAAAGTTCCTTCCGGGTAAATAACCATCACGGGACCGTAATCACAGGGTCCCATACAACCGGTTTCGATGATGTTGATTTCGTTGGCGAGGTTCTTTTCTTGCAGAACCTCGTGAAAGCGTTCCTTAATCTTCAGGGCACCGGCGCTGATACATCCGGAACCGCAGCAGATTAGCAGGTCAATTCGTTTCAGAGACATCCTTAGATTCCTCCTCCATTAATTGCCGGTTGCGACAACATAATCGGAGACGGTTCTGCCATTAACGATGTGCTCAACAACTACTTTTTTAACCTTTTCGGGGGTCATGTTGCCATAGGTCACTTTGGGTTTGCCTTCTTCAATGAGGTCAACCACCGGCTCCATCGAGGAAAGTCCTTTCTCTCCTGTTTGAGTAACCAAAACATCGGTCAGGTTGCGGTTTGCAATTTCTTCCAGGAAAGTCTTCATGACTTCACGGGCACCCATTGCGATGCCGGATGTTCCCATCCCAACAACGATTTTAATTCGGGTGTTACCGCCACGAAGTTTCATTTCTTCCTGAGCTTTTTCACGGATTTTCTTAAGGTCTGCGAGTGTTTTCATCAGACATCCTCCATGTTTGTATTTTGTATTCCTTCAAATAACGATTGGTCAATGTATTCTATCACATCAGGATAGGTTAAAGGGATGCCGCCAAGTTCTTCTTTAATGGCGGCTGTATCGAAGTGAAAGCTTTGCTCCACTCCCTTTTCTTTGGTGGTGAGGTTAATATTAAAATCCACTTCCGGGTGACCGATTATGGCTCCCAAAAGAGTGTCCTTCAGGTTTCCCAGAGGCATTCTGTCTATATGATCAAGCTTAAAATCCACGGTCAGCACAGTGCCAAAACCCGGTTCGCTTGCCATCTTGAAGCATCCATCGCTCAGCTCGGCATTCTGTTTAAACAGGGGAATCCCCAGCCCAACTTTCTTTTCACGCTCCTCTTTGGAGGTGTAAAAGGGGTTCTGTGCCATCTCGATGGTGTGAGAATCCATCCCCACTCCATCATCTTCCACGATTATCCGCAAGCGGTTCAAATGCACATTGCGGACAACGCGAACCTTGATGTTCTTTGCCTGGGCACGAACGGAATTCTCTATTATATCCAGCAGGTGCAACGATATATCTTGCATGTGTTTCCTTATTTATAACGGGCTAATATCTCGCCTATTTTGTCTTTGTTTTCCACCCGACCGTAGGTGTCTTCGCCAATCACGAAAACCGGTGCCAGAGAGCATGCACCCACACAGCGTACTGCGCTGATGGTAAACAGTCTGTCCTCGGTGGTTTCGCCCATGCCAACTCCCAGTTTATCACTAATCATCTGGATCAGGCGGGGTGCGCCTTTAACGTAGCAAGCTGTTCCGGTGCAGATATTAAGGGTATATTTCCCACGGGGCTTCATGGAGAAGAAGTTGTAAAAAGTTACCACTCCATAAACCTTGCTGGCGGGGATGTTCATTTCGTTTGCCACAAATTCCTGCACTTCGATGGGAAGATAGCCAAAGAGTTCTTGGGCAATACGCAGGATTTCGATAAGGGGGTTGCGAAGTTCTTTCTTTTCAGCAATCACTTCTTTCAAGCGGGCATAAAGCTGGTTGTTCAAACTTGTCTCGGGAGCCATAACTCCTCCTTGTATTTCTATATTTTTCTAATTCTTTATAAGCCTGCCATCCAAGCCCAAAGCCGCCTTTTGCAGCTCTGCCACAGATGGCTGTGTAAGATACAGTTCGCAATATCCGGAGCCTACATCCGCCAGATAGTGCGCATCGGATGCACGGCACAGCTTGCGCTGAGAAAAATATCCTTGCCGGGCTGTCCACTCTGATGCATCCAAGCCGGCAGTTATACCAAAAAGCTCGAAGCTTGGTTCATCAGGCATAAAGCCCAACTGACTGATTATGCTATTCACGCTTGCATCGATATGCGCGGGAACCGCAAAACCGTCGTAATCCCTAATCATTTCCACAGTTTGAGACAAATCCCAAAGCGATGAGTTAATCAGGGCACGTTGTTCCACTCTTAAAATGTTCTCATTTTCGTCAATAACAACTTGATCCCCAAAATAATCAGGATCATTGGTCAGAGGGAGCAAACTGCTATATAGCAGGGTATCAAAAGCTTGTGCCTTGGCAGGATTGTCAAAATATGCCAATATATGTATCTCTTCAGAGGTCTGGATCTCCACTCCCCAACTGAAATAAAGCCCGGCTCTGCGGGCTGCTGCTTCATAGGCGGGACAATTTGCCATGCTGTTATGATCGGTTATAGCAATCCAATCTATCTTGCATTCTTTAATGCGCTCCATAAGGGCGTGGGGTGCCATTTCCAAACCCCCACACGGGCTGAGAACGGAGTGTATGTGCAAATCCGCCCGGAACCAACGCATCAGGCTTGGCGTTTTAACCCTTCAACATCTGATACAATATCCCTGCCAAATCATATGTTGCCAAGGGACTGGAAACTAGGGCAATGCCTTCTTCGGTGGCTTTGTCCACCACACCGGCTTCCGGCACATTACCTTTGGATAAAACTATCACCGGGATTCCTGTCATGGAAGCCACAGCGATAACATTGAGGTGTTTCATGATGGTTATCCATGCCTGCTTGGGCTTGGCTGCACCCATCACATCGCTTAGCATATCGCACACATAAGCCCCATCCAGTTCGATGGAACCCAAATCCAGCGCAGGAGTGTAGTTCACTCCGGATATGGCTTTCATATAGTCGGTTAGTTTAATCATCACTCTATCCTTGTTCTTTAATCTTCATCTTCTTTGCTGTGGCGTTTCAGCAGCACCACGCAATCATCTATTGTTGCCTTGCCAAGCACGATATCCTCCGCCAAGGCATAGCAGGTTGGGCTGCCGCAGGCACTGCAATTCAAACCCGGCAGCATAGTGAGAAACTCGTTTATCTGCTTCATCTTCTTTATGGCGTTCTTGATGTCCTTATCCAGCTCCATGATTGGTCTGGGAGCCAGGGGTACAACGGCAAATTCGCCTTCGTGATACAGCTCTGCCAAATCATCCACATTGATGTCCTTGCTTTCGCCCTCTTTTATCATTTTCTTGATGCGGCTCATGGCAACAAATGGGTTTTCCACATTCAGGCATCCGCCCACACAGCCATTGGTGCAGCTTCGCAGCACGACGTAATCATATTGGTCAAGATAGTGATCTTCCACCCTGGAAAGGATATCCATCACATTCTCCACGCCGTTTACGGACAGGGCACGGATATCTTCGCAATCCACCAGCTCCGCCTGCACCCCGGAGAGCGCCCAGGTTAGCCCCTGGGGATAGGTGTCGATCTCTTTGGGGTTATTCTGCACCCGCTTGATAATCTCCCGCACCTTGCCATATATCATCCCGGTGGAGAAAGCTCCATCCTGCAGATGCTTATATGCCCCCTCCGGCTGATGCACCGCAGTTACGTGCGCCACGCAGGGAACTATTAGGAATATCCCTATCTCCCTATCGGATAGTTCTTGCTGCTCGGAAATCTTTTCCCGCAGATAGCGGGTTAGAATGCTCATCGGAGCCTCCTGATGGAACAGATTGGGCAGCAAGGCGGGGAATTTTACCTGTATCATTCGCACCACCGCCGGGCAATTGCTGCTCAGGATGGGACGCTTTTCGCGGTTGGCACGGATGTAATCCCGTATCATACCAATCATAAAACCGGTAACCATTGCCTCTTCCGCCACCTCATCGAAACCAAGCTCCAGAATTGCCTGCTTGGCTGCAGCATAGCTGATATCTTCGGTGAATTGCCCAAAGAAGGAAGAAGAGATGATGGCTACTTTATACTTGAACTTGTGGATGATGTCCAAGGGGTCACTGCTGGGAATAATGGCATGGAACTGGCAGGCTGTTACGCAGTTACCACAATCTATGCAACGATTGGGGTCTATGGAAGCCTTTCTATCCCGCACGCGGATTGCCTCGGTGGGGCAAACCCGCACACAGGCAGTGCACCCGGTGCAGTTATCCTGCAAAATCTGTATCGCGTGAAAGTAAGTTACATCGCTCATAATCTATGTGAAGAATATTAAAAACTCAACCAAGGTGGGGTGTCCCGCTTCCGAGGAAATATGCAGGGCGTCACTGTTCTTTTCTATATTGGGCAAGCCCAAACCTGCTCCGAAACCAAATTCCCGCACCAAATCATCTGCGGTGGAGAAACCCGGAACCATAGCTTGTTTGATATCGGCAATGCCGGGACCCTTATCTTCGAACTTAATGTGAATGCGGTCGTCATATATCAGGCTGGTCATTTTTCCGCCTATGGAGTGCGCCGCCACGTTTATCTCCGCTTCATAGGAGGCAACGGCGATGCGCCTAAGCACCTCCGAATCCACCCCCAAACGCTTTAGCAGGTTCTTAACCTCGGAGCTGCCTTTGCCCGCATTGTTAAAATCCTTTTCCGGGATGCTGAATTCCAGCGTCACATCCGCTTCCACATCGCGCGTAAAGCACTCTTTAAGCGCACTCTCCATTCCGGGAGCAATATTCCAGTAATCTGCCATGTTAGATTTTACAGCTACGCAAGCCTGCGTTATAAAGAATACCGCTGCAACGGTATAGGGTCATTTTACTGGCAATAATTGGCAATCCCCGCTCTTCTGCCATCTCGATAACGTCCTGCAAGGGACGCTTACCGCGCACAAACACAATCGCTATCAGATCTATCATATCCGATAAACGAACCACCTGGTTGTTGGTCAATCCCGTTAGCAACAAGGTAGGCTCCTTGGTGCACATCAGGATGTCCGAGATTAAGTCCGAAGCAAAAGCACAAGGCACCTGGCGATCCAGATCTACCTCTGCACCAAGAACTTCTGCATCCAATAGGGCTACTATTTCGCGTAAAGTCATCTGTTGTATCCTTTGACACATATCTGATTTTACAGCTCGCCCAAAAGGCTTGTTTCAGTCAAGGAAAAATAGTTACTTACCCCAAAACTGACCATGAGACTCCCGTTGTTTTTTTTGCTCCACACCAACTATCATTAGCTAATCATTACCTAATCATTGCCTGTTTCATAGGTAATGATTAGGTAATGATCATGCAATGATGCCAAGCGGTAGGCAGTTAGCGTAATGAATACATGCGTTTGGCTTGGATGTCATTTAACAGAGTTTGCTTGGGGTGTGATTTGCTTCTTAAGCTTGGATGCTTGGTTATTGGGAAGAGTTTCTTCCGATAGATATCGGATTGTAATACATATGGTTATGCATAAACTACCTACCGGACAACAACAATCTTTATTGGTGCCACGCCTTGTTCATTTGCGGGCTTTGCGATATATAGCCCAGCTCCGAGTTTAGTCCCATCATCATCACGCAGATCCCAGCTTGCTTTGCCTTCATTATCTGTGGTAAGCCTTCTCACAAGTTGCCCTTTGATGTTATAGACTTCCAGCGGGAAGGCATGCTTGGCAGAAGAAGCAATGCTTACTCCGTGGCTTTGCCTAACGGGGTTTGGGTATGCCGTAAGATGGTTTACCACCGGCACTGCTATCGGGTCAGTACTGGCTACTGAAGTTTCCACGGCATAAACCTGTAACGCATTGTTGTTGATGGAGTATAGCACATTCCCCTGTGCACGGGTTATACACCATGCGGGTTCGCTTAGAGGGAGAGCCGGAAAGCTGAAACTATGATCGGCAGGATAGTCCAAAGTCCAGAGAACCCTAATCTCTATATTGTTCTGTGTTCTGCGGCAGAGGGTTAGCAAGTTATCGTTAATACTGCAAAGTGAAACATAATCCTCACCCGTATAAATCATATCACCAACGGGTATGCTTTCTGCAATGGGGCTGTTGAGAAGGGTTATCATCCTGAGCGATGGTTCATAAACATCAATGTAACTTGAAGCTAACACCCGGTCGCTGCCAAATCCCAGAAATTCAGAGTAATATTCTCCCATAGTGTTTGGAGCACGGAAGGAAAATAAACTTAAGGAATCCGGACTTGGGAAGCTGCATTCCAGCCAGCCATCCTCGTAGATAAGAAGTGGGTTACTGATATAGAACCTATTGCTGCCGGTTTGGAATCCATCTGTGAAAGTGGTTCCCACAGCACAATTCTTAACGGATGAATCAGCTATCGATTTAGTAAATAGATAATTGCCCTGTGCATCAAACACCATCCATACTTCCGGTACATAGTCTGCACCACCCTGAGTATCCTTGATATAGAAGAAATGCCCCTCTGGAGTGGTGTAAACCCTCTTATACTGCAGTGGAGCACACTGATATTGCTCTCCGCTAAGCAGGGTTCTATTGCTCCCGCTCTCAAAATCTCGATAGACAAGGCTATCTGCCAATGCCAGCACCAATGAATTCTCGGCGACTATTTCCAAAGAGAATAGGGGAGAAAAGAAGGTGTCAAAAGGTAAATCGTTTATCAACCGGAACTCGGCATTGTTGCCGCTAAGCTTTAGTATCGCAATGCCCTGCAGAACACTGCCTATCTCATAGCTATAGATGAGATAATTCTTCCCAAAGCGTTCTATGTAGGTTACCAAAGAATAGATACCCGCATCTGCAGGAAAATAGGCGATCTGCCCCGGTGCGGAAAGAATGCTTGATTCTCTGTTAAACCGGAAGCCGGAGACGGAGATAGCTCCCGATAGCTCATCAAGTGTGTAGAACTGCAAATCCCCATTTGCGAGAGTGGAAACATAATTGAAAGGATATGGAACTGTCTCGGTATCCAGCAAGGATACATTTACCGATGGATTTGTTGCACGCAGCCCTATAACGCTTGCACACAAGAGATCGGAAGAGCGTCGTGTAGGGAAAGAGTGTAGATCTCGGTGGTCG
>CALDSN010000090.1 GCA_937924555.1 uncultured bacterium | reverse complement strand
TTGGCGGGTATATCGGTTTCGAGCAAGTACCAAAGCAACTCAGGAGCGTGCAGGACTACCAGTACCTACTTGAAAATGCCGAAGCCCTTCTTTCCAGGAACATAGATACAATCAAAAGTCATGATAGAGTAGGTTGTTTTAACACCGAAAATAGATCTACGAAGCCATTTGACCTAACAACCCTGTCAGTTGATGACGAGATATATCTTCCCTCATTAGGTGTGGGAATAGTCTCATCGATTTCAGAACAAGCAACAATAACCGCCGGGAAATCAGTGCTCATATTGGAGGCTGACTTTGAAATTGGACAAAGCTGCAAATTTTCTAAAGTCATAGTAAAAGAAACATGAAAGGCAAATGTGAAAGGCTTTGAACAGGTTTGATTACGCATTTTTTAATCTACCAGAGCTGTGTATCTCAACATGTGTTAGCTGACTTAACTGAACAACATTGAGCGATGTTATTAAACCCTCTGGGATGCAGAATATGGATCTAGCATGACTCGTCTAGAAACGTTAGACAAGAAGATTGAAGTACACCAAAAACAGATTAATACCTTACACGCCATTATTGGGAAAAAGTACTTCCATATCATTCTGTTTCTTGCTTCTGTGGCGGTATCATGGATGCTGTTGGGCAGAATTGACTTAGGCAAGATCTTTGGAGTTATTATTTCGATTCCCATTCCAGCTTTAGTGATCTATGAGATAATCATATCTATTTATGATTCACGCAATACCATAAGCAAGCACGAGCATGATCAGATCAAGGCTATCAGAAAGGAGATTAAGGGCTTTGAGCAAAAAATGCTCAGTATCTATGAGGCATTCCCGCGTAGGACAAAGGGAGCAAGATTTAAGAACTTTCATGAACTCAAAAGCAGTACTGTAGATCAGATTGAAGAACTATTGCCCAAAGCTATGTATAACGAACATAGGGAAGTGTCTGTAACTCTCTTCATGAAAAACAACATTGCCATCAGAGCAGCTGCCAACCTCGGGAACTTGGCAAGTGTCAGAACAACTGATAACGTATTTAAGTGGGGAAAATATGCTCGAGATAATGGCTGCAGCGAAGTTCGCGACTATCACAATCATCCTGGCAGAAGTACCAGTTTCGGTCCATCTGCTCAGGATCTGGTGTTTTTCGAGAATAACAAGAGAAGGCTTGGTGCTGCGGGTGTTGGGTTTAGATGCTTCATCATTTGTTGGAATGTACATTGGGAGTGGAAGATTATTGAGTACGGCCCCGAGAATACGGATGGTTTAATAATTAAAGAGTATGATGTAGCTGAAGACAAAGTCCTATTTGACAATACAGTGTCACAACCTGCTAAATTGGAGTCATGATTTGACAAATCGCTGTCACTTCTGATCTACTGTGCTTGCCGTTGGTTTGACAAATTGGTGTCACAAACTGTGGGCTTTTCAGGGGTTTTGTCAAACGGGTGTCACGATTTGACATTTCCGATGTCACTTCTTACATTTATCAAAGGCGATAAAGGATCAGGCCTGTATCTATTTCTATGCATAGGCTGTTGATTTTCTGTCACCAAACCTTGGATCTGTCACCCGCACCATGATGTGAGGTAGTGAATAAATAGCTTCACTTTTCGCTTGACATATTGTCAACTCTATTTACAGTGGGTATGTAAACTTATGTCTCCAAGCTGGAGGAAATATGCCGGAAAACATGACCAAACAGATGAATAGTTATATAACCGGAAGGATTGCTTTGTCCCGTGTGATAGGTATATTGCAGGAAAGTAGCAGTAGCCACCTTGTGGAGATTACGGGCAAATCAGGATCAGGGAAGAGCTATTTTGTGCAACCCTTATTGCGTAGCTTGGAAGAAACATACGCCGACAGAGTTTTCTTCTCCCCTCATCCGCTGGATATGAATCACTTTAATGAGCTTATGCAGATCCTCAGCAGTATCGATGAAAACACCCTGCATGAGTTGTTTAAGGAGTTCCGGGAGAGCATTGATTCTGCCAATAAATTCGATTTCTTTTATTTTATCACCGAACGAATCACTACACTTGGGTTGTTTAAACCGCTTCTGCTGGTTATCGACGATTGTGATGTGCTGGATAAATATAGCCGTGATTATCTGCAATATCTGGTGCAATATCTGCCGGATATGGGCATTCAGATTGTGGTTTTCTCCCAAGAACGCCTATTTCCGTTTTCCGAATTGGAACTGATTCCGGCATTGGGGGTGGAGGATTGTCAGCAGCTTTTGAAGCTCACCTTCCCCAAGAAGGACTTCACCTACATAAGCGAAAGCGAGATATTCCAGCGGATTACCTCCGGAAATCTGATGATTATGGAGCGGATATTCCGGGAAATGTTAGCAAACAATCCTGAAGGAGAATTTGACCTTAGTCCATATTTGGAAAAGACTTACGATGCCCGCGAGATATATTACCAATCCCTGGCAGCCCTAACAGAAAGCCAAAGAGACCTTTTGATTGGGATGTTTGTTTTGGATGGGGTGGATAAGGATGAGCTGCATGTGGCATTGGGCAAGCCCAAAACCATGAAATCTGATAAAGCTGCCTTGATAGAGTTGGGCTTGATATCATGCTCGGAAATCCACTGCTGCATTCAGAAAAAGGGTGCCTTCACCGACTGGTTGCAAGAGAACCCGGAACAGTTTTCCCCTGAGCTTTTTGCCAAAATGATTGCCCACTTGGAGAAGCATGCCAAGTTCAGTCAGGTACAGGTTCGTTTGATGATGTTGTTCAATAAGTACAACGCCGCGTTGTTTGACAAGTCTTTAGAAGAGCTTAGCATGTTAAACGACTCTGCGAGTGTGCTGTTGCTGGAAGAATATGTGCTGAACCACAGTAAAAGTGCTGCCAATAAACTGGAAAGCACGCTGCGGATTGGTATGGCATATTCCAATTCCAATCAGAAAGAACTGGCAGTGGATCATTTCCGGGAAGCCCTGCATATCTGCACGGAAAATAACCTTCCTGCGGAGCAGATTGTATATCTGCTTGCCAGCAATCTGTATGCGGTTAATTCCTCCGCTTTTGCGCTGGAGATAATAAAGAAGTATTCTCCTGCCACGATAGATCCCATCTGGAAGGCAAAGATATTGCTGCTTAAAGCAGAGATTTTAACCGAGGGTGAAGCATTCAATGATGCCTTTGAAGCTCTGGATAATGTGTATCACTCCATGACCAATCTTAGCGACCAAAAGAAACGTCACAGCATTCAAGCGGAAGCACGCAAGATACGGGGCAAGATTCACTATTACATCAATGAATGGGACCAAGCAGAGGAAGCTTTCCGCGAAGCGGAAACCTTGTATTCTCTGGCAGATGATCACACAGGTTTGGCAGCGGTATCCAACAATCTTGGGGTGCTATATATGTTCCAGGGGGATTGGGAGAAGAGCGAAGCCCACTTCCTGAAAAGCCTTGCCTTGGAGAAGGAATATTTTAATCTGAATGGCATTTCTGTGTGTTACAATAATTTGGGTGGGCTTATGGACGATATGGGGGATCCGGAGAAGTCCATCTACTATCTGGAGGAAGCCCTAAAGATACAGAAGCTGTTAAGCGAGCCCTACAATATTATAAACATATACAATAACATCGGGGTAACCTTGATGGATCACAGGGAGTTCGATAGAGCTGAGGAAGCCTTGAAGAAATCCCTGGGAACTGCCATAGAGTTTGGCTTCTACCGTAATATCATTGCCTCGCTAAATAATCTGGGGGCTTTGTATTTCAAGAAAGGTGATTGGAAAACTTCCATTGAGCACTATGAGCAAGCTATAAAGAAATCGCAGGATAGCAACTTCAATGATGGCTTGCTGCGTAGCTTCAACAATCTGGGTGAGGTTTACGAAAAGCAGGATGAGCTGAATCTTGCCTATGACCTGCTGTTCAAGGGCTTGGAGCTGTTGCCTTCGGTGTCTGATGATTATATTAAAGCAGAATTGTATGGCAATTTGGGCTCGGTGCTTACCAAACTGCACAAGTATAAGGATGCTTATCGCTATTTGGTGGAGAGCTTTGATTTCTTCAAATCGTTGGCAGCACGGGACAAGATTATCGAAGGATGCCAGAAACAGGCGTATTACTTCATCATGACCCACAATGTGGAGAGTGCCGATTATTACATCAGCGAAGCGGTGAAGTTAGCCCAAGAACAGAACCAACCCTTTGAGGTGGGAAGAGCTTGTTACCTGCGGGCTTTGCTGGAGCGGAAGAACCCAGAAGCAGCCAAAAGCCACTTGAATGAGGCGATAAGCCTGTTTGTGGAAGCTGGGAGCAATTATGAGCTTTCTTTGGCGAACTATGAGCTTGCCGGGGTGCTGTTGGATTTGCAGGATTGGGAACAAGCCCTGCAAATACTAAAGAACAACAAGAAGATAATTCAACAGTATGGCTCTATTAAGCTGTTGGAGCAAAATGACATCTTGTTGCAAAGAATTTCCCGTGAGTATTCTTCGCAGATGGAGGAGGTGAAGTTTGAAGAGAACCTCCTTAATCAGTTCTACGAGAACACACAAAAGCTTAATACTATCTCTGATCTGGATGTATTGATAGAGCAATCCTTAACCAGTCTGGTGGAGATATCCGAGGCAGATGGCGGTTTCCTGTGTCTGCACGCCAACCCCAATCTTCCTGATGCCTGGGAGTATAAGATATTTAATAACTTCTCTCAGGAAGATAAAAGCTATGAGCAATTCCAGACCATGTGTAGCGAAGTGTATCGCAGTAACAAACTGGAGAACTATAAGCAACCTCATTTTGCTTCCAGTTACAACAACATCTTGATACTTCCTCTTTCGATACGAAAGAGCACATTGGGTGCGGTATTGTTGTTCTGTAAGAGTGGCTCGCATTACTTCTCAGGCAGGATTATTAATCTGCTTTCTGCTTTGACGAACCAGATAATTGTGATTATTGAGAATATTCGCAGTGCCAATCTGGAAAAGACACATGCGATTATACGTGAGCAATTGAACACCGGGAACCTATTTGCCAACATAATTGGTAAAAGCCCTGAGATGCTGAAGATATTTGAGATAATCGAGAAAGTTAAAGATACTCCCACTACTGTATTGCTGGAAGGTCCCAGCGGAACAGGTAAGGAACTGATTGCCCGTGCCTTACATTACAGCAGCGATAGGCGAAATAAAGCCTTTGTGGCGCAGTATTGTGGTGCATTGCCGGAAACACTATTGGAAAGTGAGCTCTTTGGTCATGTAAAAGGTAGCTTCACTGGTGCGGCGTATGACAAGAAAGGTTTGTTCGAGATAGCTGATGGCGGTACTTTCTTTTTGGATGAGATTGCCGATATCAGCCAATCCACCCAATCCAAACTGCTTAGATTCCTGCAGGAAGGGGAGATTAAGAGGGTGGGGGCGACCAAAACGGATAAAGTGAATGTCCGGGTTGTGTGTGCCACTAATGTTTCGCTATTAGATAAAGTGAAACGGGGAGAATTCCGCCTGGACTTATATTACCGCCTGAATGTTATCCGCATAGATGTTCCACCGTTGAAAAATCGTCCCGGTGATGTACCATTATTGGCAATTCACTTCTTGGATAAATACAATAAGCGGATGAATAAAACCGTGCCCGGCATCTCAACGGAGGCAATGAAATATTTGGAGGAGTATGACTGGCCGGGAAACGTTCGTCAATTGGAGAATGAGATTGAGCGAGCCGTAACCCTTGTTGAAGCTGGTGCTTTTATTAAACCGAGCGATTTCAGCGAAGAAGTGTTCAGGTATTATGAGCACAACCAAACGATAAACATTCTCTCCACCCGAAAGACCATCAAAGACGCTATCGAAGAGCTGGAGCGCAAGATGATACTGGATAGTATGGAGCGCTATCAGTGGAACCAAACTCAAGCTGCCAGAGAACTTGGGCTTTCCCGCCAAGGGCTGATTAAGAAACTACAACGGTATAATCTGTATAAAGAAGACTGAGCTTGGACAATCAGCTAACAAACGCTGCACAGACACAATCCAAGGGCAACACATGGTTAGATGAGCTGGAGTATGTTGCCATTGATCTGGAAACGACTGGGCTGAATAGCGAGAAAGACGAGATAATTGAGATTGCCGCCATCCGCTTCAAAGGCAAAGAAGTGGTGGCGGAGTTTGATACCTTCGTTAAGCCCAAGGGCAAGCTGCCCAAGTTTATAGAGTATTTAACACACATTTCTCCCCAGGATTTACAGACTGCTCCATCCATAAAAGAAGCTTTGGCAGAGTTTACCGATTTTGTGGGGGATAGTGTGCTGGTGGGGCACAATGTTGCTTTCGACCTGGGCTTTCTCAACAATAATCTCATTCGAGTTGGGGAGTTCCAGTTAAAGAACAAAAGCTGGGATACTGCTGAGATATCCAGGATATATCTGCCTACAACCTCAGATCATAAGCTTAGCACTATGGTATCACATTTCGGGATAGAGCTTGTTAATGCCCACCGTGCTGATGCCGATGCCACAGCCACCGGAAAGCTTCTTTACCACATGACAGAGCATATTCTGGAGCATTACAGCTTCATCACCAATGCAAGGCTTTTGGAGCTTAGCAATCAAGCTCAGTCAGAAGGTGCTTTAAGTGAATACCTACGGCTTATTGTTCAGGCTCAGCGAAGTTCCGCCCTAACTGCTTTGAAGCCAAAGCATACCAAGAGTTCGCTCCTTAATGTGATTGAACATGAATATACAGGAGAGATTAACGATATTCCCTCAGTGTTTTCAGAGCATGGCTTGTTTGCGGAGAAGTTCCCCAATTTCGAGTTCCGTTCCGGGCAAATGACCATGGCAAGCCAGGTAACCAATGCCTTTGTTAAAGAAGAGCACTTGGTTGTGGAAGCCGGAACAGGGGTTGGCAAGAGCTTTGCCTATCTTGTCCCCGCCATGGAGTTTTCCCGCAAGACAAAAGCCAAGGTGGTGGTATCCACTAATACCAAAAACCTGCAGGAACAGCTATTTTACAAGGACTTACCCCAGCTAAGACAGATGTTGCCCATACCCTTCAAAGCTGTATTGGTAAAAGGTAGGGAAAATTACATTTGCGAACGCCGTTGGGAAGAAATGGTGCTGGAGCAGAGCAAGGGATTAAGCCCATATGAAGCGCAGGCAATGCTATATCTATTCATTTGGAAAATGCTGACTAATACAGGCGATGTATCCGAAAACTCATCTTTCGACAGAAAGCGCTTCAGCATGGTTTGGCGCAAGGTTTGTTCGGACCGCTATCTTTGTGGGGCACGGAAGTGTCCTCACTTTGCCCGATGTTATGTGATGAGCCTTCGTAAACATATCGAGACTGCTACGATTGTGGTTGCTAATCATTCCTTGCTATTGGCAGATGCGCAGCTTGGATACACTACATTGGGAGAGTATCAGTATTTGGTGGTGGATGAAGCGCACAATCTGATGGCATCTGCATCTAAGCATCTGGGCTTTGATCTTGGATATGCGGATTTAAGTGTGTTGTTCAACCAGCTTGTTCCTAGTGGAAAGCGTCAATCGGGAGGTTTCTTAAAGCAGGTGCAGCAAACACTGAAAAAGAGCCTTGTTACCGACGCCTCAAAGCAGCACGTGGATTCCCTTTGCATTAAGCTGCATCACGAGTTGGAAGAGCTTAGAGCTCCATTAACCCGCTTGTTCAATCATGCTTCTAAAGTTTGCACACAAGCCGATAGCTTCGGTAAACTGAGAATAAAAGAGCGGAGTCAACAAAGCGAGCTATTCGAGATTCTACAGCAATTCAGTATTGAGTTTAAAGATGTGATGAAAGACCTCAGTGCTCTTAGCAACGTGTTGGGTAGCCTGAACAGCAAACAGGTGGCAAATCTGGAAGGGCTGAAGGAAAGTTTGGCATCATACATAATGCGCTTTGGCGAGACGGAAGGATTACTGCTCACTTTGTTGAATCCCAATTTGGATGAGTATGCCATGTGGATAGAGGGAGGTTCGCGATCAGAGCGTAACATCCCCTCTGCCAGCTTGTGCTATGCCCCTGTGGAGGTCTCTACTCACCTCTCCAAGCTTCTTTACGACCGCATTCCCTGTATCGTGTTTACCTCTGCCACCCTTGCTTTACGTGGTTCTTTCAAGTATTTCCTCAACCAATCCGGGTTAAACCTCGTAAGCGATAAAGCGGTGAACCTGAGTATTGTTGATTCTCCTTTCGATTATGAGAAACAATCGATGTTGTTGATTGGCAGTTTTTTACCGGAGCATAAAGATAAGTTTTTCCAGAATCAGGCTTTGGGCTGCATCGAACAGATTTTGGACACCACCGATGTAGGAACCATGGCACTGTTTACTTCTTACCGGGATTTGGATGCGGTTTATGAACATATCGGCGACAAGCTGTATCATTCCAAGCGTCCCTTCTTTGCTCAGGGAAAGGGTGGTAGCAGACGCTCCATCCTGGAGGATTTCAAAAAGAGTAACAATGCCGTTCTCTTGGGTGTTTCTTCCTTCTGGGAGGGAGTTGATATCCAAGGTGAATCTCTTTCCCTGCTTATCTTATACAAGATACCTTTCCAAGTTCCTTCCGAGCCCTTGGTGGAAGCTTTGATAGACAAACTGGAACGTGAGAACAAGGATTCCTTCATGCATCTCATGTTACCCAATGCCTTGCTTAGGCTACGGCAAGGTTTCGGGCGTCTTATCCGCAGTAAAAGCGATAGGGGAGTAGTGCTGATAATGGATTCCAGAGTGTCTAAGAAGCCTTATGGCGAGTATTTTAAGCAAATCCTTCCCGGAAAGTGTATTGAGCTTCGTAGTGAACAGGAGCTAGTTTCCGAGATTGGCAAGTTCTTCAACGGTATATGAGGTGTAAGTGAACTTAAAAGATAAAGTTACCCTTGCCTTCCCTGCTCTGTGTGAGCAGCAGATCATCCGTTTTGATGTCCCTCTACGGGACTATTGCAGTTTCAAGATAGGCGGACCTACCGAAGTGTTCTGCCAGCCGGAAACCCAGAAACAATTGATAGACATCCTCATCTATTGCCTAAGCAACAATATCCCATACTTCATGTTGGGAAAAGGCTCAAACCTGCTGATATCCGATAAAGGGCTTCAAGGCTTTGTTATCAGCACTGAATCTTTTACCAAGATTACTCGTGACGAGGATTACATCAGTGCTTTCTGTGGAGTGCCGCTAAAGGACTTGTGTGAGTTCGCCATGAACGAAGGACTTAGCGGTCTGGAGTTTGCCTCCGGCATACCGGGCAGTGTGGGAGGTGCGGTCTTTATGAATGCCGGTGCCTATGGGGGCGAGGTGAAGGATGTGCTCTATTGCAGCAAATGCCTTAATCCCTCTTTGGAAAGCCTTGCATCCTCCAACCCTATCCTGCACCTGAAAGCCGAGGATCATGATTTTGCCTACCGGCGGAGTGCCATCCAGCAACAAGGCTTAATCCATCTTTCTTCCGTTTTCCATCTTAAACCGGATGCTCCCTTTGCCATCAAGCTGCGTATGGACGATCTGGACAAGCAACGCAATGACAAGCAACCAATGGAACTCCCAAGCGCAGGCAGTGTGTTTAAACGTCCCGAAGGCTATTTCACCGGGAAGTTGGTGGACGATTGCGGCTTACGTGGCTTTCGCATCGGTGATGCTGCGGTATCGGATAAGCATTGCGGCTTCATTGTAAACCTTGGCTCTGCCACAGCTAAGGAAGTATTGCAGGTGATTAAGCATGTGCAACAGACAGTCTTCAATTCCTTCGGCGTGTGTCTGGAGACCGAGATTCGCATCCTGGGAGAGCAGTGAAGCTCCGCATCATTGTTCCACCCCTCCTTTTTTTTGCCCTAATAATCGCTATCTGGCAATACGTCAGCAGTAAGCAGCTTATTGCTTTTTGGATTGTTCCTTCCCCCTTGGCTGTGCTGCAAGTGTTTCAGGACAGCCCACAGCTTATCTGGCAACACTTAAAGCCCACTTTATTGGCTGCTGTGGTTGGCTTGTTGTTAAGCGTACTGCTTGGTGCCATAACCGCAATTGCCATGGATGCCTCAAAGCTCATCAAGCAAGTGCTATACCCTTACCTGGTGGTTTCCCAAACCATCCCTATCATCGCAATCGCTCCCCTGCTCATCATCTGGTTTGGCTACGGCATCAGTTCCAAGATATTTGCTGTAATCCTTATGTGCTTCTTTCCCATTGCCTTGGGGTTATATGACGGCTTACGCAGCATATCGGCTGAACATATTCGTCTGTTGGTTTCCATGGGAGCGAGTCCTTTCAAGGTATTCACTTTGCTGAAATTGCCATCGTCTCTTCCCGCTTTCTTTACCGGCTTGAAGCTTGCCGCCACATACAGCGTGATGGCTGCGGTTATAGGAGAGTGGCTGGGCGGCTCTGCAGGCTTGGGGATATATATGACCCGAGCAACCAAAGCCTATCAAACAGCGCATGTGTTTGCTGTGATTCTGGTAATTATTGCCCTCAGCATGCTGCTTTTTGGCATTGTAGCCATCTTGGATAGGCTGCTGCTAAGCTGGAAGTATCAGAAAGAGGATGAATACATCGAAGCTAACTAAGCTTCTTCTATCTCCCTAACTATCTTCTCCGCCACTTTCTCCCCAAAGATGTCAGGATGCTCTGCGTGAGGTCTGAAACTGTTTATTGCATGGGGGAAGGTAGCAGATTCTATAGACAATAGCAGATTCCAGCCAAGTTCCACCGTCTCCACCCATTCTGTTTCCGTGCGTAGTGTAACGCACGGCTTTTTTATGATGTAGGCTTCTTTCTGGATACCGCCAGAGTCCGTCACTATTCTTTCTGCACTTGCCATTAAAGCCAGAAAGTCCAGATAAGACTGTGGCTCTATAAAGCGGATGTTCTTTAGCAAAGAGCAATCCATTTGCTTCAACACAAAGTGGGTACGTGGATGCACGGGGAAGATAATCAAGCGATCCAGCGCATTCAAACCGCTGAGGATATGCTGCAATCGTGTAGCGTCATCAACATTAAAAGGACGGTGCAGAGTAAGTAACAGATAGCTTTCCTGACTAAGCCGATACTTCTGCAATACATCATGTGTCTGCCCGATTCTTGCCATCCCCATAGCGATGCTATCCACCATGATATCTCCCACCAGCCTGCATTTTTGCGCCAAAGCTTCCAGCTTGGCGTTTTCCCATGCAGCTTGAGTTGGCGCAAAGAGCAGGTTACTGATATGATCGGCAACTATGCGGTTTATCTCTTCCGGCATATCGCGGTTATGGCTACGCAGACAGGCTTCCACATGAGCAGTTTTGATGCCCTTTTTAACCGCAGCCAAGGCACCTGCCAGCGTGGTATTGGTGTCCCCATATACAATCACCCAATCCGGCTTTTCTCTCTGCAAAACAGGCTCAATAGCCGCCATTATCCCTGCGGTTTGCATCCCGTGACTTCCCGAGCCGATATTGAGGTTATAATCTGGCTGTGGAATGTCTAAGTCCCGAAAGAACACCCCGTTCATTTCCGGATTATAATGTTGGCCGCTGTGGATGATTATCTCCTCATGGTGCTTACGCACTTCACGGGATAATGGGGCAAGTTTGATGAACTGGGGTCTGGCTCCAACTATTTGGGCTATCTTCACTGCATCTCCATCTGCTTTATGTTTATGGCACAACTATCCAAGCTTTAGCCCTGCTGTCAAGTAAATTGCTTGTCTGCTGCCGATTAGCTGCGGCATACACTCGCTCTGTGAATCGGGCAGGGGCTCAGATTTCGCTTTTAAAACCTTCCCAATCCGTTACCGGGCGTAACCTGCCACACTGCACACAGTAACACACCCGGCTGATAGGACTTCCAACTTATAGCAGTGCAGAATAGTAGTGCTTACCGGGATCAAAAATAAAAGATTATAAGACAGGTACGCAGGACGAGCAAGCCAGTAATAGAGTCAACTACACACCAGGACAAAAAGCTCTAAGTCAGCCATAATCGCTAACAAGCTAGGACCGGTTATCAGCACTACAAAGTCGGGACCTTTAGCATTGCAGAAGCCCAAAATCGGCAGAAAAGTCCAGAAAAGTATATTGGGTCAACTTCGGAGTTTGAATAGGATTGGGTGTTACAGATTACTGGACTAGTTAAAACAATTAGCCCTAGTTTTTAAAGATAACATTGTGAATATGATGGTGCATTTGGCATGCACCATCATGAGTATAAGTTTTAGAATTCATCTGGCATAGCACACCGCCATATCAGTTATTTTACACGCTACACTTACAAGATAAGATTCTATTCTCGCACAAATGCGACCAGATCCCATTCAAGAGCGATTCCAAGTATTAGAGAGTTGGTTTTAGCTCTGACAACTTCTCAAGAACTAAGTTGTTCCAGATTATCACATCACAGATTTGGTTCAGCAAACTATTTTACGTCCAGCCCGACAAAGCCTCAGACTCTCCAGACTCTCCCACTCAAACTCTCCCAACTCTCCCAATCTCAACTCTCCCAACTCTCCCAATCTCCCAATCTGGAAAGACTAACATCACCTCACCACTTATCCATGCATATTATATCTAATGATACATTAGTAATTCCCTAATCAATCCCTAATCAGATTAGAGAATCACTAATGTATAATATGTGGATAACACATTATCATAGTTAGGGATGCCTTAGTTCCATACTTCTCTTGACAAAAACAGCATGTTCTAAGAGTGTGCAAAAAACTATTGATTTTCGTATTTAGCTCCCCCAGAACAACATTTTAAGAGGATAGTATGCAAGATATCGTTATAGATGGCAACAGCTTAAGTTTGGAACAGGTTGCCCAGGTTGCCTTAGAAAATATACCCATCAAGCTCTGTGAAGAAAGCAGGAAAAAGGTGACAAAATGCCGAGCTTATGTGGATAAAGTAATCGCCAATGGTGATGCCGTGTATGGTTTAACCACCGGCTTTGGCAAATTCAGCACCGTAAGCATTCCCCCGGAAAACATTGCAGAGTTACAGCTTAACCTAATCCGTAGCCATGCCACAAGTGTGGGTAATCCTTACAGCATCCCCCAGACCCGTGCCATAATGTTGCTACGCATAGCCGTGCTTGCCAAAGGGCATTCGGGAATACGCATCGAGACCTTGGATACTTTGATAGACATGCTAAACAAGGGTGTGCACCCCATCATCCCCATGCGTGGTTCAGTGGGTGCCAGTGGTGACCTATCTCCTCTTTCGCACCTTGCCTTGGTGCTTATTGGCGAAGGCGAGGCAATGTACAATGGAGAGCGAATCAGCGGCGAGAAAGCGATGCAGCTTGCGGGAATTAGCCCCGTGAAGCTTGCCGCCAAGGAAGGTTTGGCACTTAATAACGGCACTCAAGTGATGGCAGCCTTGGGTGTGTTAAGCGTGCTTGAAGCAGAACGGCTCACCCGTTATGCGGATGTGATTGCCGCGATGAGCATTGATGCTTTGAAGGGTACTCCCCGTGCCTTTGACGAGCTTATCCATCAGTTGCGCCCGCATCCCGGGCAGCTTAAGTCCGCTGCCAATATCCGCCGTTTGCTCTCTGATAGTCCTTTACGCGCTTCCCACCTGAATTGTGGTAACATCCAAGATGCTTACAGCCTGCGTTGCACCCCGCAAGTGCATGGTGCCGTACGCGATGCCATTGCCTATGTGCGTGGAGTGTTGCAGATAGAGATCAATTCTGCAACGGATAACCCCCTCATCTTTACCGAGGAGGAGAAGGTTATCAGCGGGGGTAACTTCCATGGAGAGCCGCTTGCCATCGCTTTGGACACCTTGGCGATTGCCGTTAGTGAGCTTGCTTCTCTCTCTGAGCGCAGAGTTGAGCAGATGCTAAATCCTGCCCTCTCCCGTGGCTTATCCCCCTTCCTTGCCAAGCGTCCGGGAATTGATTCCGGGTTCATGATTGCCCAGTTAACCGCAGCGTCCTTGGTTTCGGAAAACAAGGTGCTGGCGCATCCCGCTTCGGTTGATTCAATTCCCACATCTGCCAATCAGGAAGATCATGTATCCATGGGCTCTGTCTCGGCAATCAAGCTTCAGCAAGTGATGGAGAATGTATCCTCTGCCATGGGTATTGAACTGCTAATCGCCTGTGCAGCATTGGATGAAAGAGCCATTTGCAGTTCACCCCCTTTGGAAAAGGTGAAAGCCTTGTTGCGGGAGACGGTTGCCCCAATGGATGTGGACAGAACCATGTATCCTGATGTGGAAAACGCCATAAAGTTGCTGCGTAGCAACAGAATTGATGAAGCTTTGGGAAATATTGATTGACAGAAAGCCAAGTGATATGAGGCTATAACTATGAGACTATTTAGGTTTACCCTTCTTGTTGCCTGTCTCACTGCATTGTGGGCGTGCAATATAAACACGATGTATAATGCGCAGCGTTATTTCCAGTCTGCGCAGGAGCGTCCGCTTAACACCAATGGTAAACCCAATAATCAGGCAATCGAGGATTACACCAAAACCATCAAGAAATGCGGAATAATACTATCTGCAAGCAAAAAGGGACCACATGTGGACGATGCCCTGTTCTTGATGGCAAAGGCATTATACTTCAAAGGTAACAGTGCCTTTCAAGCCAAAGACCAGTTTGAGAACCTGATCCTCGGCTTCCCTAAAAGCCCATTTGTGCCGGAATCGCACCTCTTTGTTGCCAAGATATTCAGGGAGATAAACCAGCCCAAGGATGCGGAGAGACGCCTGGATGAGTTCATCCGCAATCCCGCCTTTCGCAAAAAGCACCCGGAAGCCTTGCTGCTGCTAACCGATTTTGCCATTAGGGATAAGGATTACATAAAAGCCCAGTATTGGTTGGAGCGCATTATCCGCGATTACCCCAAGACCAAAGAGTTCAAAACCGCATACTTCCTATTTGGCAAGAACTATTTTGAGCAGAGAGAGTTCCAAGCCTCGCTGGATGCCTTTGAAAAAATGTCCGGCACCAGAGGGATAGACAAAGCTTTGAAGCTGGATACCCGCTATTACATAGGGCTGAACCTGCTGGAACTGGGAGAACTTGACAAGGCATACAAGACTGCCAACAGCCTCCTTAAAGCGGAAACAAGGCTCGATAAGCTGGCTCCGGCAAGGCTGCTCAAGGCCAGAATCCTCTTCGCCAAGGGAAATAATGAGGATGCAAAGAAAGAGATTGAGTTTATAAACAAGACCTATCCTCGCACAGAGAGCTCTGCTGCCGCGATGTATTATCTTGCGGAGTTTCAGTATTATACCCTGGGTGATGTCACCAATGCGGCAATAAACTATAACAAAGTGCGCACCGAATTTACCACTTCCCCGCTGGCAAGCATCTCTCAAGCAAAAGCTACCGCAGTAACAAATGTTGCCCCCAAAGCCAATATGAACAGTGAGACTGCCACCAAACAATTTCTTGATTATAAGTATCTTGCTGCAGAGAGCTTCCTAAGCACTCTTGCTTTGCCCGATTCTGCCCTTGCCTGTTACCGGAGCGTTATCCGTGAGAGGGATGTATTGGCTACTCGCAGAGATTCACTGCAGTTAGAAGTTGATACATTGAGCGTTGTCTTGGACAGCATGCGGTTGGAAAAGGATTTACTAACCGAGGAAACTGCGATTACTCCGAACTCTTCGCTTACAGAGGCGGATGAAAACCTTGTGGCCGTTATATCTGATTCACTTTCTTCAACCCCAGATAGCTTAGCCATTGCGGACTTGCAGGACAAAGAAAGCACCCCGGAAGATAGCCTTGCAACTAAAGAAAGAGACAGAATCGCAGCAGCAGCGGAAAGAAAACGGGAACTCTTGGTACAGATTAGGCAAACAGAGTCTCAGTTAACTGCTCTGCAAGGCAGGATAACCCGTATTGGGGAGATTATTGAACAGTTCGACACAGAGACCATACCATTCTGTATGTTTGCCATGGGCAGCGTGCTAAACGAC
This sequence comes from uncultured bacterium, assembly GCA_937924555.1. Taxonomy (GTDB): domain Bacteria; phylum Cloacimonadota; class Cloacimonadia; order Cloacimonadales; family Cloacimonadaceae; genus Cloacimonas. The sequence continues at coordinate 711 of CALDSN010000090.1, read as the reverse complement.
CACTTCCCCGAGAGACCCGATAATGCACAACTGTACAGCAACATGCTGGAGAACTATCCAAATAGCAAGTACACCAGAGCACTAAACTCTCTGCAGAAAGGGCAAACCGTGCGTCTGATAGATCCTTTGGAAGAAAGCCAGGAGCAGCTTATGGACAAGCTGTTTGGAATGGTGAGTACCGCACCTGATTCTGCCCTAGCAGGTCTGGGGGAGATGCTCCAATCCCCATATTCTCGCTTTAAGCTTGCTGCGAACTTCCGTTTGGGCTGGTATTACAGCTTTGAGAACTCGGACACCACCCGTGCCAAGCCATACCTGAAGTTTGTTCTGGATGATACCAATGCGGGAGATTATGCCTCTCTAACCCGCAGATTCTTTGATGGTAATAAGTTCCTGGTATGGGACAAAGTAGCTTTGGATAGTCTGGTGGTTCAGGATAGCCTTTTTGCCCCCGATTCATTATTACAAGAAGCCGTATCTACTAATCCCGCGGATAGTACCATAATATTGGAAGAGACCAAACCAGAGGAACCCGTTATCGAGCTTCCTCCGGAACTGCAAGAGCCTGCAAAGAGCGAAGCAGAATCATCGCCCCTCAAAAAAGAAGAGGAAATCCCCCAGGAATGAAATGGCAACAGAACATTATCTCCGGACAAAACATATACCTCAAGTTTGCTATCTTTGCTACAGGAGTTGTAACCGGCATTGAGG
>CALDSN010000089.1 GCA_937924555.1 uncultured bacterium | reverse complement strand
TACGAGATCTGATCGTGACTGGAGTTCAGACGTGTGCTCTTCCGATCTCCCCTATATGCCATGGATAAATCTGGAGAAAGAGACAGCTATGCTTTTTGTAACGCTCCTACCCAAGCAGGTCTTGAATTGTAACGAATGGATATAGTATGGAAAATAAGCACTTTGAACCACAGATTTATCAGCTTCAACACAGCAGCACAAACGATCCCCTCTTATTCATCGAGGAGTTTAACAAGCATTCATCCGCATACAAGAACATCAGGCTGGCGGCAAAGAACTTATGTTATATCAGGGCACTCCTTTTCTGTGGGAGGGTTCCGGAAGCTCTTAGCAAAATGGATGAATTGGGCAAGGAATTACACAAAGATAAGGACAGCTTTCTCCTCGCAAAATATAACCTACTGCTATACAACATATTGAATCTTGCCCATCCCGAAGAGCACCATAAAGCAGAGTATCATTACCGGGAAGCGGAAAAGCATGTTACCCTCAGCGGAAGCAAAGCGCTTGCATGCGAGTGGAAGCTGGCTCAGGTGCAAAGGACGGATTTGGGCTTGAGTTTGGAGGAGAAAGAAGAGCTGCTCCAAGAAGCCATGCGGGAAGCCAACGAAGCAGACATCGTGGACTTGAAACTGGAAGTGTATCTGGCAAATTGTCCCCTCTATATGAGCAATAACCTACTGGATAAAGCCAACCACGAGCTGCTTCTGCTGCTCGACATGGTGGATGAAACCCAGAACCCATATCTCTACACTCAGGCATGCAATTATCTCGGGGTGTTGTATATGATGCTAAAGGAGTATGAGAGATCGATAGAATTCCTCAACAAGGGCATTGCCGTGGCACGAATGAGGGGATTTAAACCTCAATTAGCCAATATTATTATGAATTTGGGAGTAAACTATCTGAATCGTGGTAGAATACAGGATGCCATAGCGAAGTACCAAGACAGCGAAACAATGCTTGGTGAATGCGGCTTGGCTGATTCCGCCACCGCTTTGAAGTGCTTGGATAACCATGCAACTGCCCTGGGGAGGTTGGAGCGTTATGAAGAATCCATCACCTTAATGCGCGATTCCCTTATACACAGCAAGGAAACGGGAAACACAGACCGGGAGAACAACCTGAAGGTGAACCTCGCCAACACCCTAATCGAAATTGAAGGTTTTGCCGAAGCGGAGCAGCTCTTGAAAGAAGCTGTTACCTACTTCACCGAGCAGGATAACAAGCTGCTGCTCAGCATCGCCTATCGCTGTACGGGAAGGTTGTTTGAGGCAAAAGGCTGTTTTGAAGAAGCCTTTGGTGCCTTGGAAATGCTTGATGTGGTTAGCAGGCAGTATTTTAACGAGAACTTCTTCAAACAATCCAGCCAGTATAATGCCCGCATCGAAAAGCTGAGGCACGAGTATCTGCAGCTTAAGGGACAGTGCTGTGAAGCCAAAGAGTTCAGTAGCTTAGCCCTTAATGCCGAGCTTGTGGGTGAGCATCCCCTGATAAAAAAAGCCCTAAAAGATGCCTTCATGGCAGCAAAGTATGGGCATGTCCATGTTCTTATCACGGGTGAATCCGGCACGGGCAAGGAAGTGATAGCCGGGATTATTCACAATGCCAGCAACACCGGTAAAGCTCTGGTGGCAGTTAATGCCTCGGCAATTTCGCCCAATCTGGTGGAAAGTGAGCTATTCGGGCATAAAAAGGGTGCCTTCACCGGTGCGGTTGAGGATAGAAAAGGCAAATTCCTGGTAGCAGATAAAGGAACGCTGCTGCTGGATGAGATTGCTGATATGCCCTTGGATGTGCAGGTTAAGCTGTTACGCGCCATTGAAACCCACAGAATCCAGCCTGTGGGAAGTGATAGAGAAATCCCCGTAAACTGCCGTATAATCAGCACCACAAACTATGACCTTAAGGAACTGGTTCGCCAAAGCAAGTTCCGCCTGGACCTCTATCACAGGCTGAATAAGGTGGAGATTTTTCTCCCGCCCTTAAGGGAAAGGAAAAGCGACCTTCCTCTACTCACCATGCACTTTGTGAAACACTTCTCCAACGTATTCCGGGTTCCCGTACCGCAGATAACTGAAGAGTTCTGGCAAAGGCTGGAAGCGTACAGCTTCCCCGGCAATATCCGGGAACTAATGAACATCATTGAGCGTATCTACATCCTGAAGCCGGGGTTGATCTGGCATGCCGGACAACTGGACGGCATTATCGGTGATTCTCCCATATCCCCACCGGCAGAAGGAAACATGCAAAACAACCTGAAACAGGTGGAGTACCATATCATCTTAAGTGCCTTGGAGAAAAGCGGTTGGGTGCAAAAGGATACCGCAAAACTGCTTAATATGGCGGAAAGCACTCTCAGCCGAAAGATTAAAAACCTGGGCATCAAGCGCTAAGTTGATTCCTATAATGGAATTCCAAATGTGGGATTCCATCCGATTCCTGTGATGTTCTACCAGGGTTAAGCGATTACCCACTAATCATATCTCTATAATTCGCTTTGTGTTACATTTTTACAAACACGGCCCAATTGCTTTGGCTCATCCTTTGCTCGTTATTACTGCATGAGTATCAATAACAACAAAGCGAGTGTGAGCCCCATAATTGACACCAAGACGGATTTGCTTACCGGGAAAGGTATGATTGGTTTTGTAGTCACTTATTCCGATGGCATGGTGCAAAATAAGGTTTTGGATTACACTCCCGAAAACTACGAGCAGGTGCACCGCAAGGTGGCAGACTTGCATGCCAAGTTCGTGGCAAACCTCAAAACCAAACTCTATCCTTAACCAAGCTGCAAACAGCTTTAGCACTCCCAACTGCACCCACAAGCTCCAATGTGTCTTCCCCCTTGGCATTATCACGGTATTACTACGGACATAATACGCTCTTTGTCCGCAATGAGTCCGTAGTAATACCATATTGATAACAAGGAAGCCCCCGGGAAGAATCACCTAATCATTACCTGATCATTGCATGTTTCTTATGTAATGATTAGGTAATGATTATGCAATGATAGCAAGAAGTCCGTTTAACTTTGTGTCCGCGGAAGACGAGGGATGAAAGAACTGGTGGAGCGGATATAGTGCTGATACTCCGGGTTATCTTGATACTTCCTCTCCAGCATGGGAACGCCGGATACCTTTAGCAGCAAGAAGTTCATCACCACAGGACTAAGTAGCGCCAACCATCCACTGCGCACCTGCAGACAGATGAAGAACAAGCCCCACCACATGCAGGTTTCCCCGAAGTAGTTCGGGTGTCGGGTATAACGCCACAAACCGCGGTTCATAATCTTACCCCGATTGGCAGCATCACTCTTGAAGCGCATCAATTGTGCATCCCCCACTGCCTCGAAGAAAAAGCCCAGCAGCCACAAAGCCCAGCCCAAAAAGTCGCCCGGCTTCGCAGTAGGCGATGGGTCGCCAATGATAATGATGAGTGGATATGCCACCAGCACCATGAAGAAGCCTTGGGTGATAAACACTTTGCAAATAGCTGCGGATAACCCAATGCTTGCCCCAATCCTTACGCCATTTGGCATAGCGGAAATCCTCTTTCTTGCCTTTGTTGCGCAGATATAGGTAGATGCTAAGCCGTAAGCCCCAAACAAAGACCAAGGCACTAAGCAGCAATCTCCGCCAATGATAGCCTTGCTCCCTGCCCAGCATAAAGACAGCCAAAACCACAAAACCCATTCCCCAAGCCACATCCACAATGTCGTTTCGCTTCAGCAGCAATGCCAGCACAAACATTATGTTCATATACAGGAACACCACGGCAGCCATCTGCCAAAGCAGGTCATAGTTCATTGTAAGATACTCCTATACCCACAGCACCAATACCGTTATGCACCCCCACCACGGGTGCCAAAGGCATGATGTATGCGGGCTTTTTGCCAATCAATTGAGTAAGCAACTCCGCATAGCGAGTGGCTCTATCCGGTGCCATGGCATGCACTATCGCATATTCCCACACCTGTTTATCTGCCATCTCACTGCGAATAAGCTGCACTATCTTCTTCATGTTGCTGCGTCGGGAAAAGCTTTTACCCATGGCTTTAGCTTTACCGGAGGCATCCAAAGACACGATGGGCTTCAGGTTTAGCAAAGCAGCCAGCATCCCCGTAAGAGGCTTCACTCTGCCCCCGCGCACCATGTATCTGAGGGTATTGATATCCGTATAGATTTTGGTGTTCGCAATCCAAGCTTCGCTTTGCGCAGCAATCTCCTCCCGGCTCAGCCCCGCCTCTACAGCACGGGCAAAGCGCAGAGTAACCAAGCCCTGGGAAACGGAAAGTTGTCTGCTATTTACGATGCTAAGTTTACCCACTGGAAAATTGGCAGCAAGCGACAAAGCTGTGCTGTACACCCCGCTCAAGTGCTCCGATATGAAGATGCCAAAGCAATGGTCGTGATGCTTGGAGTAGAAATCCAGCAGGTCGCCAACTTGCTTGGGTCTGGGTTGCGAACTAAGGGGATGCTTGGCATCCTTGAGGAGCTTGCGGTAGAAAGCATCCGGAGTTATTGTTATTCCGTCCAGGAACTGCTGCTCTCCAAAACTGATGCCAAAGGGAATTCTGCCGATCCGGTATTTGTCCAGCAGTTCTGCCGGAAGGTCGCAGGCAGAGTCGCTGATAATCCCGATGGAGGAGTGTTCGGTATTGCTTACCTGATACTGGCGGAGCATATCATCCACCTTAACAGACTTTACTCTGCCGGCAAGCTGCATGCTCTGGTAAACAATATCGGGTTTATTGCAGTGAATGTGCACATGCAGCTTGCTTTGTGAGCCTGCCAAGATGATGGAATCGCCCCAAGGAGCAAGCTTCTCTCGTAGGTTATCCATTTCCAAGCTGCAATCCTGCAAGATAAGCTCGAAGCAGTAACGGTATTCACCGGGGGCTGTGCTGTGAACCAGAGTTTGCGGTATAGTTTGCTCCGGGTGATTAGTACCGCCCAAATCGCGGAGAGAGCCTTTGTGAATATAGTTTACCACCCCTTCCAGGAAGTACACAAAACCGCTTGCCCCCGCATCCACAACTCCTGCTTCGGCAAGAGCTTTCAACTTAGATGGAGTTGCTTCCAGTGAACGCTTTGCCTCTCCCAGGGAATGGGTGAGTAGGTGTAGGAAATCTGCTGACTTTTCGCTTGGGGTACCAAGACTATCTGCCCATTCCCTAATCACGGTCAGCATGGTTCCTTCCACAGGATTCATGATGGATTTATAAAGAAGCTTAACCGCCCTTTGAGCGCTTTCTGCAAAGTGTTTGGCGGTAAGCATGCCTTGCTCCGGCAGCTCCACACTTAAACCGTGCAGATATTGGGCAAAGATGATGCCGGAGTTCCCCCTGGCACCCATTAAAGCAGATTCTGCCACGGAACCAAGGGTCTCCTTTAATGTCCTTCCCGGTCTGCTGCCTTCTTTGATAGCCTGCATCGTCCCCGCAAGGTTAATCCCGGTATCGGCATCTGCCACGGGGAACACATTAATCTTGTTCAGGTAAGCTTGGTGGCGAATAACCTCCATCCCTCCGGCGATTATCCCCCGATAGAACCTCTTGGCATCCAGATATGCTATCTTAATCATCTTACCATATTTGGGGCATTTTCACGATTCGCTTGGTGTTGTAACCCTGAGCTGCCAGATCCCGCAAAATGCGCTGATACTCATCCTCCGGCATTTGAGGGCTGCGGCTCATGATCCACACATACTTGCGGTTTGGCACTCCCACAGCCGTATGCTGATAATCATCATCAAGATATATGATGAGATACTTAGCCCAAAAGGGTTTGAAGAGCTGCATCCGCCATTCGGCATTGGTGACCGTATTATGCACCTTACCTGTGGGATACATTACCTTCCGCTTACCTGTAGGGCTGTTCTTATAGTATGTGTAGGTAACACCAATTCTGCCATCCTCTTGCAGACGATAGCTTTCAATGCCGTTCACAGCGTGCTTCTCGATGAAGTTTGGTAATATGGCAATTACATACCAATCTCCCATATAGCGAGGTATATCCACCTTGGCTACCGTGCGGTAATCTTTACTGCAACCCAGAAGGGATATGGCAACCAAAGTCAGTAATACTATCATTCTCATTTCAGTGCCTTCTCTATGGCAGCAATCACATCTTTATCACGGGGATTGGTGGTGGAGGCAAATCTATCTAGAATCTCACCGTTCTTGCCAATCAGGAACTTGTTGAAGTTCCAGCTTATCTTGCCCGCATGTTTTGGATTAGTTGCCTTGTCTGTGAGGTATCTGAATAATGGGTGAATGTCCTTTCCCCGCACGGATATCTTGGCGAACATGGGGAAACTTACTCCATAGTTCAAACGGCAGAAGTTGCTTATCTCCTCGTTGGAGCCTGGTTCCTGATTCATGAAATTATTAGCGGGAAAACCTAGGATTACCAAGCCATCCTTGCCATAGGTGTCATACAAAGCTTGCAAGTCGTCATATTGTTTGGTGAACCCGCACTTGCTGGCTGTGTTAACAATCATTATCACTTTACCGCGATAGGCATCCAGCTTTTGTTCGCTGCCGTCTATCTTTGTTACGCTTATCTCATATATGTTTTTTGCTTCAAGCATCCTGTATCCTCCCATGCACGCCAGAAATAGGATGGTGAGCAGTAAGGGTAGCATATTAACCTTTGCCATCATATCTCCTTTTTTAGTTATTCGTTACTTACAATTTAAGCAATTGTAGTCTTATAGCAAGCGTGGCTAACTGCAATGGGGTGTATCGGCAATAAGTTATTGGCGCTCGATAGCGAAGCAGTATGCTCCCCTGGGGATATTTTCCTTGACGCTATGAGGCATGATGTTATAGCTTGCCCACATGGATAACACAAGCAGCCCCCATAATCCCTATGTTACTGATTTACCGAAGCTTATTGATAATGCCGGCTTTTTTACCCGCATAAGGCAGCTTTGTGCCCTTGGTTATATCCCACTTTACTATTTTGGCTCAGCAAAGTCTATATTACACTGTGGGATGGCAAAGAACAACAAGGAAATGGAGTTCTTGTGCACCGGCTTCCCGAAAAAAGGTGCCTACCCCGCTTTAAGTACTGATTTCCCGGCTTTTCACATCTTTGAACGAGAACTTTTTGAAGAGTGGGGTATCTTGCCCGAAGCACACCCTTGGCTTAAACCATTGCGCTTCCCTCCCGATAGCAAGGTGAAAATGAAGGATTATCCTTTTTTTAACAGTAAATCCCAAGTGCTTCACGAAGTTGGGGTTGGCCCTGTGCATGCAGGAGTTATTGAACCGGGGCACTTCCGCTTCATCTGCCATGGAGAGAGTATTGAACATCTGGAGATTCAGCTAGGTTACCAGCACCGGGGAATCTGTAAGCTGATGCAAAAGGGAGATATCCGCACAAAGATGCCTTTGGCGGAAATGATCGCCGGGGATACCGCCATTGGACATGGTTTGGCTTATTGCTTGGCGGTGGAAGCACTCTGCGGAGTGCAACCAAAGCAATCTGTGCAAAGCATCCGCCTTGTTGCCTTGGAGTTGGAACGAATTGCTATGCACTTAGCCGATCTATCCGCTCTTTCGGGCGATATTGCCTACCTCTCCGGGTTGAACTTCTTTGCCGCCCTCAGGACAACGGTGATAAACTCCTCCTTGGCAATTTGCGGTAGCAGGTTCGGCAAGCGTTGGCTGCGCCCGGGTGGGGTGAATTACGGCATATCTGCGCAACAAAACAAAGTGTTACGAGATACTTTAGATACATTTGAAGCTCAGTTCAATAGATCCAGCAAAGCCCTGTTTGGAGATTCCGGGGTGCTGAACCGCTTCGACAGCACAGGCAGTATAAGCCTGCAAGCAGCACAAGAACTTAACATGAGCGGGATAACCGCCAAGGCTTGTTCCTATGAGGTGGATGCCCGCAAAGACTTCCCCATCAAAGAAGCGGAGAGCTTCGAGCCAGTTACAGAGCAAAGCGGTGATGTGTATGCCAGGGCTATGGTGCGCTATAGGGAGATAAATCAATCCCTGGAGCTAATCCGATATTTGTTAAGTACTTTGCCCGATAACAGTGACATAGAGTCTGGTGACATACCCCAACCCAATAAAGCTAAGATGGCAGTGAGTATTGTAGAAGGCTGGCGAGGAAGAATTGTGCACGTGCTGATAAGCGCAGATGATGGCAGCACTGAACTGTATAAGATCTATGACCCCTCGCTGCATAACTGGTTTGCCCTTGCTTTAGCAGTAAGAGGAGAGGGTATCTCCGATTTTCCGCTATGCAACAAGAGTTTTGATCTCTCCTATTGCGGAGCGGATTTATGAGGCAGAGTGATGTTTGAGCTTTTAAAAGCCAGGTTGGGGCATGGTTATCAGGCAATACCCAATCCCTTAAAAGCAAATATAAATCCCTCCTTTCCCGGAGTTGCCGTTATCCTGCGGGCAGATGAGCAGGATTTTGCCTTAGCGGAGCAGCTTTGCCCCACTCAAGCAATAACCAAGTACAGCTTGGACATGGGAAAGTGCTGCTTCTGTGGTGAATGCAGCCGCAAGTTCCCCGATACCTTTACTTTCAAGCCAGATTTCCGTATGGCAAGCAGCAGCAGAGAAGGACTGGTGATTAAATGGCAGCCACAAAGTGCAACTTGCTCTGTGCCTCAGGTGGAAGTGAATAGGGATTTACAGAAGCTTTTCCGCCGTTCCTTTGCTTTGCGAAATGTGTCTGCTGCGGGCTGCAATGCCTGTGAGCTGGAACTTGGAGCTTCCTCCAATGTGAATTTCGATATGGGACGCTATGGACTGGAGGTGGTCGCCTCTCCGCGTCATGCTGATGGCTTGATACTAACGGGACCGGTTTCCGCCAATATGGCTGGTGCGCTACAGGAGACCTGGGAGGCGATTCCAGAACCCAAAGCTTTGATTTTATGCGGAACCTGCGCTATAAGCGGAGGTATGTTTGCAAAGTCAGGCGCAATTGACCGGGGCTGGCTGGAAAGCACCCCCGCGGTGTTATACATTCCCGGTTGCCCTGCACATCCCCTCAGCATTATCCACGGAATCATGAGCCTGTTGGGGAGGAACAAATGATCTTCCACGGGCTTATCTTGCAACTTCTGGCAGTTTTGCTGGTGGTCTGGGACAGGGCAAGCGATGAATGTGCCTCGCTGAGATTCCTGATATGGTTCGCAGTTGGTGCTTTCAGCACTCTCATCAGCTATGGCGGTATCCTGCTACAAAGCGACACCTATGCTTTCAGCCTAACTCTACCAGCTTTCTTTGGCACTGCTGATATTGTGGTAGATCCCTTTGCCGCTTTTATGGGGAGTATTTTTGCTTTCGGCTCAGCACTGGGGCTTGGCTATGGGCACTTTTACCTAAAGAAGCACCCAGGTATGGGGATCCGGTCGCACCTCTTTTTCACCGGGCTGATGCTGCTTAGCATGCAACTGGTGCTTATCCTGCGTCATAGCCTGCTGTTCATGCTCGCTTGGGAGCTGATGAGCCTTGCCTCCTTCTTTGCCATCCTGCAGGATAGGGAAAGCGAGCAAACCCGCAACAATGCCTTGTATTACTTTGTGATGATGCACATCGGGGCTGCGGTGTTACTACTGGGCTTTGCCATGCTTTATAGGCAAAGTGGCAGCTACAATTTCGGCAGCAGCACTATCTACGGCGCAGCAAAATGGCTGTTGCTGATTGGCTTTGCTTTTAAGGCAGGCTTCTTTCCCTTCTATTCCTGGCTGCCCAAAGCACATCCTGTGGCTCCGGCGCACCTGTCCGGCATGATGTCCGGCTTAATGATTAAAACAGGCATCTTTGGCATCATCATGGTGCTTGGCAGAGCAGAATGGCAGCCTTCAGAGCTGTATCTGTTACTTGGCATCTCGGTGCTAACCGCCTTCAATGGCGTTATCCATGCCTTGGCAGAGACTAATATCAAGAAAGCTTTAGCGTATTCCTCTATTGAGAACATCGGGATTATTGGCATAGGGTTAAGCCTTTGGCTATTGGGACGCTATTATGATAACGGCTTGATGAGCACCTTGGGTATGATAGGTGCACTGCTGCATCTGCTTAATCACTCCTTGTTCAAACCACTGTTGTTCTACCTCAGTGGCAATGTGTTGGTAGCAAGCCACAACTTAGAGCAAGATAAACTCGGTGGTTTGGGCAACCGCATGCCACGCACAGCTTTGTTGTTCCTGCTGGGCACCGGAGCAATCAGTGCGCTTCCTCTCCTCAATGGTTTTATCTCGGAACTATGTATTTTCCTGGGGCTAATCAGCGGTTTTTCGGCAACCAACTCCTTCTTGACTATTGCCGTTGTAATAAGTGGTGCACTTTTTGCCTTTGTGAGTGCCTTGGCTTTGATTGCCTTCACCAAAGTTTTTAACATCGTCTTCAGCGGAGAACCACGCAGCAGCCGTGCAGCACAGGCAAAGGAAGTCCCTTTCTCCATGCTGCTAAGCCCCGGAATCCTTGCTGGATTATGCCTGCTATTGGGCATCTTTGCTCCCTCGGGATTGAATGTGATATCCCCATTGGGAGTTAGTTTTAGCCTTAATGCATCTGTGATTCTGGCTCTGTATGCAAATCTATTCAAGGTTAGTATAGTAATGGGTTTGCTGCTACTAATCTTTGGGGTGATGTATTGGCTGAAAAGCCACTTAAGTACAATCTCCAGGCATGGGACTTGGGCATGCGCTTATCCTCTGTTGAATAATCGCATGCAATACACCGGAAGTGCCTACATCAACCCCTTGGCATACTTTCTGAAACCTTTTATGCACAAGAAAGCCGACAAGCAAAGGGTGGAGGGTTACTTCCCTCACCAAGTGGATTATCACGAAGAAGTGAAGGACTATCTGGATGACAGTATAGGCAGATCGGAAGAGCGTCGTGTAGGGAAAGAGTGTAGATCTCGGTGGTCG
>CALDSN010000088.1 GCA_937924555.1 uncultured bacterium | reverse complement strand
TCTGTGATATAGAGGTTCATAGGGCAATTGATATCGAACAGCCCACAATCGATGCAGCGTTCAAGGTTACGGCGTATCTTGCGTCTCCTTATCCCAGCTAATGCTCCCAAAGCCTGGAAGACATTAAGCAAACCCGCATAGGGACAAAGGAATCGGCACCAGAACCGCTCGATAAAGATGCCAATGCCCATGATAAGCAGAAAAACGATCAAGCCCGGTATGGCAAGTGCGGGAAGCTGGGATAATGCATATATGGGGCAGAGGCGGATAAACACATAGGCAATGCCAAAGATGGATAGCAGCATGGTGACTATTAGCACCAAGTATTTAAGCCGTGCGAAGCGTCTCTCATAGAAGTATGATATTTTGTGCGTCTTCTTGTATTTGGCGTTGCGGAAAGAGAATAATGCTTCTTGAATAGTACCAAGCGGGCAGATATAGCCACAAAAGACTCTGCCAAAGATGATGCTGTAAAAGAGGAATAACACCCCAAGCAAGGCTGAAAGCCAGAATGCTCCCAAACAAACATTGAAGAAGCCTTGGGGACTAAGCCCAAAGCACACTGAGGAATATGGGCATAAAGCGTGAATGGCAGCCTTGTATCCATTGATGATAATGCCGAGTACGACGGCAGATGCGAGCAGGCATAATACCTGAACTAACAACCTAATAGTAAGCTTATGCTTCTTTCTTGCCATGGGAATATCCTATCATTGCATTGCGTTCAGCAGCATTGAATCTGTCGTCCAAAGGATTGATATCTCCAAACAGTTCCTCATGATAGCATGGTTTGTTCTGTTGCAAGAAGGTTCCCAGATATACAAAGTTGGGATCAGTGGCAAGCTCTAAAGCAAGTGCCCTTGTCTGGGGAATGGCTTCCAGCATCTTGGCTTTATCGTTCAGGATGGTGTAGGTATTATTATAGCTTATACAGGGTTGCATCACCTCGATAAAAGAGAATCCCTTGTGTCGAACTGCCTTGACAATCAGCTCAGCCAAGTGCTCCGGTTTGGCACTGAACCCTCTGGCGAGGAAGGTAGCTCCTGCTTCCATCAGCAAAGGAATGGGACGAAAAGGAGTTTCAATACTTCCGTAGGGAGTAGACAGCCCCTTGTAACCATGTCCGCTCAAGGGTGAAAACTGTCCTGTAGTTAAGCCGTATGTGCCATTGTTGTGCAGTATCAAAGTGATATCCATGTTACGTTTGGCAGCAAAGAGAGTATGCTCCAGCCCTTCGCCCAAACTGTCCCCATCTCCACCAAAACTGATTACCTGCAGTTTGGGATTGGCGAGTTTTATTCCGGATGTGGTGGCAACACCTCTACCATGTAAGCCGTAGATGCCACTTAAAGATAAATAGTCGAATATCTTGCCATGACAGCCAATGCCACAGGTGATAACCATTTCTTGCAATGGTATTCCTCCATCCACCAGGATGGGAATAGCTTTCTTAACCGCATTGAGGATGCCGAAATTCCCGCAGCCCACACACCAAGTGTTTTCTTTGCCTGTTCCCAGTTCACGCATTTAGCTTCTCCATAATTAACTCGGCAAGTTCGATTGGATCCCAAGGACGTCCATCGTAGCGAAGGATGTTATGTTCCACATGTAAACTCAGCTCATGGCGGAGCAACTTTGCCAAACTACCCGTGATGTTATGTTCCATAACCATCGCAGCTTCACCACGGAACATTTGTAGTTCCTCGGAGGGGAAGGGAAGCAAGTAGATAAGCGCTATAATGCGGAAGGGTTTGCGGCAATATTTTTGCGCTTCCAACAGCTCCATCACTGCCGAACCATAAGCAAAGATCGGGATGCCTTCTTCACCGTAGATATGTACTCTATCATACCTTTTTAGTGCTTGATGCAGTGTTTCGGTTTTACGCAGGCGTTTCTCTTTCATGGCAACCATGGCATCTGCTTTGTCTGTGCGTAAACCTGAAGCCAGGTGCTCGTGCGAATTCCACTTGATAACCTTGTCAGGTGAAACATCAGAACTCGGGAATGATAATGGTGATACTCCCGAAGGGGTTATTGCATATCGTTCATAAGGTTCAACGGCGTTATCGGCACACAGTATATGATCATCAGCAAAGGGAACTTGAGGGAAGCTATTGATGTTGCAGGTGCTTTCTGAAAGATGCTTGTCCGTTAAAAGGATTACCGGGCTTTGATACTCCCATGCCAAGCAAAGCAGTTCAGCAGCCAGAACATAGGCATGCTGGATGGAATCAGGAGCAGCCACAACTCGGGCAAACTCTCCATGCCCCTGGGCAAGAGCGAAGTCCAAATCCTCTTGCGCAGTGTATGTTGATACACCTGTGGCAGGTCCAGGACGGGAGGAAAGAATACACAACAAAGGGGCTTCCACCATCCCTGCCAGGGAGAAAGCTTCTTGAATTAAAGCAAAACCGCCTCCGCTACTGCCTACTGCTGTCTTGGCACCCGCAAACACACTGCCGATTGCCATGTTGGCTGCAGCAAGTTCACTCTCGGCATGGATGGCATAAACCTTATGGGTGCTTTGTTTTAAAGCAAGATAGTGCAGGATTGATGAGGCGGGAGTCATGGGATAGGCATAGTAGAAGTCCAACCCTGCAGCCCAAGCTCCCAATGCAATGGCTTGATTGCCGGAAATCAAACGAGGATTGCTTACAGGATTAGCAAGTGCAGCAACGTTAGGAAAGAGATGTTCTTCGCTGGCAACGCTAAGGATTGCCTCAGCAAAGCGAATGTTCTCATCCACATCCCGTTTGAACTCAGAGCGAATGATAGATTGCATGTCTGCAGGACTTATCCCCAGCCACTTGCAGAATAGGGCAATCGCAGCGATGGATATGTTACCCGGTTTACAATCAAGCTGTTTGGCTAATGTGCTAAAAGGAACACCGATGAACTTCACTCCAGTGATGCAGGGTTGCTGTACCACTGCATCAGAGTTATAGTAATGGATTGCTTCCATCCGGGTTGTATCGGCATCATTGATATGTTGTTCCAAGCTTCGGGCATCCAATGAAACAAGCAGGACTGCCTTATTATAACCATGGTGTACAGTTTCAGGGGAATAACTGACTATACTGAAATTATGCCCACCTTTTATCAGACTTTGATAGTCATCCTGTTGGAAAACATACCAACCTCTTTTCATTAAAATTGAGGCGATAACTTGGGCAGCTTTTTTAATACCCTCACCGGCTTTACCGCCGATGAGGGTTGAATATACTTCTGCCATACTTGTCAATATCTGCCTGTGGGAATGTTTGCGGATACTGGAGCAGTGGAATCTCTCTTTGCAGGAGTGGGGTTATTCAGCTCCTGCTCATAAGCGCTGAGGTCATAGCCCATTCTGTTCCGCATTTCAGCAAAGAGCTTCTTAACTCCATCCACTTGATTATATTCTGTGGCAATGTGCATCCCCAATTGAGCATAATAATCTTGCATGGGATACTGCAGCATACCTCTGCGAAGCATTGGAATAGCTTGCTCCGGATAATGTTTCACGATGTGTGACATCACAAAACTGATATAGATACGCCAGCCATCTTGGTGAGTGAAGATAGTGTCATCTACAAACTTGTTAAGCTTATCCCACTGTCCCGTAGCACTGTAGTAATTAGTATAAAACTCAGTCAGCTTAATCTCGCTATCAATATACTTTCTACCTTTCTTAACATAATCCAGTGCTTTATCATACTGCTTGGCGGAAACAAAGTAGTTAGCTGCACGAATATAGCCGGAACCGTAGTTCATTACCAGTCTGGTCATATTGGAATCTTTGAACACCCGGTTATCGGAGATGGAGCGATATTCATATACTTTATCAATGTTAGTCAACAGACGGTTAATATCCAGCATGTCCTCACCGGGGATGTTAACAACACGGGAAACCATTCCTTCATTACGGGTATAATCTTCAAAACCAACAAAGCTCTCGCAGGTAACGGCAAAGTATATGGGACGCTTACCAAAGTTGTCCTTGATAATCTGCATCACGGCTTGGTCTGCGATGCGATAGAAAGGCTCATCCTGTCGCCACTCGGCAGTGGGAGGAATCTTAACGCTGAAGCCCAAATCGGGTTTTGCCGGGGGACCGGGTACTACAATATCTTCCTCAATGCGTTTGAGTGTCATATTCTCCAGTTGATCATCGGGGACATTAAAGAGGATTCCTTCCTTGTCTCTAATTTGGCGAATATACCATGGCGTATTCAGGAGTGATAGGTTGGCAATGGACACATCCTTACGGATGCCTTTCAGATACTTGTTTTTATATTCCATTGCAACCTTCATTGCTTCTTGGCTTTCTTGAGTTGGATAAACATCCTTGGCGGGATGGATATATTCCTTGGCATTGGGATCAGCTACGCTTTGAGCAAACCACAAGGGGAATGTATCATTATCACCATTGGTGAAGATAATAGCATTCTCTTCCAAAGAATTTAAGAAGTTAAGCCCATAATCAAGGGCGATGTACTCCTTGGAGCGGTCGTGCATTTTGTATTGAGCCACAAAATTGTGAACAGGGATCACGGCAAGAAGCACAATTAACACCGCACGCAGAGCTGTGTTCTTCCATAGACTTACCAAGGCTAAACTGCCTATCCCCAGCCAAATTGCCCACATATTGTAGGCAACCACGAAGAAATAGTCGCGGTCACGTACTTCGGCATTGGAAAGGTTCATCACAAATACCATGACGATGGTTGTGAGAATGATGATAGAAAGGAAATATCTAAAGCCATGCTTGTTCATCCGGAAATGGAAAATTGCTCCGGCGACTCCGATAAATGCTATCAGCATATTTCCGATACTTCTAAGATATCCAGCTGTTGCCGAGGAGAGCTTGGGGAATACTCCTTCCGGGAACCATTGAATGCCGAAATAGCGAAGGAAATGGAAACCCAACTGGTCGGTGAAGAAGTTACCCCTCCTCTGCACAAAGCTGGTATTGCCATACTGCTTGCGCAGCACATAGTCTTTGAACATGCTTAGCGTGCTGGGGTGTCCTTCATTAATGAAAGGTCTGTCAGCAGCTCTAACCATCAGCATGATGTGCGAGGATAATCCCACTGCCACCAACGCAAAGCCGAGAATCCATACTCTGCGGTCTATCACATCTCGCAACTCGAAGTAAAGAATAAGCAGGGCGACAATGGTGAAACCCCATTTATCGAAGTCGTCTATGGCGAGTCCCTTACCAATAGAGCCAAAGATGAAGTAGCCAGCAAACAAAGCCATGGTGTAACCCACTACTTTCAGCCAGAAATTACCCTCTTTCATGCCTCTCTGGAGAAGGGGATATACGACAATAAACAACACAGCAGGAGCAACCTGCAAGGCCGTTTGATGCACACAGAAGCCAAGGAAGAACAGGTATATAATGAGAAGCAAGATGTTCTGATGGCTGAAATCCTCACTCTTCTGCACCCATACCATGGTTAACGACAATATCAGGTTTACAAAGAAAACCAGGCCCGAATAAACCTCAGCTTCCACGGCATTCATCCAGAAAGTGAAGGAGAAGGCAGTGTATAATGCAGCAATAACTCCTGCAAAGATGGCTTCCCAAGCTTTGATCTTGAACATGCTGGTAAACTGAACCGTGAGCAGGTAGGTGAACATCACGGCAAAGGCAGAGGTCAATCCGGATATAAATGCTGCAATAACGGCATGGGAGAACAACCCTCCCAACAAGGATACCATAGCTTTTCCGAAGAGGATATAAAACGGATTTCCCGGGGGGTGGGGAACACCCAGGATGCTGATGCAAGTTGCATACTCCCCGCTATCCCAAAAACTCATGGTTCTGGCTTGGGTCAGCATATATACTACCAAAGTTAACAGGAATATCGCTGCAGCAACCATCCTGTTATTAACCTTGGGTACAATAATCTGTGGCTTCAATAGGGCATTATCTATCGGGATATATGGTTCAGGTTTCTCATAGGCGGGATGCACTGTTTTACCTGCTTTTTGTTTAACCTGCTGAGCCCTTTTAATGCGAATATCTGTTTCGTTCACTTTATCTGCTCCTTAATCTTTCAAGCCGGCTTTGGCATAGCTGGCGATAATCTGTTTTTGTGCCATGAAGAATAGTATTAGGATAGGGACAATACTGAAGGTTGAGGCAGCCATCAATAGGGTAGTTTGGGTAGATGCCTCCTGGTTAAAATAGCTAAGTCCCACTTGCAATACACGAAGTTCCGGGCGATTGGTCATAACCAGGGGCCACATGAAGCTGTTCCAGCTACCTATCAGCGAAAAGATGGAGGCTGTGGCAATGATTGGTTTTGATAGAGGTACCATGATCCTCCACAGCATACCGAAAGTGCTGCATCCATCTATAGCGGCAGCATCGAATAATTCCTGTGGTAATGACTTGAAATGCTGCCGGAATAAAAATATGGTGAAGATATTCACACACCAAGGGATGATAAGGGCTTGATAGGTATCCAGCCAATGAATCTTATCCAGCAGCACATAGGACGATATCAGGTAAATAGGCTCCGGCACCATCATCATACTAAGAAAAAGATAGAAGAAGAAGTCTCTTCCCCTAAACTCCATTCTGGCAAAGGCATAGGCAGCCAGCATAGAGGTGATTAGCACTCCAATTAATGACAGGAAGCTTACATACAAGGTATTGGCAAAGTACAAGCCAAAAGGCACTTTCTTGAACGCCTTCACAAAGTTATCCCAATGCAGGCTGGGGACTTTTTTCACAAGCCTTACCTGCTTTGTGGGAGCTTCCTGGTATTCTGACACTATCTTGCCATCTTTATCCAGAATATGTACGATGCTAATGTCACCCTTTTCCATCACTAATAGCACTTTCTGTTCATCACCATTATCTTTATCCCAAACATAATACTGCTCTTTGGGGATAAAGGTAGATTCATGCTTATTGAATTCCGATTGGGTCATCAACGCTGTGGAAATCATCCAGATGAAGGGTACGATCATCATTAAGCCAAACACAACCAAAACTGTGTAGATAATGGACATTCTCATTTTCTCGTTCATTATCCTCTCCTAATAGTTCACATGTTTTTCCAGACGTTTCTGGAACACTGTGAGCGCAAGAATCAAGATGAACAAAGCCAAGGCGACCGCACTGGCATAGCCCATATCCAAGGTATCAAAGCCTTTTTCGTAAATGTAATACACAATCAGTTTGGTGGTATTTAGCGGTCCACCCTTATCTGTCATCAAGTAGATCTGGGCAAAGGCTTGAAAACTAACAATAGTAGTCATAATCAGCACATAGAAGGTAGTTGGGGATACCAGTGGCAGGGTTATCCGCCAGAATTGTCGCATCTTACTCGCACCGTCTATCTCAGCGGCTTCATAGTACACTTTGGAGATATTCTGCAGTCCGGCAAGATATATTATGGTATTATAACCAAGCCCTTTCCATACTGTCATGATAATAATGGCAAACAATGCCTGCGAAGGACCTCCTAACCACTTAGGAAGGGTGATGCCCATTCCGGAAAAGAATATCTCAAATATTCCCCTGGCTTCAGAAAGCCACTTCTGGGGCTCAATGCCAATCCACCCAATCATAGTATTCATCAAACCGGTCTGTTCGTTGAACATTATCTTCCACACGATGGACACTGCCACCAGCGAAGTAACAAAAGGCATAAAATACACGGTGCGAAATAAGCCCTTCATTGCCTTTATCTGGTTTAACAGAACCGCAAACAGCAGAGAAAATACTATGCTGGCAGGTACCACGATTATCACCAACCAGAAGGTGTTACCCATCGATTGCCAAAAAACATCATCCTTCAGCATGTTCACATAGTTCATCAAGCCAATGAACTTCCCAGTTCCTTTGATCGACCAATCAAAAAAGCTGATTACAAAGGACATCACAATAGGGATGAGACGAAAGGCAAATAGTAAGGCAAACGCCGGCAAGATATACAGGTAAGGCGATACTTTCCATTTAGTTTTCATTGCTGACCCACTTTATCTTCTTCATTATTCATCTTGTTCTTGCGGTATTTGTTATAGTCAATACCAAGCTGTTCACACTTTTTATATAGGTTATCTCTGGTTAATCCGGCAATCTTGGAGGCTAGGCTTAAGTTACCTTCGCTTTGAGCCAAGAGCTGCTGGAAATACCTGCGCGAAAACTCTTGCTTGGCACTATGCCAATCTCCGCTGCCATCTCCCATCTCGGAGAAAGCATTAACATCCGCACTGCCAAAGATGTTCTCCGGCAAATCATCGGGCTGAATAACCTTATGTTCGGCTAGGATCACGGCATGTTCAATGGCATTTCTCAGCTCTCGGATGTTCCCCTTCCAGTCATAGTTTAACAACATGGACAGCACTCCGGGAGATATCTTCAGTTCGCTCTTTTTATACTTGGCGCAGAATTCTTGGGTGAAGGCACTTGCCAGCACCTTGATATCATCCTTGCGCTCCCTTAGGGGGGGGATGTGAAGTTTAATTACATTCAATCGGTAGTAAAGATCCTCGCGGAAAGTACCGTTTGCCACGCACTCTTGGATGTCCTTGTTTGTGGCGGCGATTATCCTCACATCGGTACGCATGTCATGATCAGACCCAACTTGACGAAATACACCACCCTCAAGTACTTTAAGCAATTTAACCTGAAAAGAAAGGGTGGTCTCCGTAATTTCATCCAGAAACAGGGTTCCTCCGTTAGCTTCTTGAAAGTAACCAACTTTATCACGGAATGCATCGGTGAAAGACCCTCTTTTATGTCCAAAAAGCAAGCTTTCCAACAGTGTCTCGGTTAAGCTTCCACAGTTCACGGACACGAACTTCTGATTCTTGCGCAGGCTGTTGCTGTGTATAAGCTCAGCAAATACGCTTTTACCCACACCTGTTTCTCCGGTGATGAGTGCCAGAGTATCCAGCTTGGCTATCTTTTTTACCTTTTGTAGTAACGATTGGATTGCCAGGGAGTTGCCGATTATCAGGTTGGTCTCAATATCCTTGTGGATCATGGCGTTCAGCCTTTGGTTTTCGGCAATTAACCACTGTGTCTGCAGTATCTTCTCCACCTGGATATTGATGAGATCAAGGTTTCTAAAGGGCTTAACCAAGTATTCGCTTGCCCCAAGCTTCATGGCAGATACCGCTGTCTCAATGGAGGCTTGTCCACTGATGGCAATAACTGCGGTAAAGGGATAACTCTGAGCGATGTCTTTAATCAAGTCCAGCCCGTTTTCTCCGGGTAACACCAAATCAACGATGGCTATGTGGTAACGGTTCTGTTCCAGAAGTTCCCGCGCACCTGCCAAGCTGAGAGCAGTATCTATGGCATAGCTATCACCAAGCTGTAGCTCGAAAAGGTCAAGCGTTTCCTGGCTATCATCCACTACCAGGATTCTATGCCGTGCCGTTTCACTCATCTAAATTTCACCTCAATCTCAACGCCTAAGCCCTTTTTATTCATTTTATACTCGGCAAAAAGTAGCTCTGTTCCTTTGAAGCAAGCACCCATGGCTTCCATTGCTAAGCCTCCGGGTAGCATATCTACAAAATCCAGCTTCATGCAAGCATCTTCCGCCAAGTTCATCTGTAGATTGATAGGGGCTTCATTATGGTTATTGATAACGGTTAACAGTAATGTCTCCAGCCAATTGCACAACTGAAGTGACGATATTTCTGCATGCACTTCTACATCGGGAATTCTACTGTGGATTATTATATGGTGCTTGATCTGCAAATAGTTGTTAAGCAAGTTTAGTTCGCTTTGCATCCACTCATTAAGGCAAACCCTTTCCACATTCGGGTTCCTTTGCTCCAAAGCAGCCCAAGTTCCTTGCATCATATCATCTATTTTTACAGTTGCTTGGTATATCCTTGCCAGATAGGGGTTATCACTCTGTTTTTGCAGTTGTTGGGTGTAACCCATTATCAGATTCAATGGTGTTCTGATATTGTGGATTAAACCTTCCAACACTGCCAGCGAGATATCCTTCATCCTTTAGTTTCTCTTTTGGTACGCTTCCAATCCGCTTCTAAAGATATGCATGGCTTTCTGCAAATCCTCTTTGCAAAGGATGTAGGCAAGCCTGAGCTCATTGCGTCCCATTCCCGGAGTGGCATAGAAACCTTCCACCGGAGCAGCCATCACGGTTTCATTATTCACGTTATACTCTGTTAAAAGCCAGATGATAAAATCCTCGGCATCTTCAATCGGTAGCTTAGCCACGATGTAGAAAGCACCTTGCGGCTTTTTGCACACTATCCCCGGAATCTTTTCCAGCTCTTCCATCACCAGGTCTCTACGGGCTTTATACTCGGTATTAAGCTGCGTGAAATATTCTTCTTTCAGATACACGCAGGCATTTGCCGCAAGCTGATCAACAGTTGGAGGGCAAAGCCTCGCCTGGGCAAACTTCAATACCGCATCCATTAAAGCTTTGTTCTTGGAGATGATGCAGCCGATACGCGCTCCACAAGCACTGTAACGCTTGGACACGCTATCCACCATAATGGCGTTATCCTCAAAGCCGGGCACTTCCATCACAGAGGTATGCTTAGCTCCATCATACACAAACTCGCGATACACCTCGTCCGAAATCATATACAGATTGTGCTTCTTGGCAATCTCTGCCACGCGGAAAATCTCTTCCTTGCTATACACTGTTCCGGTGGGGTTGCCCGGATTGCAGAGCATGATGGCTTTGGTCTTTTCCCCAATCAGGGATTCTATCACCTCAGTTTCCGGCAAGGCAAAGCCCGTTTCGGCATAGGTGGTTAGGGGCTTCAGGTTTATCCCTGCCATGGTGGCAAAGCCGTTGTAATTGGTGTAAAAAGGTTCAGGGACGATAACTTCATCGCCCACTTCGCCAACCACCATCAGGGCAAAGGTGATTGCCTCAGAGATCGGAAGAGCACACGTCTGAACTCCAGTCACGATCAGATCTCG
>CALDSN010000087.1 GCA_937924555.1 uncultured bacterium | reverse complement strand
AGCTGATAACAGAATATGCTGAATGTAGCAAGTACTTAAACAAGTTGAACAGCAGTTCTGCCAAGCAAGCCACCTCGCTGCCTACCAAAGCTCTTTATAACAAGATTATGCAAGCACGGGACGAAAAAGAGACCCTGTTACGTCATAGTGATGTTCTTAGGAAGCAGATACGCGATCTAGAGCCTTGGGGACACTTCGACTATTCTTTGCTTGATAAGCTTCAATCCCAAGGATTGCACTTGGATTTCCACACTTGCCTGAAGAATCACTTCAAACCCGAATGGGCAGACCAATATGCAATCAATATAATCAATGAACGTTCAGGCGTGCTGTATTTCGTAGTGATCTCAGATGATGGCAGTCCTGCTTTAGAAGCGGATACTTTCAGCTTCCATAAGCATACCCTGCTGGAGTATGAGACAGACCTTAATGCCACTCAAGCTAAGATAGCTGATATTAACCAGTATTTATTGGACATCGCTCCAACTGCACTTGAGCTATTTACCAATGAGATAAACTCCCTGGTTAACTGCAATGAATATGAGGATGCTACACAACAATGCTCCGAAGAGGCAGACAGCTTAATAAAGGTTCTCAGCGGCTGGATTCCGGTATCTTTGGAACCTCAATTACATGATTATCTCAAAGCCAAGGAAGTGATATTCTTTGCAGAGAATTGCAGTGCAGAAGATAATCCCCCCATCAAGATGAAGAACAACTGGTTTGTTCGTCTCTTCGAGCCTATAAGCAAGCTATACATGCTTCCGACCTACAATGACCTTGACCTCACCCCATTCTTTGCCCCATTCTTCATGCTGTTCTTCGGTTTTTGTAACGCCGACATGGTCTATGGGGTGGCAATCATTGCCCTAGCTTGGTTCTTGAAGCGTAAAGCAAAGAACGAAGCAATGAAGAGCATGATGACCTTGGTTATGATCTTTGGTATGGCGGCTATCGTGATGGGCTGGGTGATGGGCTCTGCACTCGGATACGACTTGAAAGAAGTTTCTGCCATTGGCGATAAGATACTAGTGCGAAACAACGAGCAGATATTCAACCTTGCGCTGTTACTCGGTGCCATACAGATACTTTTCGGTGTCGCTATCGCCACAGTGAAGCAGATGCGCCAGTCAGGTTTCAGAGCGGGAATACTGTCGGTAGGAACTTTCATCCTTCTGGCTACGCTCTCCATCCTTGGAGCTTCGCAGCTTGGAGCAGACATCAGCAAGGTTCAACCCTACTTGAAATACCCCATGTACTTTAGTTTAGCACTTATCATGCTGTTCAACACCCCCGGCAAGAATCCTATATTCAACATCCTTAATGGCATATGGTTGCTCTATGGTATAGTCACCGGCTTCTTTGGAGATATCCTTTCCTACATCCGTCTCTTTGCTCTTGGAGTTTCCAGTGCTATCCTTGGATTCGTGGTGAACTCCATCGGTCAACAGATGCTTGGTGCCCCGGTTGTTGGACCCGTGATATTCTTCTTCTTCATGCTATTTGGGCACACCCTAAACCTTGCCCTGGGCGGACTTAGCGGATTTGTTCATCCCTTGCGTTTAACCTTTGTTGAATTCTATAAGAATGCTGCTTTCTCCGGACCCGGAGAGGCATACAAACCATTTTCAATCAATAAATAGATCGGAAGAGCGTCGTGTAGGGAAAGAGTGTAGATCTC
>CALDSN010000086.1 GCA_937924555.1 uncultured bacterium | reverse complement strand
ATATTCTACATGAGGGAAGAGGCTTAATTTTGGACAAGGAGATTGACAAAATATGCTCACAAGAAAGACTGCATCATCATGAAGATAAATATAAAGCCATGTGGCAAAGATGATTGAGACCAAGGACTTAGTGTGCGGTTACGGCGGGGAAGCCGTGTTGAAGGGGATATCCCTTTCCATCGCCGAGGCGGAGTTCTGTGCACTTTTAGGACCCAACGGCGCAGGTAAGTCCACCCTGTTATACGCTTTGATGGGCTATCTCAAAGCTGATGCCGGTGAAGTGCGGGTGTATGGCAAAGACATATCCCGGCAAAAGCGGAGTTTATTGGCGCAAAAGCTTGCTTTCGTTCCCCAAGAGAGCGTGCAGGAGTTCGACCACACCGTGTTCGAAACGGTTCTTATGGGACGCTATCCCTATCTTGGTTTAATGCAAACTTATTCTACAGAGGATAGGAAGGCGGTGACGGAAGTGTTGGAGCAGCTTAAGTTAGAGTCTTATGCTCAGCGCTGGCTCTCGGAACTTAGCGGAGGGGAGAAGCAGCGAGTGTATATCGCCAGGGCTTTGGTGCAGAACACTCCCTATATCCTGCTGGATGAAAGCCTTTCCCAGCTTGATATAAACCATCAATTGGAGATTATGGCTCTGTTGCGTGATATTCGCCGAAGTGCCGGGAAAACAGTGTTGATCGTGTCCCACAACCTGAATCTGGCGGCTAACTATGCAGATCGATTGATATTCCTGAAGCAAGGGGAGCTGTTGGCGCATGGCAGTCCGAATGAACTGATGCAGCCCGAAATCCTGCATCAGCTATTCGGCATCCGCCTGGAAACAACCGTCAATACACACAGTTCCCGTCCCAATATTGTTTATCCATAAGTGGCGCACTTTCTGCTTGACATTTGCGTAACTGCTTAAACTTTGTTTGAGAATAACGAGGTATCATCATGAGAACCATACTAAGCTTCACTATGCTGGCTGCATTGCTTGTATTAATAACCGCTTGTGAATCCGGGGCTAAGTTCATTGTGCATAACAACTGTTCCTATCCCGCCTATGCGGTTGTGAATTCCGAGAATCAGGTAATCATCCCTGCTCATGCCGATCATGTATTCGAGCTGGACACCAAGACCCAAAGCTTGTTTACGGGAGAGGTGAAGCGCAAGGTGGCGGTGAACCTGAGAGGAGAGACCTTTAGTTTGAAAGATGACTATAACCTCTGGACTGATGGTACGGAGATTGAAGTTCATGCGGGTGAAGATTTGCATGCTTATCTGAATCCCAACCGTGCCTGCATCAAAATCACCAATAACACTAATCGCAAGATAACGGATGCCACCATTATCAAGAACGATGGCTTGATTCCCAGTCCTTATGCCGTTATTGAAAACATCCTGCCGGGCGAAACCAAGTTTATGCGGGTGGACTACTATACCCCGAACGACCAGTTCTTCTACAATGTGGAAGTGAAGGACGAAGCCGGTAATACCTACACATACGGCGATGCCTCCACTACCATGCTGCTGGTGGACGAGCAATATCACATTGAGTATTCTGATACAATACAATAAACAAGTAAATGATAAGGAGTCCTGATGAAAGGGAAATGGCTTAGCATAATAATGCTGCTTTGTGCCATTACACTTGGCGCATTAATCCCCCCAGAGTATGCCCCCATGCCTCTACCCAATGATCCTGATATGATCACAGGTAAGCTTGCCAACGGGCTGACCTATTACATTCTGCCCAATGCCAAACCGGAAAAGCGCGTTGAGCTTAGACTGTTAGTGGAAGCAGGTAGTGTGAATGAAGATGATGACCAGCGTGGTCTTGCTCACTTTGTGGAGCATATGGCGTTCAATGGTAGCAAGAACTTTGCCCGCACTGAGATGGTGGAATACCTTACCTCTATCGGCATGGGCTTTCATAATGGCCTCAACGGTGGAACCACATACGACTACACCGTGTATCAATTCAAGTTGCCCACCGATAACGAAGCAACCTTGCGCAAAGGTATCTCCATCCTATCGGATATTGCCTGGCAGCTTAGCTTCGACCCCGCAGAGATAGAGCGGGAACGGGGCATCATCCAGGAAGAATGGCGCATGGGGCAAGAAGCCCAGCGTAGAGTGCAGGACAAGGTTAACGATGTACGCTTTGCCGGTTCTCGCTATGCAGAGCGCAATCCCATCGGCACAATAGAGAACATACGTACTTTTAAACACCCAAGTTTAACCCGCTTTTACAAGGACTGGTATCGCCCTGATTTGCAGCATGTGATTATAATCGGCGACTACCCTGTGGAAACCTTGAAAGCCATGGTGGAAGAGTATTTTGGCGTAATACCTGCCAGAACCAATCCTCGCGCCAAGGAAACTTATAATGTGCCGGATAACCCCGAACCCCGTGCCATAGTGGTGCTGGATAAAGAATTGCCATACAGCATGGTGCAGGCAACATGGAAAAAGGTAGCCACCCCCAATGTGAACCTTGGTTCTTATTATGATGAACTGAAGCGAGACCTCTTTTACACCATGTTCAACAACCGCATGCAGGAAATATCCATGCAGCCGGACACCCCATTCTCCTATGCTTATGGCTTCATGATGTCCATGATGAAGGGCTTCAATGCCTCCACCTTGATGGCAATCAGCACCGAAGGACGCAGTGAGGATGCCATGCGCACCATGCTTACCGAAGCAGTGCGTATCCGTCAGCATGGCTTCAAGGCCGGTGAGTTCGACAGAGCCAAGATGGAACTCGTGCGTGCTGCGGAAAAGGCAGTGGCAGAGAAAGCGACTCGCGAATCCGACGAAGCAAGCTGGGAAATCCTTATGCCCATCTTGAATGGCGATGCCATCATGAGTGCAGAGCAGAAGTATAACCTGGTTAGCAACGTCGTGAACGAGATTGGGCTGGATGAAGTGAACGACATTGTGGACGACCTCATCAGCACCGATAACCTTACCCTAAGCGTAACAGGCACGGAGAAAGAGGGTGCGGTTTACCCCACTGAAGCTCAGTTGCTTAGTATGTTCGACGAGATTAAGAATACCAACCAAGAGGATTATGTGGATGTTACTGTTAACGAACCGTTGATGGAGAGCATCCCCACTCCCGGCAAGATTGTGAAAGAAAGCAGCTATCCGAAGTCCGGCATCAAGAAATGGGTGCTGTCCAATGGCATAGCCGTGTACACCAAACAGACAGATTTCAAGGCAGACGAAGTGCTGCTTTCCGCCAAAAGCCCCGGTGGCATGGCAGCTTTAAGTGCTGCGGATGCCGGTATATCTGAGATTATCGGGCACTACAGCCACAATGCAGGCTTCGGCAATTTCGACGGTGCCTCGCTCCAGAAAGCCCTTGCCGGCAAGGTTGCCGATGTTTCCCCGGAGATGGATCTCTACAGCGAAGGTTTTAGCGGCTCTTGCTCTCCCAAGGACTTGGAGCTTATGTTCCAAATCCTGTATCAGAAAGCAGTTGCTCCTCGCTTCAGCGAAGAGAACTTCACTGCATCCGTGGCGCAGATACGTTCCTTCCTGCAAAACAGCCTGTTAAGCCCGGAGAATGCATTCTTCGACACTCTGGAAACCCTCACCTATAACAATCATCCTTACAAGCGCAGCATGCGTCCAGAGGATCTTGATAAGCTTACCCTTGCTCAACTGGAGCGGGTGTATCGTGATCGCTTCGGCGACTTCTCGGATTTCAGCTTCTACATTGTCGGCGCATATGACGAAGAGCAGCTTAAGACCTATTGCAGCACTTATCTGGCAAATCTGCCCACTCACAAGCGCATGGAGAAGGTGAAGAACATTGGCGTGAAGCCCTTTAGCGGTAAGAAAGAAATCCGCTTCAACAAGGGTGCAAGCGACCTTACCTATGCCTCGAATGTCACCACGGGCAAGTATAAGTTCAATGCCGCCAACAATACAGCCATCAACACTCTGATGATCATGGCGTTCGAAAAGCTGCGGGAGAATGTGCGGGAAGACCTCAGCGGTGTGTACTCCATCCAGAACTGGAGCGTAATGGAACCTTATCCCAAGCCGTATTTCACCGTGCAGACTTGGATGAGCTGCGATCCCGAAAAGGTGGATATGCTGAATAACGCCACCTTTGCCACATTGGATAGCCTAAAGAACGGTCAGTTCGATGCCAAGTATGTGGAAGCCGCAAAGACCACCCTGCTGAAGCGCTATGAAGAAAGCATTAAAAGCAACCAGTATTGGATGTATAGCATGCAGCGCAATCTGTGGATCAAGCAGCCTATCGATGCCTTCCTGGATTATCCTGCACTCTATGCCAAGCTAGATAAAAAGGCTCTCACCAAGGCAGCCAAGCAATACCTGAGCTTCGATAAAAGCAACCTCAAGGTAATCATGCTGCCGGATAAAGCAGCCAATGAATAGCCGATAAAAGCATAATACACATAGATATAAGGACTGATGCCCATTGGGTGTCAGTCCTTTTCTTTGTGTGGGGCTACATAAGCATTATTCATAGGGGATTGGGGATGTTAGCTCTTTCTTGCGGATTTCTTACTTAATTCTTATTCCTCTCCTGCTACTATAACTCATCATTCACAGGTGATTCCCTCGTGACTCCCGGGTGGGATGAGGGAGTCACCTGGGAATCGCATGGGAGTGAATAGATATCCAAGCAGGGTGGAAACGGGTAACAATAAAGGTGGCAGGGGCAAAGAAAGGTGTGCGAACTAACAGGCAAGGGCATACATCTACGTGGAGATTGACAAAAACAGCAGTTCTAAAATGCTGGATTTGTGTAAGTAACAAGATAAGCAAGTTACTAAAGACGAAGGAAAAATGAGAAAATACATAGTGTCAATAGTGGGGCGTCCCAATGTGGGTAAATCGACCCTTTTCAACCGTTTGTGCCGCAAACGTACCGCGATTGTGGATTTTGAAGCCGGGGTTACCCGAGACCGTAAGTATGAAGATGTGGAATGGAACGGCAAGGTGTTCAAGCTGGTGGATACCGGAGGAATAGTTTACGACAGCAACGAAGCCATGGACAAGATGATACAGCATCAGGCAGTGTTGGCGATAGATGAATCTGACCTGATACTCTTCATGGTGGATGCCCAGACCGGAACCACGGACTTGGACAAAGCCATTGCCAAGATTCTATCCCCGCATCGGGATAAAGTGATGTTGGTGGCAAACAAGGCGGATAGTGAGAAGTTCGAATGGGAAGTGTATGACTTTCTGCAGCTTGGCTTCGGCGATGCCTTCCCCATCTCAGCCTCACATGGCAGAAACACAGGGAACTTCCTGGACGAGCTGATGTCCCTGATGCCTGATACTCAGGATGCCTATGCCGAGGAAAAGCCCACCGATACCAGAATTGCTGTGGTTGGTAAGCCTAATGTGGGCAAATCCAGCATTGTGAACCTGTTGTTGGGCGAAAGTAAGCAGATTGTAACGGATATTCCGGGCACCACCAGAGATTCTATCGACACGCCTTTCCGCTATCACGGAAAGGATTATATCCTTATCGATACCGCGGGCTTGCGCCGAAAAACCAAGGTGAACTATGGGGTGGAATACTTCTCCTCCATGCGCACCATTGATGCTGTGGACAGGTGTGACATCGTGGTGTTGGTGCTAACTGCCGACGAGGAGCTAAGCACGCAGGATATTAAAATAGCCAGCTATGCCCGCAGACGGATGAAAGAGATTATGGTGGTTTACAATAAATGGGACTTGGTGGATAAAAGCACGGGAACCACGATGGAATATATCAAAGAACTGCATTACCAGATGCCTTTCCTGCAGTTTGCCCCCGTGATGTTCATCTCTGCCAAAACCAGCCAGCGTATCCATCGTATCATGGAAACAGTGGTGCAGATTGAAGAAGAAAGCCAGAAGAGAGTGCCGACTGCTGAACTGAACCGCTTTATGGAAACAGTTGTGGAGCATCGTCCCCCCACTCACCCTACCGGCAGGCATGTGAAGTTATTCTATCTAACTCAGGCAGCAGTGAAGCCGCCTACTTTCATCTTCTTTTGTAACACTCCGGCATTGGTTACAGAGAACTATCGCAGGTTCTTGCACAATCAGATAAGAGAGATGTTCAAGTTCGAAGGGGTTAGCATTAAGCTAATTTTCAAAGGACGCAATAAAGACGATAACGAGGATGACGACGCTCTGCGGGAAGAGAAGTACCAGAAAGAGCGTGCCAGAAAAGCGAGAAAAAGGAGCTATGGAGCTCCGGCAAAGGATGATAGTGAAAAGTAGTCTCATACCCTTTTTACTGCCAGTCATAGCCTATCTGATAGGCAGCATCCCCATCGGTTGGATTATTGGCAAAGTGTTTTACAAAAAGGATATCCGCAAAGGCGGAAGCGGAAATGTGGGGGCAACTAATGCCCTGCGTTTATATGGAACGGCAACCGGAGTCTTGGTATTGGTGCTGGATATGGCGAAAGGATTTATTGCCACATAAAAACGCAGGGCATTAGAGATCGGAAGAGCACACGTCTGAACT
>CALDSN010000085.1 GCA_937924555.1 uncultured bacterium | reverse complement strand
CAAAGAAGTCTTTTGATGCCCTAAGGACAGGTTATCCACTCTCGGTCTTTATTCCTGATGCTTGTTTCTATCTTGCTGAAATGGATTTCTTCATGGCAAACTACAATCTTGCCTTGGTTAATTACCTAGATACTTATCATCTTAAAGCAAGTGACTCTATTGTGTTACTGAGGATAGCCCAAGTTTACTATTATTTGGGTGATCTAACAAATGCTGATGAATATGCTGCAATGCTTCAGCCCAGTTATGATTTGTGCATACTTAAAGGTAACATCAGTTTTGCTCGCAAGGATTTTTCTGAAGCGTTGAATCAATTTTCACTGGCAGAGAGTTTTGCTCAAGAACCTGTGCGGAAATTAGAAGCTCAGTCATATAAGGCATGGTGCCTATATCAGATGAAAAGGTTCAAGGAGGCTTCTGCAATCTATTTACAGCTTTATAATTCCAAAGAAAGCCCAGATACCTACCTTTATCTATCAGCCAAATCCGCTTTTGCAGCAAAAGACTATCACCAAGCGCTACAATTATTCGACTTGTTGATAGATCAGTATCCAGAGTCTGCGTACTACCTTTCTGGGCTTAATAGCATTGCAAACTCATACTACAATATGGGTAATTACCAGCAAGCGATTAATGACTGGATTAACATTCTCATTCGTTTTCGCAATAGCTCAGATTTCCAAAATAGTGACATGGTAATCATCAAAGATGCATTACTAGGGTTAGAATTGGCTTTCAACCGTGACAGGACCAATAGCAAGATTGACGAGTTGGTGGAGATGACTGATACCTTTGCCAGCGAGTACATCCGTTTCGAGTTGAATCTGATGCTGCTCAAGAGCTATGCAACGGGGGGGGATTGGGACGAAGTGATCAGAAGTGCCGAAAGTATCCGCAGTCTGTTCCCAGAAATTGTTACAGAGGACATTAATCTCTTATTGGTCAAGGGTATGATTGAATTGCAGCACTATGATGATGCAGATTCGTTACTTGCATCGCTTAACGAGGAAGAACCGAGTGCTAATATTCTTCGCCAGTGGGCTGAGTTGGAGGAAGCCACCCAGCATTATGCCTCCGCAATTATCAAATACCGTCAATCTTTCGAACTCAACCCTTCTCAAGATACTTGGCTCAGTATTTTGGAATGCTCTGAAAAAATCGGCTTCGAGGGTTTTGAGGAAGTATGGGCTTTGGGAACTCAATTCCCTCAAGCTCAAGAGAATGCAGTTCGGTACCATTTAATGCAATTATATGTTACGGGGAAATATGAAGAAGCCAACAATCTGGCTGAGTATGTAATTAACAATAGCATTGTACCCCTAGACCATGCTCAAGCTTACCTAATACTGGGTTTAATAGTATACCAACAACAGGATTATGTAGCTAGTATAGCTTCATTGAAGCGGGTAATTATGCTCTTCCCGGAGTTCAAAGATGTTCGCAACACTGCGATTGAATATAGTATAAGAGCTCAAATTCTAAGCGGGGCTTATACAGAAGCTGAAGTTATGCTTGCCAAATATACCAGTGACTTGGACAATGATGTCGTTACAGAACTGAGTGCACTTCTGGAGGGTAAATTATGAGGCAGCTAATGCTCGCATTGCTTTGCACGTTTATCCTATCTGTCTCGGCGCAAACACAAGATTTCCCTGATCTTAGTGTACAAGGGGAGAGTGGGATAAAAACACATCTTAACAAGCATCCAGTACCCCTTGCACCATTGGTTTCAGTTAGTGATAGTCTTCCTCCATACGTTCCCAGCGGATTAATGACACTTGCTCCTGAGGTGGCATCTGCCAGTAAAGTACTGAACGGCTATCTGCAATTGGAGTTGAATACATCTGTGGGAGTTAACAGCTATCTAAGTTTCTATCCCAATAACTCATCAATTTACGCCGTTTCTCACCGGATGAACCTCAAAGCTCCTAAAACGGACTTACTTAGTTTACAAAACTATATCTCTATGGGGGCTGACCTGAGTAAGGATATTCCGCTTGTGTTTAGATTGGAACACAACAGCAGTAAAGCTCCTGATTATAAGGCATCCATGCTGGACTTTTCCGTTTCACATCATAGGCAAAAACTGGATTATAAGAGCCTAAGATTCAAAGACCTTTATTTGAAGCTTGGATTAAATGGCGTCCGACAGGATATACTAACTAATGAGAAGTATGATTCATACATATCTCTTGCCATTAGCGAAAGGCTTGTATATGAGAAAATGGATATGTACAGCAAAATTCTATCCTACTCAGGCGATGTGGGTATTCAAATAGCACCAAAACTAATGGTAGAGCTACCTCAACTTAACAATCTCCGCTTTCATATTCTGGCTGACAAATTCAGAGTATTGCCAAGTATTAGTTTCCTTTATAGAAACCAATTGTCTGACCTACTTGTTTTCAGCGCTGCAAATGATCCCTATATTGTTGAAAATGGAGTTGCTGAGATTATGGACGAGAAGCCTTGGGTACAGCTTGAAGGTAAGCACAAACTGGATAAAGCACCCGTAAACATCAGCACAAGTTTCGAGCTACGCTATCCCCAATCTGATCTGATGAGTATGAGTAGTCTCAAATTAAACAGCAACTTACGATATGATATACACTCACCTCAACTAAGCCAAGGTGCAGTATACGGAGTGCCTCTACTGTATTTCACGGATGTATCTCTGTTCACAAATTCTCTGGAAGCTTTCTTCGAAATGAGAGATTTCAGTTTCAAACAGGCAATTCAAACTCAGTTAGGTTATTTACCCCAAGATAACTGGTACAGAGCGGGGTATATCCCTGTTTTGAATCTATCATCGTACATAGACTACCGTTATCTGGATTGGACTTTTAGTGTTGATTTGCAACAAAACTACTTCACTAAAGACCATAATGGTAAAAACCTGCCCGAATCCGTGATTGTAGATATATGTGCTGAGTATCGTAATGGAGATACTTCTTTCTATACTCAACTAGCCAACTTGTTAAATCATCAACAATGGGTATTTACAGAGTATCCTGCCACGAAAAGAAACCTCTTTGTAGGCATCAAGCACAGATTCTAAGGGAGTTAAGCATTGAAATCATTTTCAGAGCGTAGAAATTGCACTTATCTCCACAGATTTCTTCACATCATATTTGGGGATCTGAATGGAATTCAAATATTCCTAGCTCCTTTGACTCTGGCATATCTGGTAAGGAGTGAGAGCATTCTCACTACCGTAACCAGCCTGTTTAGTGACAGAATTCATTATTTTCCGCTATTCATATTCCTTATAACTTTGCTCTTTGTGATATTCACATTGATTAAGCTTTGGCTGTATAACTGGGATAGACCCAATGATTTCGTGGATAAGATTATCGAATTGAACCTTAGTGTTCTTACGGTTGTGCTCATAGCTTTGATATACTATGCTATTTCAGCTTTTCTCTCGTATTTCTATGGTATAAAAGGGGGATTGAAACCTGGTTTGGCGTTATTGTACAAGATATACACTTCATCGGTGGTTATTTACTACTTTGCCTATCATACAATACTTTCAGGTTACTTACATAGGGGTTATGGGCAAAGTCGAGCGATAAAGTGTTTCTATGCTTGGCTTCGTGTGAATAAACTGCTCTTTATCCGCTATTCAGTGATGTCCGTAGTGGCAATCATTGCCTCAGTTCGCATGTATCAATTGATACTTGTTTATGCTTACCATCCTGCCATCGAGGTAATCCACAGTCTCACGAATGTTGATTTACGCTTTGATATGGTTCCCTTACTTCATATAGGTGATGTGTTTGCCAATATGTTTATCCTGTTTCTTGCTTGTGCTGTTTCCAGTGTTATTTACTACCCAGTGGGACTGCTCGTCAAGCGGTTAATATTAACTTTAAACCCCATTAAATTGAAGTAGGCTTCTCTCATGCCCAAACAACGTACTAAAAAACCCAAGAAAGTCGTCCGTAGAACCAAGCGTAGAGGCGGGTCAATTTCCATATACCTTGTAATCGGTTTCTTCTTAGCGCTTGTAATCTGGCTAATTGTCAAAGAGCCGGCTGTTATCAACAAATCCATAACAACTTCCGATAACATCAACGGCGGTACTGAGCAGCAGAACACAAAAGATAAGAAGCATAAGAAGAAAGCTTCTCGCTCAAAGCAAACTGACAAAGCTAACAAGAGGAAGGAACAATCCCAAACAGCTAGCAAAGCTCCCTCTTCAAAGAAGGATAATGCTGTTGTTGTGAACTACATCAGCACCGATGAAGCCATTCAGAAAGCAATTGTAAAACTCGGTATACCCCAAGGGCTATATAAGCGTAAGATCATCAGCGGTGTTGTCACCTACACCATCCCGATCAATCGCACAGAAATGGACCTCACCTATGCAAATATGATCTTTAAAGGTGAGCTAGAACGTAATGGTGCCAGTTTCGTTAAAGGTACGGATAGCTCCGGCAAACAGAGCCTGACCTTCAGTTCTAAGCAAAGCAATGAAAAGTACGTATTGAACCTCTATTATGATTCCAAGTTATATTCTGGTAAGCAAAACCCCAAAACTATTGCCATAGTTGTGGACGATTTTGGCTCTATCAGTGGTGATTTGTTAGATGGATTTCTTACCTTGGATAAAGCTGTCACTTTTGCTATCTTCCCGGATGAGCCTCATAGTGTAGATACTATGCGCAGAGCTACTGAACAAGGGAGAGAAACCATCATCCATGTCCCCATGGAACCGATTGGCTACCCCAAAGTTAATCCCGGTAAAAATGCCGTTTTTGTGCAGTATAGTGATGATCAGATTGATAGGCTCATCAGCCGATTTATCAAGCAACTTCCTGATTGTATCGGGATAAACAATCATATGGGCAGCCTTGCCACCACGGATGAAGGCGTGATGAAAGCTGTTATGTCAACTCTGAAAAAGAACGATAAGCTGTTTCTCGACAGCAGAACTTCCAATGTTTCAGTTGCCTACCCCATTGCCCAGAAAGCACATATACGTTCTTATCGAAATGATATGTTTCTAGATTCTCCGAACATCAGCCAATCAACAATGGATACCAAGCTAAGCGAAATCATAAGTCTTTCGGCTTCAAAAAGTAATATTATCGCGATAACCCATTGCCACAGCCAGGATAAACTGCAATATCTTAGAAAGATTATTGCTCATCTGAAGGGGGCAGGTTTCACCTTGGTACCTCTTTCTCAGATCGGTCAGTATAAAGTCCCAGGTCTATTATAAAGGATATCTTTATGAGTTTTCTTACCGCAATTCTACTCGGAATATTACAAGGTCTCACGGAATTCATCCCCGTCAGCAGTTCGGGTCATTTGGTACTCACCCAATACTTCTTTGGCATTGGAGATAATGGAAATATCCTCTTTGAGCTATTCATGCATTTGGGCACGTTGCTGGCGGTATTGGTCTTCTTCCGCAACATATTATGGGATTTAACCAAATCCATCTTCAGTTGGAAGAACTCCATGAACCGCGAAATCCACCGTCAGAACAGGTGTTTGGTTCTATACCTTGCCATCTCCACTTTTGCGACAGGGGTTGTTTATTATTTCTTTGGCGACACCTTCAAAGCAGTGTATGATAACGCAGGTCTTGTTGCCGGACTACTATTGGCGACAGGAGGTTTGATCATGGTTTCGGATTACCTTGCCGATAGGGGTATCCCTGCTTCCAACATGGGTTTTTGGCGTGCGATACTGATCGGCTTGGGGCAGGGCATTGCCATCCTCCCCGGCATTTCACGCTCCGGAACAACCATTACTGCTTCTCTCGCCACCGGGATGAAACGCAAAGACGCTGCCCAATTCTCTTTCCTGCTTAGTATTCCTGCCATTTTGGCTGCCAACCTCAGCGAATTGAAAGCCTTTGCCCAACTTGACGTAAAGCTTATGCACAGCTATCTTGCTGGCTTTGCGTTTGCCTTTATTACAGGTTATATCGTTATTGCCTTCCTCATCCGCCTCATCCAAAGCAATCGTCTCAAGTACTTTGCTGTCTATTGCTGGCTGGTCGGCACCATTTCACTTCTGGTGATATACTTTTAACAGCATGAGCGAGCAAACCCCAACCTCAGCCCTGGAATTCAGCACAGCATCAATCAAGC
Source organism: uncultured bacterium (assembly GCA_937924555.1). GTDB lineage: Bacteria > Cloacimonadota > Cloacimonadia > Cloacimonadales > Cloacimonadaceae > Cloacimonas. Next base: position 4,386 of record CALDSN010000085.1, on the reverse strand, counting down.
TGGGGCTTTCTTATCTCTTGCTGGGAAACGATGCATACCTGATTGATAGTGTATTGAACAAGCTGAAAGCCGAATTGCGAAAGCAAGAGGAAGTGGACATCACTTTACTCTATGGGGATGAGGTTAAAAGCTCTCTCTTGGCAGAACACTTAGATGCCTTTAGTATCTTCTCCTCCTCAAAACTGATTATCCTCCGCAATGCTGAAGCTTTGGACAAAAAAGAACTTGAGATTCTCGGCGATTACTTCGATTCTCCCTCCGAAATACAAAGCCTTGCCATAGTTACTGAAAAGATGGATGCGCGGCTAAGCCCCTGGAAAAAGATTAAAAGTAACTGCCTACAAATCCTTTGTGACCCCCCCAAATTCGGTGGCACAATGCGCTCATGGCTCGATGCAGAGCTGAAAAAAATCTCCAAACGCATGACCCCTAAAGCTATTGAAGAATTCATCAACCGCATAGAATTAGATTACTCTTGTGCTGCCAATGAGCTTAACAAAATCGATTTGCTCACTCTGGGCAGAAGCAATATCACAGAATCAGATGTATTGAAAAGCCTAGGTACTTCTCGCACTGGAACCTTGATCGATTTTTACCGTGCCATAGGCAAAAAGATGGTACGTCAGTCCATAGAAGCCCTGGATAAAATGTTATCAGCCGATTGGGAGCCCTTGCAGGTTTTTGCCCAAATCAGCCGATTCTACCAGATTTTATGGCGTATCCTTCTGCTTAAGAAAAACCATATTTCCGACGCTGAGATCAGTAGCAAGCACCTACAGGATATCTTCCTTTCTCAAAGAAAGGAGTATCTTGATTTCTGCAAGCAATATAGTCTCACCTCACTGGAGGCGATTTTCGCCATCCTGTTGGAAACTGATTCTCAGTTTAAGTTAAGCATCGCCGAACCTAATATCTTACTCAGCAGATGCCTATTCAGGCTTATGGAAGCATAATTGCGACAATCAGGTATCTTGCTGCATATCAGTTCCCTACCCACCGAGTTTGGTATTGGTGATTTTGGCCCTTCTGCCCAACGTTTCTCTGCTTATCTCAAACGTGAGGGATATAGTTTTTGGCAAATCCTCCCCATCAATCACTGCGGATATGGTAACTCACCCTATAATCCCATCTCTGCCTTTGCCATTTCTCCATATCTAATCAGCCCTGAATTGCTCTTCGAAAACGGCTTGGTGAATCGTAGTTCTCTGGAAGCAGCAAAGCTTCCCATGGGGGACACTGTATTCTACGAAAGCGTATATAAGGCAAAGGATAAACTGCTCTTTACTGCAGCAAACAATTGGCTGATTGCCAATGATGTCGATTCTTTCATTAGCTCTGAAGGCAATAGATTAAAGCCATATCTGGCTTTTCAGGTTCTGAGTCGCATCTATGACGATAACGCCTGGTACAACTGGAACGAAGAGCATCGTTGTTACAGCGAGACTCTTTACCAAGAGCTATGGAAACATCATGCCACAGAGATGCAGCTTATTGCCGCTTGCCAGTGCATTGTTCGAGATCAGCTACAACAATTTCGCAATACCCTTGCCTCAGATGGCCTCAGCTTAGTGGGGGATATGCCATTGTATCTATCCTACGAAAGTGCTGAAGTGTGGGCAAACAGGCAGCTCTTTGAGCTGGATGATAACGGACTTCGTCTCAGCTTTGCCGGAGTTCCCCCGGATGCTTTCGCGGCAGAGGGTCAGCTTTGGGGCAATCCCATCTATCGGTGGCAGGAAATGCAGAAGGATGGTTTCCAGCTGTTCTTTGAGAGGATAGCCGCAGCGATGTCCTATATTGATATCCTGAGGCTTGACCACTTCATTGGATACGTAAACTATTGGCGCGTACCATGTACTTATAACTCATCAGGAATGCCTCTTGCGCCAAGTTCTGCCCGAGACGGAGCTTGGATTCCAGCTCTTCCATGGGATTTCTTCGAAAAGCTGTGTCAACGCTTTGGTAAGCAGCATTTTATCGCGGAAGACCTGGGCATCCTTAACGAGGAAGTATGCAGAGTGCGCGATCACTTCGGCTTTCCGGGCATGATAGTATTGCAGTTTTGCTTCGAGGACAGCGTTCCCCGGGTACGCGAATTTTCCGCAGACAGATGGCTATACACCGGCACTCACGATAACTCCACCCTCAAAGGCTGGTATCAGGCTCTTCCTCCCGATTCACCAAGCATTGCTCATTTGCATCATTACTGCCAAGAGAACTCCAAAAGGGACTGCCGTCAACAGATTTCGGCAGATAATGTCTCTCGCATCATGCGCAATATTGCTGCTGCCTCATCGTGCGAAAGAATTATTGTGCCATTTCAAGATATCCTTTCCTTCGACGATTCTGCCCGCATGAACATCCCCGGTACTGCCCTGGGGAACTGGCAATGGCGCATCGATACCACTGTTGTCCTGCCATTCTGATAGTTAGCTCATAACACCTAATCAGCTTTACATAAACACTTCAGTTGTAGTTCGATTGTGTTTCTAAGCTGATAAGTATAAGTTAGTTCATGTAATCACCATCTTTCTATGTATTCAAAGATTGCTTTGCCGCTTACTCTTATGCTATATCTCTGCATCATGATTCACTCATGATTCCCTCATCCCACCCGGGAGTCACGAGAGAGTCACGAGGGGATGACCTAATATTGGTATTAGAGCTCAGGTAGGTTTAGGACACAAAAAAGGGTGCAGAGCATTAGCACTGCACCCTTGATATCTGAATACCTTTAACCTTGCTGTGGAGTTGCTATTCGGCTTCTAAATCTCGCACTTGCCGATGATGTCCTGTAAGCTGAGTTGTCGTTCTTCCATGAAGGCAGTTAAGCCCTGATGAATTTTCTGAGCTGCTAAGGGATCGATGAAGTTTGCTGTACCGATGGCAACCATGCTTGCCCCTGCCCAGAAGAACTCCAAGGCATCCATCCAAGTGTAGATTCCACCCATTGCGAGGATGGGGATCTTGATAGCCTGTGCGCTTTTGTGGGTTAAGGCAAGGGCAATGGGCTTGATGCCGATACCACTGTAACCACCGATACCTTTCTTAATCTTGGACTTCCCTGTGCGATAATCAATAGCCATGCCATACACGGTGTTGATGAGCGCAATGCTGCTTGCTCCGCCATCCTCGGCTGCTTTGGCAATGGCGGCAATGTCGGTAACATTGGGGCTTAGTTTAACGGTAAGTTCGCGTTTGGTTTTGGGGGCAAGGGTGGCACAGAGTTTATGCACCACTTGCGGATCCACCCCAAAGGCAATACCCTCGTTTTCCACATTGGGGCAGGATACATTCAGTTCATACCCGCTGATGCCTTCTTCGGCTTCCAAGCGGGTCATAATCTCCCCAAACTCTTTGATGCTGGTGCCTGAAAAGCTTACGATAAGCGGGATGGAAAGGCTCTCGCGCAATTTTGGCAGATACTCCGCCACGAACTTGTCCAAGCCAGGGTTTTGCAAGCCGATGGAATTGATCAATCCCGCTTCACTCTCGTATAAGCGCGGAGGTGGATTGCCCACTTTTGGTTGGCGGGTAATGGTTTTACATACAAAAGCACCCAGATAGTCCTGGGGCAGAAACCCGAAATTCTCCAGGTCGAAAGTGCCGGATGCCACGGTGATGGGGGAGAGGAAGCTCTGCTTACCAAGTTTGGTGCTGATGTTCGTCATAACTTGCTCCAAAGCACATCTGCTGCGTTGAATACGGGTCCGTCCTTGCATACGCGCAGATAGTCCCAGTTATCCTCCGTGCCGATGGGAACGGCACAGCCGTGGCATACGCCGATTCCGCAAGCCATGTATGCCTCCATGGAAGTGTAATGTTCCACAGCATGTGCACTGCATATCTCTGCCGTTTGTTTCAGCATGGGGATGGGTCCACAGCTAATCACCAAGTCTATCTTTTTCTGCTGCAGCAAATCAGCTAATCCTGCTGTTACCAACCCCATCTTGCCGATGGAGCCGTCCACTGTCCACACTTCATCACAGGGGAAGATGTCTGCTTGGGTTGCGCCACCATGTGCCCAGAAGATGAGATTGTGGTTGATGAGCTCCTTTTGCAGATAGGATAGGGGAGGATAGCCAATGCCACCGGATACCAGAAGCACTCTTCTTCCGGTGAACATGGGGAAGCCGTTACCCAAGGGACCGATAAGCTCCAGAGTGTCTCCCGCTTTCATACGTGCAAGAGCACTGGTGCCGGGTCCCACATTCTTGATGAAAAAGCCTATCCTACCGCCTGAGTTCTCGTAGATGGAGATGGGCTTATACAGCTTGGGGATGCGCTGGGAATCCCACGCATCATGCAAGCTTGCATGGGCACGCATTTCGAAGAACTGAGATCGGAAGAGCGTCGTGTAGGGAAAGAGTGTAGATCTCGGTGGTC